>JBOGWU010000031.1:0-4025 GCA_050693935.1 Actinomycetota bacterium | reverse complement strand
TCCTGCCATCGGCGGTCGTTCGATCACCCCTGATCGATGAAATACCCTCATCAATTACTCAGGGTAAGCGCTTGTGGTTCTAGCTCGGTGAGGTTGCGAGCATGTTCAACAAACGAAATGAGGCGGTTACATGAAGTACGTCCGAGGCCTTGCCTGCAGGGAGTGTGGCCGGGAGTACCCGGTTGCGCCTACGCACGTGTGCGAGTTCTGCTTCGGCCCGCTCGAGGTCACCTACGACTACGAGGGCATCAAGTCGTCGATCTCGAGAGAGTCCATAGCCTCAGGCCCTCGCACCCTGTGGCGCTACACCGACCTTCTTCCCGCGCCCGAGGAGGGAGTCATCGACATCGGCGCCGGAGGAACGATGATGCGCCGGGCACCGCGCCTCGCCGCCGAGCTCGGGCTGAAGACGTTATGGATCAAGTCCGATGCCGGTAACCCCACTCACTCCTTCAAGGACCGCGTCGTGTCGGTGGCACTCAGCGTCGCTCGCTCTTTTGGGTTCGATGTGGCAGCTTGCGCCTCAACTGGCAATCTAGCCAACGCAGTCGCGGCCCACGCGGCCGCCGCGGGGATGCGGAGCGTGGTGTTCATCCCCATGGACCTCGAGCGTGGCAAGGTCGCGGGGACGGTCGTGTTCGGCGGCCAGGTCGTTGCGGTAGAGGGAAACTATGACGACGTAAACCGGCTCTGCGCCGAGCTCTCGGGTTCGCGTCCGTGGGCGTTCGTAAACGTCAACGTTCGCCCCTACTACGCGGAAGGCTCCAAGACCCTCGCCTTCGAGATCGCCGAGCAGCTCGGCTGGCGCACCCCGGACGCGGTGGTGGTTCCGGTTGCGTCCGGCTCGCTGCTGACCAAGATCGGCAAGGGCACGCGCGAGCTCCACAAGGTCGGGCTTCTGGACGATGAGCCGCACCTGCAGGTTCACGGGGCGCAGGCCGAGGGGTGCTCTCCGGTGGCCGCGGCATTCGCCGAGGGATCCACCGACGTTCGGCCGGTCAAACCCAACACCGTCGCCAAGTCCCTGGCCATCGGTAATCCGGCCGACGGCTACTACGCGATCGGCGAGGTCACTAGCTCGGGAGGCACGGTCCAGATGGTGTCGGAGCAGTCGGTGGCCGACGGCATGCGGCTGCTGGCGCGCACCGAGGGCATCTTTACGGAAACCGCCGGCGGCGTGACCATCTGCGCCCTCGAGCAGGCGGTGCGAACCGGCGCCATCGCACCCGATCAGGAGACGGTGGCGGTCATAACTGGAATTGGGCTCAAGACCCTCGAGGCGCTCGGCGATGCCGCTCCCACGCACACGATCAAGCCGCGCGTCGAGGAGGTCGACGCCGCCCTGGGCCAGGAGGTCAGTTCATGAGTGTGAAAGTCAAGGTTCCAACGCAGCTCCGCTCGTTGACCGACGGAGCCGGCGAGGTCCCCGCGGCCGGCGGCGACCTCAGCTCCTTGATCGAGGATCTCGAGTCCCGGCATCCCGGACTGCGGGAGCGCCTGCTGGACGACGCCGGCCAGCTCCGCCGCTTCGTAAACGTCTACGTCAACGACGAGGACGTGCGCTTCCTGGACGGCCTCGGCACCCCTCTTCCCGAGGGGGCGCAGGTCTCCATCATTCCCGCCGTGGCGGGCGGCTGAAGCCGGCGGAGCCAGACTCAAGGAAACGCCCCAAGCGTCCGATTCTCTAGGGGACCGAGGGAATTCGACAGCTCGAGGGGCTAGGCGCGCATGGCACGAATTTTGATCGCCGACGACGATGCCGACGTACGGCAGGTGCTCGTCGTAGCGCTCGTGGACAGGGGCCACGAGGTGGCTGCCGCGCGGGACGGCGCCGTGGCGGTCAGGATGCTCACCGAGGGGACGACGCCGGACCTCGTCGTCTTGGACGTGATGATGCCCCTGCGGGACGGTTTCCAGGTGCTCGACGAGCTCACCAACTCCGGGCTACGGGATCTCACTCGAGTCATCATGCTGACGGCCAACGGCTCGGAGCATGATGCGAGCCGGATTTTCGAACTGGGCGCCGACGCCTACAGCACCAAGCCGTTCGACCTCGATGAGTTGATCGCACAGATAGAGGAGCTGCTCGCGCTGTCCAACGAGGAGCTCAAATCACGCAGGGAAAGAGAGCTCGACACCTCACGGTTGCTGTCGCAGCTCGAGTCAATCTTGGGAGATGGATGAGGGTGGACGGTATCTGGCCGGGTGCGATGACGCACGAAGATCGCATCGACGAAGGTGCGCAGCCCCCCGCGAGCGGCGCCCGGGTTCTGGTCACGGACGACGATCCGGACCTGAGGGCCCTGTTGTGCGGGATCCTCGCGGATGAGGGACACAAGGTCGCTGCGGTTGCAGATGGTCGGCGGGCGCTCGAATCCATCCTGAACGACCCTCCTGACCTGGTCATGCTCGACGTGATGATGCCCCACATGGACGGTTTCGCCGTCCTGAAGGGGATGGCCGAGGCCGGCATCGGCAACGTGAAGGTGCTCATGGTCACCGCCCGGAGCGCCGAGACCGACTGGGCCGAGGGCTATCGGCTGGGCGCCGACTACTACGTCACCAAGCCCTTCGACCCCGCCGAGCTGGCCGCCGCCGTCGCCACGGTGCTTACCAGCACCAAGGCCGAGCTCGCCTCGCAGCGCGAGCACGAACTCGACAAGGCCGAGATGTTGAGCCAGCTCGAGTCGCTCTTCGACGTCCGCTAGTCACTTCTCAGGATCGTTCGGCCCGGTAACCTCGCGGGAGGTGAAGCGTCCTAAGAGCGGTGGGAGCGAAGCTCCCCGAGAGTTGGTCACGTCCGAGCTCGTCGAAGCCTGCAAGAGAGGCGACGAGGTCGCATGGGCCCGTCTCGTGGAGGCCACCCACCGCGAGGTGTACTCGCTCTGTCTACGGATCCTGCGGGACCCCGACGACGCCGCCGAGGCCACGCAGGACGCGTACCTCAAGGCGTGGCGGGCGCTCGGCAGCTTCCGGGGCGAGGCGATGTTTACGACCTGGATGTATCGCGTGGCGGCCAACGCCGCCATCAGCAAGCAACGAGGTCGTAAGCGCAAACGCATCCACGAGGTGGACGCGGACGAGCAGATGATGTCCCAGCTGCCGTCGACGGCTTCGACCGAGGCGCTGGCGGGGGCGCGGATCGAGCTCGAGGCGGTCGAGGAAGCTCTGAAGCTGCTTCCCGATCACTACCGGGCGGCGCTCGTGCTGCGAGACGTCTACGGGATGTCGATGGAAGAAGTGGCCAAGAAACTGAAGATCACGGAAACGGCGGCCAAGGTGCGAGTGCACAGGGGCCGCAAGAAGCTGAAAGAGATGCTTTACAGCGACGAGACGGAGTAAGGAGCCGGACGGATGAGATGTGCCGAAGTCAAAGAGATGATCCCCGCGCTGGCGCGCGAGAGCCAGCCCTCGCTGGCCGTGCGTCGGCACCTCGGCAAGTGCCAGGGCTGCCGGCAGGAGCTCGAGACCTACAGGAACCTCGTCGCCTCCTTGCAGACGCTAGAGGCCCGCACCGCCGAGCCCCCAGCGGGGCTTGCGGCACAGCTGATCGCCATCCCCGCGGGCGTTTCCACCGTCGACCACCTACGTTCACACGTCACCCGTAACCGGGCCGCTTACGCGGGTGGGACTGCCGCGGCAGTTGCGGTCGCGGGCGCGGCCGCCGCGCTCCTGTGGCGAAGCCGCGACCGATCGCCGCAGCAGCAACGCCGCACCGGCAAGGGCCGGCTGGCCACGGCCTGACCCTGCGCGCCGGCTCAAGCGTTGTTTCGGGGCGCATCGGCCGCCTCCCGGCATCGTGGGGTGGGGATGCGGACGTCAACTCCTACGACCCTTGGGCTCGTCCGATCGAGGGGATCAGAGCCCGGGGCTGAGCAGGACTTCTGTTAGCAGGGCGGGAGGTGTGTGATTCCACCGGATGGTGGACACGGCTGAGTGAGCATGTCGCGGGTCATGGTGGACACCCCTAGCCTGGAGGTGTCGCTTGGATGTGGCCCGCTACGTGGTCGACGCGGTGGTGCTGG
>JBOGWU010000030.1:0-6089 GCA_050693935.1 Actinomycetota bacterium | reverse complement strand
AGCATCGCAATCACCACGAGCCCCGCGAGGAGCCCCGGGACTTTGAAGGCCGCGTTCACGACTCGCTCCGCCGCCCAAACAGGCCCTGGGGGCGAATAGCCATCGTCAATGCAACCGGAGCGAAGATTGCGAAGTAAGCCAGCTCGGGGAAGGCGGCCTTACCAAAGGTCCCGACGATCCCCACCGTCATGCTGCCCACGAATGCGCCCGGCAGGCTGCCCAGCCCGCCGACGATCACGACCGCGAAGGCGAGCGCAAGCAGTTCCGCGTCGAGCCCCGGATAAATGCCCGTTAACGGAGAGCCGAGCAGCCCGCCGGCGCCGGCCAAGAACGCACCGAGCGCGAACACCAACAGAAAGGCACGATCGACCCTCACTCCCATGCCACGGAGCATCTCGGGATCGTCGACTCCGGCCCGAATTATCGCCCCCAGAAGGGTTCGCTTCTGGAACACGAAAAGCCCGGCGGCGACGAGCGCGCTGAACACCGCCAGCGCAAGCCAGTACGCGGGAAATGTCACGCCGGCGAGCTCGAGACCACCTTGCAGACCGGAGGGTGGTTTCACCGACTGCGGGTTTCCGCCCCAGATGGCCAGGGCTCCATCTGCCATCACGAGGGAAAGCCCGATCGTCAGCAGGACCACCCGCAACTCGTCGGAACGAACCCGGTGGATCAACAACTGATAGGCGGCCGCGCCGATGAGCACGACCGACAGGCCGGAGACGATTGCCGCAAGCCATAGGTCAAGTCCGCCTCGAACGAGTGAGAGGCCGATGTAGGCACCGATCAAATAGAAGGAGGTTTGGGCGATGTTGATCACCCGCATGAGTCCGAACACGAGGGTCAGGCCACTGGCGACCATGAACAGCAGTCCGCCGTAGGCGAGGCCCCCCAGCGCGTTCTGGACGAAGAAACGCATTCTTCCCTCCGTTCGCGCTAGCTTCTGAGCGACTTTCGAGTCGTCCCAAATGTGTGCATACCGTACAACATATATAAAATATCATCCACACTCCGGTGGGGCCGCAGGGTTTCCCCCCTTCAGGATCCCTACCTGGCGGAGGTCGTGGGCGGGGCTCGTAAAAGGGCTACGCGCTGGTGGTCATCGGCAGCGAGCCCAGCGCCTGTTCGGTGAGCTCCCACAGGCGCGCGCCCGTGGCCGGGTCGGCTGCGGAGGCATAAACATCAACCAGTTCGGGTCGACCTCGGAGCTGAGCGAACCCTGAGGGAGCGATAAAGGCGCCGCTCGGCGTGCTCTCATCGAGCGCCCGGAGTGTGCCACGTGCGCCCGCCGCCGGGGATGGGAGAAGAACCGTCGTGACGACCTTGCTGACAGTACCCAACACGCGTCGACCACCACGATCGAGCTGACGAGCGAACAGATTGGTTGACACGGCTCCGGGATGGACCGCGATGGCGCGGACCTGCGAACCGGCCTTCTCGCACCGTCGGTGTAGCTCCTGCGCGAACAACAGGTTCGCCTGTTTGGTGTTGCGGTAGACCTGCTTGCCGTCATACGGCTCCGGGTTGAGCAATTGATCTCGCGTCATCCGGGGCGAGAGCTGCCCGCGCTTTGCCTCGTTGCTCGACAAGAGGACTACGCGCGCGCTGCTCGATTCCAACACCGGCCAGAGTCCAGTGATAAGCGCGACGTGCCCCAGGTGGTTGGTGGCCATCTGCAGCTCGAAACCCTGCGGGGAGGCCAAGTTGGGACCACCCATGATTCCGGCATTGCAGATCAGGGCCGAAAGATCGTCATGCTCGTCGAGGACCCTCTTGGCGCAACTCGCCACCTGATCGAGATCTGTCAAATCGAGTTCGACGACGGTCGTCGAGCCGGGGCCCGCGAGGCGGGCTGCTGCCCTCTCTCCCTTGGTGATGTCCCGCACGAGGAGCACAACGTGGACACCTAGTCCGACGAGCTCACGTGCGGTTTCAAAACCGATGCCACTGTTGGCGCCGGTAATGAGGAATGTCCGCCCACCTTGCTCCCCGAGTCGCCGAGGGTGCCCGCTCATGCGCTGACCACCAGGGCAATTCCCAAGCTCAGTAGCCACCGCGACCATCCGACATTGGTGATCGGAACCAAAGCGCCGGCGAACCCAAGAACTATCATGTCTTGCCTCCCATAGAGACGGCCTCCAGCGAGGGAACGATTCCCTGGCGAGGTCTACGAGGACGCCCACCAATGCGTGGGTGATGAACGCACGTTCGAAGAAGCCAGATAGCGCGGCTGCGTTCGCTTGCCCCCTCAGGGTACGCCGGCGGCTAGCGCCTCACAACGTGCTTCTCTAAGTACTGTGCGCATGTACAAGAGACGCGACCCTCTAGCTCATTGAATTGTCCACGTATCTGCGGTTTTGGCGGTGCCCTCGGCAGCGTGTTCCCCCGGTCGAGTGATGAAGGCGACTCGGTCGGGGATTCTCGTAGCCACTACGACCTATCTCGAAGGAGTACCCGGCAGGGAACTTGCTCTGAACTCTTAACCGGCGCTCAATTGAACTCGGGAAGGAGGCCGACTCAAGCCCGCGCGCAGAATGTAGCGACACGCTTGCGATGTGATCTCGAACGAATCCGAAGCTGGAAGGCGCACCAAGGTTTTCAACATGAGCTCAGGTATTTTCATCAGCTACCGAAGGGAAGACAGCGCAGGTCAGGCTGGGCGTCTGTACGACCGACTAAGCGCGCGTTTCGGCAGGGATCGTGTCTTCATGGACGTGGACAGTATCGGAGCGGGTAAAGATTTCTCCCAGGAGATAGAGCGAGCGATCGGATCCTCCGGGGCATTCATTGTCATCATTGCGCGAGACTGGTTAAAGGTCAACGACCGCGGACGACCACGATTGGACGATCCCGGTGACTTTGTTCGGATGGAGGTCGAGACTGCTCTCAATCGACCGGTGGCAGTGATTCCGGTGCTGGTGAGAAACTCGTCAATGCCCCGCGAGGAAGAGCTACCTAAGCCCTTGGCCCTTCTGAGTACGCGCAATGCAGTCGAGGTACGAGACAGGGAGTTCGACTACGACGTAGACCGCGTCATAAGACAACTCGAGGACCTGCTTGGGGAACGCACGCCGCCGGGTTTGCGTGGCATCTGGGTGCGAGTGCTACGCCTGTTGCGGAAGCCGGTAGCTGTAGTCGGATTGGTCGCATCGTTCGTGGCCGTGGGTCTGGTTCTCTACCTTGTAACACGCGGCCCACCTCCGGTAGCAGAAGACCTTGCCTTCCTCAGCGACCGAACCGGCCATGCGGAGATATTTGCTTCAAACATTGGGACTTCTCCGTGGAAGCAGCTCACCACCGGCTTGTCGCCTGCAACTCGCGGGGAGGAGGACCCCGGGATCGTGAACGCCAGCGAGTATCGGCCGGATTGGTCATCCGATGGCAGGAAGATCGCGTTTGTGAGTGACCACGACAGTGGTAGACGTGATCTTTACGTAATGAGCTCCAGTGGCGGAGGCGTAACTCGCCTCACCGATAACGACGCGTCGGAAGGAGCTCCCGACTGGTCGCCGGACGGGAACCGTCTCGTCTACTTCGTTCACTCTGGGCGAAGTACCTCGGAAGAGCGCTCCATGCTGTGGATGATCGACGCTGGCGGCGCTGGAGAAGCCACTCCATTGACCAACGATAAAGCGTTCGTCGGGGCGCCGGATTGGTCGCCCGACGGTACGCAGATTCTATTTTCGAGCACTGCCGATGGCGACCCGGACATTTTCGTTATGGATCTGAGTGAGCGGACGCCTCAACGTATTCATCAAACATCTTCTAAGGAGTTCCAGCCTACTTGGTCGCCCGATGGTCAGCGCATCGCATTCGAAGGCGAGGAAGGTGACAATCGAGATATCTTCGTGATCGATTTTGAGGGCGGGAACAAAATCAATCTCACCGGCGATGCCGCGGTCGATCAGTTGCCGGCATGGTCTCCCGACGGAAAATGGATCGCCTACGGCAGTGATGCGGAGGGAAACTACGAGATTTTTGTCGTGCGTGCTGACGGCTCGGGTGAGCCGCGCAATCTCACCAATGATCCCGCTCAAGACACGGCACCACCGTGGCGTCCGGAAAGAGGATGAACCGGCACACGGCGCCCTCGGATCAAGGTCGGTGATTCGAATCGAGTCGGAGCCCGAGTGCGCTCTATTCACCGTCGTCGCATACTCGCCAGGGAAGCCTGCAGTTAGGGGACACTCTCTGTAGCCGGTGTTGCGGGAAGGACGCCGCGGGCAACGGCCGCAACAAGCGTCTGATAGTCCCGCTCGGTTTGGTCGGCATAGGCGCGAGCGAAGCGGCACATGGCCCGGTCCACGTTGTCACTCGTGCCCATGTAGCCGGCAATCATGGACGCGCCACTGGTGCGGGCGTGGCTCTTGGCGAGCAAGAGCCCGCACACTCCAGCATAGTCAGCCAGAACAGACGCATCGATCCCATCGACCGTGATTGCGCCCTTCATGTCCCGGAACTGACGCACATAAAATTGATGCTCCCCTACTGTTGTCCACCCGAGCAACGGATCGCTGACCGTCTGAAGGGCCTGCTGATACTCGACCACCCGCTGGCCCTGATGAACGTGCCAGGCAGAGTCACCATGAACGAACTGAGCCACGACGGAGCGGCGAGCCTGCTTGAGCTGGAGGAAAACGACGTCATCTGGGCTGCTGCCCTCGCAGAGCGCGACATAGGCGCGCAGTCCCACAGACCCGACCCCGACCACCTTGTGCGCGATATCGACGAGAGTGTAGCCGCCCAAGACCCGCGCCCAGTGCGGAGGCGTTGTCTTTAGGTAGTCGTCGAGGGAGTCCGCGATCAGATCGGCCTCGGCGGGTTGCACGCTGGTGATGAGCGGAGGATCCTCGACTATGCGGCGGGTTCCATCGCGTCGTTCGGTGAATCGGGGCAGCGCCCGGTCGCTCGTGCGCCGCCGTGCTCGTGTAGCGGCACGCTCGATCTCCCGTCGCATTGTCTTCTCCGTTGCCGTCCGCCGCAGTCGATCCAGGTCGAGTCGCTCGTATGAGCGGGTGAGCAGGGGCAGCTCAGCAAGGTGCGCGAGCTGAAGCCGATACGCAGCAACACATCGCAAGACCGCGTCTCTGCACGCTTCCTCGGACGATCCGTTTTGCCGGCCCGCGACCCAGACGCTCGTAACCAGCCTGCGAAGATCCCATTCCCAGGCACCCGGATGAGCCTCGTCGAAGTCGTTAAGGTCGAAGACCAGTGCTCGCTCGGGCGAGGCATAGAAGCCGAAGTTGCCGAGATGCGCGTCCCCACAGATAACCGGCATGATCCCCGTGGAAGGCAATCCCGCGAAGTCCTCGGCCATGATTGCGGCCGTGCCGCGCAGGAATGCATACGGCGAAGCCACCATGCGACCTACTCGAACCGGAATGAGCCACTCTTGTCGCCCTTCGTGCGCATCCCCTATTTGTTGAACCGGGTCCGGGCGGTCCGCGGGCGCGCGCCATCCGGCTAGATCCGACCTCGGCACCAATTGGCGCAGCGACTTCCCGAGCGCGTAGCGCTCCGGACGTGGCGCGGCCCGGCGCCGCAGCGAGGCAAACGCGTCGCCCTCGACAGAGGGGAGAACGACATGCTCGCCACGACCCCCCGTCCCACCGCGGCTCGGCTGGTCCCGCGCGATCATCGCAGCTGAGCCTACTCGCCCGATCGCGCGGCTCGCGCGGAAATGGTCACGGCGCATCGGGGATCACTGGGCCCGGTTGGACGCTTGAGGACCCTCGCCGACTTCCCTCGCCCACCCCACCAAAACCCCAAGACCTCAAAAAATGGGGCAACTTGGGCCTGGCCTGACCTCGAGCCTCAGCCCCGGACTAGAATCATACGGTGGCCATCATCGGCGCTCATGTCTTGATATACAGCTCGGAAGCCGAAGCGTTGCGCGACATTCTCCGGGACACTTTCTCCTTCAAGCACGTCGACGCGGGTGATGGATGGCTCATCTTCGGCCTGCCGCCGGCGGAGCTCGCAATCCACCCCGATGAGGGCCCGACGTTCGAGAGTGGCGTCCGCCACCAGCTCACTTTCATGTGCGATGACATCAGCGCAACGGTCAAGGAACTTCGTAGCAAAGGAGT
>JBOGWU010000029.1:0-3151 GCA_050693935.1 Actinomycetota bacterium | reverse complement strand
AGATCCAGGGCTTGAGGGAGCGCATGGGCTGGGACATCCCCTGGTATGAGCTCACCGACGACTTCGATGCCGATTTCGGCGTGGACGAGTGGCACGGGACCAACGCCTTCATTCGCGATGGCGATCGAGTCTTCCGCACCTACCTCATCGACGCGCGCGGCGACGAGGCGATGGGGAGCACCTGGAGCTATCTCGACATCACCGCCCTGGGTCGCCAGGAGGAGTGGGAGGACTCGCCCGAGGGCTATCCGCAGACCCCGCCCTATCAGTGGTGGAACTACCACGACGCGTACGGCGAGATCCCGTGATCTGGCACGTCGACGGCGCTACGGACCAAAAGTTGATTCCGACGGCCGTCGGCGCCGCAGCGCACTGATCAGCTGAACACAAAAGAGAAGTGATCGACATTGAAAGACCACGATCAGTTCGTGGGCCATTTGGAAAACTATTCTGGGCTCGTGATCTTGTCCCAGCCAATTTCGGGCAGAATGTCAGGCTGTCGGGTTCAAGGGGAGATGACGCGTGTATCAGTGGTGGGTTTTCGTTCACCTTGCAGGGGTCTTCGGCCTGCTCGTCTCCCACGGGGTCTCGATGGCAGTGACGTTTCGTCTGCGTGCTGAGCGAGACCCGGTCCGCGCTGTAACCCTGTTGGAGATTTCCAGCTCAACGATAACCGCCTTCTACGTATCGATGGCGGTGCTACTCCTCGGCGGAATCGTCGCCGCGTTCGATGGAGGGTGGTGGGGATATGGCTGGATCTGGGCATCGCTGGCGACGCTGGCGGCCGTCATCATCGCGATGTACGCGCTTGCGCGCCCCTACTATCAGCGCATCCGATTCGTGGCCACGGCCCTGGCCGAAGGATCACGCGCCGTGACGCCGGAGCAATTCGAGAAACTGTTGAAGGCTCCCCAACAGCTGTCCATCGCCGGCATCGGATTCGCTGGCTTGGCCGTGATCCTTTATCTAATGCTCTTCAAACCGACGCTCGGAATGGCCCCTGCCGTTCCAGGGCCGACCACGGGCGGAGGACCGGAGGTCGCGCTGGAAGCCTCAGAACTGTCGTTCGGCGTTCGCCGCTTGGCGGCGCCTGCCGACGAACGACTTACGCTCCGTTTTTCCAACGACTCATCAGTTGCCCACAACGTGTCGATCTACCACCGCGACGGCGAGGCGCTGTTCACAGGCGAGGTCTTCACCGGACCGCGCGTCATCGAATACGCGCTCCCAGCACTCGCTGCGGGGAGCTACCAGTTCGTGTGTGATGTGCATCCCCAGCAGATGACCGGCACGCTTGTGGCCCGCTGAGCGAGCATGGGATACAGGACGATAGTTATCGGTACCGATGGGTCGGCGACCTCGTACCGCGCGCAACAGAAAGCGGTTCGGTTTGCGAAAACGGTCGGGGCCCACCTTGTGATTACGTGTGCGACCTGGCCCGGCGGGGTCTCGCGGGTCGATGCGTTGCGAATACTCGCGAAGGCCCGCGCTTCCGCCGAGCGCTACGGAGTTACCGCTGAGACTGAGGTACGCGCCGGCGAGCCCGGCGAGACACTCGCCCAGGTTGCCGGGCACGCCAGGGCTGATCTCATCGCGGTGGGCGACGTCGGTATGGGCAGGGCGCGTCGGCTGCGGCTCGGTGGCGTCGCAGAGCGTGCCGCACACTCGGCGCCCTGCGACGTGCTCATCGTACGCACGCGTCGAAAGGTGAGGAAGACGGCCGATCAGCGTGTCTACCGCAAGATCGTCGTGGGGACCGATGGTTCCCCGACCGCGAGCGAGGCGGTGCGCAAGGCGTTCGATCTCGGAATGATGCTCGAGATCCACGTAAGCGTCGTCTATGTCGCCGGTGATGAGCTTGTCGGATCGATCGTGCTCGAGCGGGCGGCGGCAGGCAAGCCAGACTGGGTCCCTTACAGCACGCAGATCGTCCGTGGCAAACCCGCAGACATGCTGATCGAAGCCGCCGAAGAGGAAGACGGCGACCTGATGATCGTCGGCAACAAGGGCATAGTGGGCTCACGCCGATACATCATGAGCTCAGTGCCGGTCGAACTCGCACATCGTGCACCGAGAGATCTGCTAATCGCAAAGACCGTCGACCGCACGTTGGAGGACCTAGCCCCCGGACACGGGGGAGTAGTTGATGTCAATGGGAACAAGCTCGCCGTCTACATCGACATCGACGGCACCGTGCACGCTTTGTCTCCGCGCTGCGCTCACATGGGTTGCACGGTCGACTGGAACGACGGGGACAAGACTTGGGACTGTCCCTGTCACGGCTCGCGCTACCGATTCGACGGCGCGGTCGTGCACGGCCCCGCGACGCGGGGGCTCGATCCTCAGAAGGATGCTCTCTGACCTGACCTTCTACGTTTGTTTGGTGGGTTCGGCATGATCGGGCCCTATGCTCCGGCAGACCTTGGAACCAAGCGGGTTACCCGAACTCGGGCTCGGTCTTCCTCAGCCGGCGGCCGAGACCTCGTATGTGAGGTGGGTCGCCAGTGGCGCGCTGGCGGCCTTGACTGGCGCAGCCGGACCTTCAGCGGTGCCTCTTCGTCGAAGAGGCGGGTCCCAGCACCCAAGACAATGGGCACGAGATGAAGGCGGAGTTCCTGTTCTCGTAGTCCTGGATCTCGGCGGCCGACCGACCTTCGAACATCCACTCGTGCAGCGCCTCGCCGCCGCTGCCCATCGGCGCTTCCGGGCTGACGTCGGGCCCTGTGACGTAGCCGTCCAGCGACATGCTCAATTCACACAGGATCTTTGGCACTGCCTTCTTTCTGCAGCTTGCGGTCACATCAGTAGACCTCACCCACGCGGAAGGCTCATCGGCGGCGGCTGCCGACATCCGAACCGAGGCGATGAGTTTCTCCCTTGGGGTGGGTCCAAGTTCAGACCAAAGGAGGTTGTATGGCGACGTTCGTCTTGATCCACGGAGCGGCATCAGATTCGCGCGATTGGCAACTAATCAAGCCGACCCTTGAAGGACGCGGGCATCAGGTCGTGGCCCCCGATCTTCCCTGTGACGAGGACTCGGCAGGGCTATTGGAATACCGAGACGCAGTGATTTCTGCGCTCTCCGATCAGACGGACCTCGTCGTTGTCGCCCATTCCTTCGGCGGCTTTACCGCACCGCTGCTTTGCGATC
>JBOGWU010000028.1:0-10421 GCA_050693935.1 Actinomycetota bacterium | reverse complement strand
CCACAGCGACGTGTCCCATCCGCAGTTGCTGCCCCCGAGCCCGATCTCATCCGGAGACCAGTCGGCACCCGGAATGGTCAGATCGATGGGGTCGGTCGGGGCCAGACAGAAGGCCTCTTTGGTGCTCTTGATGACCTGACTGCCATCAGCGCTGACGAGCCGGTACGCGGCGAATTGCTGGAAGTGCCAGTGGGTGTGTCCTCGCCGGTCGTCGAACTCGAGGGTTCCGACCTCGGCCCGGCCCACGATCTCGTCGCCCTGATAGAAGTACTGGAACCCGTCCATCACGTCTTCGGACTGACGGCGGAAGCCCTCGACGTGGAGCGGCGCCGCGCCACCGACCCATACCGTTGCCCCAAAGCGCAGAAACTCCTTCTCCTTCCGGCGCATGTTCTGCACGTCCATGCCCCAGGCGGGGAGCCCAACCAGGTCGGGAAGGTGCTGTGGGTCCGGCTCGGCCATCGTCGGGACGCCGGTCGAAGCGCTCATCTGTCGATTCGCCGTGGGTTGCGGCGCGCTAAAGCATCCGTGGTGGCAGCGGCGACGCGTCTCGAGCTTGACCTTGATCGTTGCCGTCGCCGCACTCGGATCGACCTCGAAGAGGTCGAGATAGGCCGGAGCGATCGAGAACGACACCTTGTAGCGACCGTCCGGTTCTCTCAGCCGCAGGCCGTTGTAGGACGTTGCGTTCGTCGCCCAGCCCTCGTCGATGCCCCAGACCATGCCCTTGATGAAGGGCCCGCCCGCACACCATTGGGGATACGAGGGACTGGACGGCCCTTCGTCGTTGAGCCGCTGGGGGTCATAGGAATTCGGGCAGAAGGTCCGGGATCGCTCCTTGACCACCTCACCCTTCGAGTTGGTGACGACGACATCGAGGAAATCATTGAGCCCGACGGTCCTGTCGAGAAGCCCCACATCCAGGGGTCTGACCTCCTCGCCGCCGGGACCCCGCACGACCTGCAAAAGCTCCAGAGGTTGGTCGTAGGCGGAGCGCTTAAGCCACAGTTCGAGAGGGCCCCCCTGCGCGAAGACGAAAACCCCCGGATCGATCCAGGCCGCTCTACCCGGCCGACGTTTGACCTCGAAGGTCTCTCGAGTTGCTCGGAGGCCAAGGGTTGGCTCGGCCGCTCCCGCAGGAAGCGCTCCGAGCCCGACCGATGCCAGCGACAAGGAAACCATGACGGCGATGGCTCGCCGAACTGAAGATGCCACCCTCACGACAGCCCTTTCTCTTAACGTGATGCCGCTCGCCACCGCAGGGTGGACGCGCAACCGACGCCCTACAGACCCCTAGGGAAGGCCATTGGTTGCAGCGTTCCTTCGGATTCGTTGAGCAAGAGATATCACCTCGGTCCCGGCGAAGGAAGAGGGTCGGCCCCCAAAGACCGACCCCCTCTTCGTTCAGTTCCTGCGCCGCTTGTGAGACCTACTTGGCCTTCCTCGCGGCCTTGCGGATGGCGTCGCCCTCGGCTCCGGTGATGATTCCATCGGCCTCAAGTTGAGCGGTCACCGCGTCAACATGTCGCTGCAGGCCCTTCTTGTTCGGGTGATCCTCCTCGACGATCAGGTCGTTGATCGTGCAGCCATCTCCGGTGTCGTAGTTCGTGACCCCGCTGTTGACGTTGCGCACGAAGACGGTCGAGCGATCGTCGCCATCGGGACACGCGTCGGTCACCAATGTCGCCAGTGGCGGGTCGTGGTCCGACACCTTGTGCCCGTCACCTTCGGTGTCCCGCTCGAAGTAGTCGTTGTCGAAGTGCGCGTACTGAAACTCGCCGAAGGCTTCCTCGAGCCCATCGGTCATCAGGATGTGGTCGAGAGTCTGAAGCTTGCCGTCGAACGCGTAGCTGTAGCGCTCCTGGTTGGGAGTCCGGTCCCACAGGTTGTCCAGCGAGGTCCGCGCTCGCAGAATCGACAGCGCCCCTTCGGTCTCGAAGGCATTGAGGTCTCCGGCCACGATGGCGTCGCCGCCTCCGGCCTCGATCGCGTTCACTTGCTCGGCCACGAACTCCGACTGAGCTTCGCGACACGAGTCGGGAGCAGACTTGGACGAGAAGTGATTGCTGAAGATCGAGAAGCTCAGATTCTGGACGGTGACATCGGCAACGAGGGGCGGTCGGTCGAACAGACGACCGGCGACGTCCGAGCAACTGCCCGGAGCCTCCTTGCCCACCTGGCGCACGTCGTTCACCTGAATGCGATCCGCTATCAGGAAGCCGACGTCGATGCCTCGGCTGTCGTTGCCCTCTTCGAGATACGCGGTGTACCCACCTAGCAGGTCCGCCACCTTCTGAAGGATCTCGACGTTGTCGACTTCCTGAATGGCCATGATGTCGGGACGCTTCAGGAGTCTGTCGATGGCATCGACGATGCGGTCACACTTGGCCTCGTATTCCTCCAGGGTCACCAGCGAACGATCGAGGAACCCGCCCTCCGGGAAGAAGTTCTCCACGTTGAAGGAGGCGACACGAAGGTCTCGCGCGCCGGCCTCATCGACGCCGTCGAAGGGGTAGACGGTGGGGCCATCGACGACCGTCGGGACGACATCGGCCTGCACCATGATCTTGAAATGGTTGAACGAAAACGCGAACGGCCCCACCACGTTCTGCACGGTGTCGAACAGATCTCCGTTCACCACGGTGCTCGAACCGTCGGGATCCTCGAAAGGATCCTGGGGATCGCCCGCCCCCGCGTCGGCGTCGGTGGCCAGAAGCGCCGGCTCGCTCTCGGTGCGGAAGACTCGGTTCTTCTCGGTCCCTGGCGTCAAGAAGAGCTCGTCGAACTTAGTCGTCCCACCGGAATTAGCAGTGCCCTCGGCGAGCCGCACGCGCATGGCTTCCAGCGTCTCGTAGTAGGGCTTGCCCGCTTCGGGCTGCGATTCGGCCTGGGTCACATCGATGGTCACAGGCTCCGGGAGTGGCACGGCCGAGGTTCCCACCCTGGTGGGCTCCTGCCCGAAGGTCTCGGCGATCATCGTGAGGCCGAACTTCTCCTTGGCCTGGCCCTCGACCTTCACGACCGAACCCAAGCGATAGTCGAGCACGTCGTCGACGAAGCCCACGAAGATGCCCTCGGAGGTCGCGGGGTCGGCATCCTGGTCGGAGGTCTCCTCCTGCACGAAGAGGCCTCGGTCCTCGGGGAAGTTGCGCTCGAAGTTGAAGCCGTCCTCGTCGTCATGACCGACCACGATGCCCTCGATGGTCACGGTCTGGCCGTTCTCCGGAGTGGTCGCTCCCGAGCCCTGAACGTCGTGAATCTTGGTAATCGTTCCGGGAGGATCTCCAGGATCCTCGCCCCAGTTGTCGGGGTCCGCGGTCTGCGGTCCCGCGAAGTCCGCAGCGTTGTCATCGGTGTCCTGCGTCTCGGCCGACTTGCGCTGGAACGCGTTCTCACCGTTCGAAGTTGGCAGTGTGAGGCCCGCACCTTCACGGCAATCGGCGACCGTCGAGGTGCTACCCCAAGCGTCGATCAACGCGTCGGCGGACGTGACGAGCCGCGCTCCACCGGTGTCGCTCACCCCCGTCGTGTAGTTGGTGTCGCCGGGGACGGTGCCCGAGTAGCCGCTCGCCGCGGTATTGGTGAAGAGGTAGTGCTCGCCCGGCTCGAGGGTTACTCCCGCGGGCACGGTGGCTCGGGTGCCGGTTGGCCCGGTTGAGCTACAGCCGATGAGTTTGTAGCCGGAGATGTCGACGTCCACCCCCGATGTGTTCAGCAGCTCGACGAACTCGTCGTTGCCACTCGAGGGCCCCCTGAAGCGAAACTCCGAAACGACCAACCCGTTGGGCGACGCCGTCGCCGGCGAGAGCCCCAACAGTCCGGCGATGAGTGCCGCCGACAGGCTCGCGCCGATGCGAGCCATTGCGCGTGGCTTCACTGATCCCTCCCTCGTTTGGTGGACACGCCCGCGAGCAGCGCAAAGGAAGCTATGCGTGTGGGGTGCCCGATCATCCCGATTCGTTCGGAACTCTAGCCCACCGGCCCGGGATCACAAGCGATACGACGAACAGTTACCACAGGGTTCAAGTCACCGGATGGGGTTGAGCTCCTTGAAGCCGGTGTAGGGCTGAAGCGCTTCGGGAATGGCAACGCTGCCGTCGCCCCGCTGATGGTTCTCGAGCAAGGCGACTATGGTCCGCCCGACCGCACAGGCGGTTCCGTTCAGAGTGTGAACCAGCCTGGTGCCCTCCGAGCCCGAGTGAGGTCCGGCCGAGCCCGACCCCTCTCCGTGCGGTGCTCCCGCCCCGCGGAAACGGATGCGAAGCCGCCGGGCCTGGTAGTCGGTGGTGTTGGACGCCGAAGTCAGCTCGAGGTAGCGCCCGGCCCCCGGAAGCCACGCCTCATTGTCGACCTTCTTGGCCGCCGCCGATCCGAGGTCGCCGGCGCACATCACCAGGACTTGATAGGGGATCTCGAGGTTCTGCAGGATGCGTTCCTGGTTGGCGCGGATCGCTTGGAACTCGTCCCAGGAATCGTCGGGGTGGCTGAACGAGAACTGCTCGACCTTGTCGAACTGGTGTACGCGAATGAGTCCCTTCGTGTCCTTCCCGTAGGTTCCCGCCTCACGTCTGAAGCACGGCGAGTACCCCGCGTACCGAATCGGCAAATCGCTCTCTTTGAGGATCTCGTCCGCGTGCATCGACGCGAGCGCAACCTCTGAGGTGCCGGTTAGGAACAGCTCGTCGCGCTCGCTGACGTAGAACTCGTGTTCCTCGGCCGGCAAGAACCCGGTGCCGTACATCGCTTGTCGACGGACGAGGACCGGTGGAATCACCGGAGTGAAGCGATGATCGGTCAAGTAGTCGATCGCAAAGCGAACCAGTGCCAACTCGAGGATGACTCCCGCGCCCGTCAGATAGACGAAACGACTCCCGGAAGCCTTCGCGGCCCTGTCGGAGTCGAAGATGCCGAGCGTTTCGCCAAGCTCGACGTGGTCCCTGGGCTCGAAATCAAAATCGGGCTTCTCACCGTGAGTTCGTTCGACCACGTTGTCGTTCTCCGTCAAGCCATCCGGAACGCTCTCATGAGGAAGGTTCGGAAAATAGCTCGCGATCTCGTCCAACTCGGCGCTCGCCTGGGCGAGCTCCGGCTCGAGTGCCTCGGCCTTCTCGCCGATCGCCTTCGCATGTGCGATGGCCTGGGGCCGCTGCTCGGGAGGCGTCTTTCCGATGGCCTTGTTGGCCCGGTTGTGCTCAGCTCGAAGGCCCTCGATCTCGGCGAGCAACTGGCGATGCCTCGCCTCCAGCTCCGCGGCGCGCCCGAGCCCCTCGACCCCTCCCCGCCGGTCGTACGCGGCGCGGACGTAGTCGGGCTTCTCGCGCAGCAGCTTCAGGTCGATCATCTAGCGAGCGGGGGGCGGCGCTTCGGACACACTCGACGTCGGTTGACCCCGGGAACCCCGATTCGTCTCTTGCCCGGCCGAGCCTGTTCCGCGTTCGGCTCCCGAAACCGCCGACTCGATAGCCTCTCGTTCCTCGTCCGACAGGTTGTGCTGCGACTTCATCGCCCGCACCGACTTCGCGTAGGTGCGCGTCTCGGTGCGCCCGTTGATCGATGTCATCACGATCCCGTCACCGTAGTCATCGAGCAGCGCCGCCGAGAACGAGAGCTGCCCACCCATGTCCTCGAACGCGTCGTAGCGCACGATCGCGAACCGCTGCAACGCGAGCCGCCCCACCGCCGCGAGGTCCTCCTGCGCATTCGTCATCGATTGCATCCTCTGCTCGACTTGACGGGTCATGCCCACAGACTCTCCAACCGTGGCGAGAAGGTCCTGATCACCACTCTCGCCCAGCAACATCCTGTACTCGCGGCGCACCTTTCGGATGCGCAACATCACAATCAGCACGAGTAGAAAGCTAAGGAGAGCAACGCCGGCAACGACGGCCAGCGCAAGGGTCAACTCTTCGACGGTGAGTTCGGGCACGGTCGATGATCCTACACTGACCCCCATGCGCGCCGATGAGGTGAAAGACCTGCTGAATGCCGTGAAAGAGGGGCGCGTGACCCCGCAGGAAGCAGTCGCTTCCCTGCAGGATCTGCCGGTGGACGATCTCGGCTTCGCGACGCTCGACACTCATCGAGAGCTTCGCCAGCGTCTGCCGGAGAGCATCTACGCGGAGGGCAAGACCGCCGAGCAGACGGTCGGCATCGCCGAACGAATGCTTGCGTCCACCACCGGCCCCGTCCTCGCGACGCGCGTTCCCTCCGCTACGGCGGCGGCGCTACTGGAGCGATGGCCCGAAGCCAATCACCACGAGATCGCGGGTGTCGTGACGCTTCGGATCGAGCCCGGAGAACCGCGGGGGCTGGTCGCCGTGGTAGCCGCAGGCACGTCGGATCTGCCGGTCGCCGAGGAGGCCTCGGTCGTGGCGGAATCCTGCGGTCTCAAGGTGGAGCGGGTCACCGACGTTGGCGTCGCCGGACTGCACCGCATTCTCGCCGCACGCGCCCCGCTCGATGAGGCGGATGTCGTGATAGTGGTTGCGGGCATGGAAGGCGCGCTGCCGAGCATCGTCGGAGGCCTCACCGCGACGCCCGTCGTGGCGGTCCCCACCAGCGTCGGCTATGGCTCTTCGTTCGAGGGTCTCTCCGCCCTATTGGGGATGCTGAACTCCTGCGCCGCCGGTGTCGTCGTGTGCAACATCGACAACGGCTTCGGCGCGGCGATGTTCGCGCTCAGGGTCGTAAACGCCGCGTCCGCCACCCCGCGCACGGAGGGCCCCCGGTGAGGGTCTGTTATTTCGACTGTTTTGCGGGAGCAGCCGGGGACATGCTTCTCGGCGCGCTACTCGACGCCGGAGCCGAGGAGGCGGTGGTGACGAACGCGATCGGCTCGCTCGGCATCGACGCTTGGTCCTTGACGGTCGGCGAGACCAGTAAGCGAGGATTTCGAGCCGCGCAGGTAACGGTCGGAGCCCCCGAGGAGAAGGTCGATCGCAACCTTGCCGACATCGAGGCTCTGCTCGATGAGGCCGCGCTCTCCGACAGAGTTCGAGAGCTGTCGAGGCGGGCCTTCCGCACGCTTGGTCGCGCCGAGGCCCGGGTGCACGGCGTCGACGTCGACCACGTGCACTTCCACGAGGTGGGGGCCCTCGACGCGATAGTCGACGTCGTGGGAACCTGTGCGGCGTTCGCAGACCTGGGGATCGAACGGGCCGTTGCAGGCCCCCTCGCGCTCGGGTCGGGCACGGTCGAAACGGACCACGGAATCATCCCCATTCCGGCTCCCGCGGTGACCGAGTTGCTCCGCGAAGTCGGCGCGCCGGTGGTAGCCGGTGGGCCGGGTGAAAAGCTGACCCCCACGGGGGCCGCGCTCGTTGTCACACTCGTAGACGAATTCGGTCCCGTCCCACCGATGCGAATCGAGGCAACCGGCTACGGAGCCGGGAGCCGCGACACCGAGATCCCCAACGTGGTGCGCGTGCTGATCGGGGAGTCGCAGAAATCGACCGGCACCAGTTCGGCGTTCCTCATCGAAAGCAACATCGACGACATGAGCCCCGAGCTAATCGCTCACGCTTGCGAACGACTGCTCGAATCGGGGGCCGCGGATGCGTGGACGTCGCCGATCGTGATGAAGAAGGGTCGCAACGCGGTGACGTTGTCGGTGCTGGCCTCAGCCGAGCATCAGGCCCGAGTCCTGGACGTTCTGTTCGCAGAGACATCGACGCTGGGAGTAAGAATCAGCTCGGTTAGCAAGGAGGCGCTGGAGCGCAACTTCGTCACCGTCGAGATCGACGAGCAACCGGTGCGAGTGAAGATCGGGATGCGGAGGGGCAAGGTGGTCAACCTCGCACCGGAGTACGAGGACGCCCGGGCGGCGGCCGAGGCGCTCGGGCTCCCGCTTAAACAGATCTACGCGCGGGCCACCGAGCTTGCCGCGGAGTCAGCGCGCCCAATTCGCTGAAAACCCGCAAAAATTCTCCGCTCGGCGGCAGGAATGTGGGTCCGGGCGTCGAAGCCTGGCCCGTCGGGCGGCATTTGGATCCATTCAGATCCCTGAGCCAGCCCGTGTGAAGAGGTTTGAAGCCTTGCCCCCCAAGGCGCGAGAAGGCCCCCTGCCACCCCACCCGGCGGGGGCCTTCTTGTATCTGGAAGTCTCTGGCTACCCGAGCTTGCCGTCTGCGCTGATGTCGACGTTGCCCGCGAGGGCCTTGCTCACCGGGCACCCGTCCTTTGCCTTAGCGACCGCATCGGCGAACCCTGCCTCGTCGATCCCCGGCACCTTGCCGGTCACGTCGAGATGAACCGTGCTGATCCGGGGGCCAGCGTCCCCCACCTCGAAGGTGACCGCGGCCTTTACCAGCAGGCTCTCGGCCTCGTTGCCGCCCTTGGCCAGAACGTTGGAGAGCGCCATCGAAAAGCAGCTCGCGTGGGCCGACGCGATGAGCTCCTCGGGGGAGGTCGAACCCTCGGGCCGGTCGGTGCGATCCGCCCAGGTCATCTGGAGCTCGCCGAAGGATCCGCTCTCCGGAGTAACGCTCCCCTTGCCCTCGAACAACGACCCCGACCACTGCGCGGTTGCATGACTGACACCCATATTCATCCTCCTGTCTAGGTTTCCAATCTCAGAGCCCTTGTCTGCACTCCTCGGCCGACCCTACCCACCTTCAGCAGATGAGCGCGAACCCGGTGGCACGCTGGGAGAGGGCACCAACTGGAACCGTACTCACCCTTGCCGTGTATCAATCCAATGAGCTCGAGGCTGACCAGAGTGCAATCCATAGCCCACAAGTCGACCTGGCTTGGGCTAATGGGTGTCTTCTTCCTCCTGGGACTACCCGGCTGCCATCGGGAGGACGGAAGGATGGAAGGTGGTGTTGCGACGCTCCAGAGCAAGGCCCCAATGACGGCGCGCATCGTCTGTGGTTACAAGGGAGCCAGTTCCCTCCACCCATACGTGCGCGGTGGGAACAGGGGGGTAAATCTCGTGTTCGAAAACCGTTCGAAGGCCGAGGAGTTCTACGTGCGCGAGTACGACAAGCCGGACTCGAACCAGGGCGGCGCGCTCGCCTCAGACAAGACTGTTGTGACTGCCTCGTTTCCACCCGGAGAATTGCTTGTCGGCTGCTTCTCGGGTGAGTCCGCCGACTACTACGCCACCAATCTCCCAGAGTACACGATCATCAACGTGATCGATCCGGGGAACCTCCATTCCACAACCGATCTGGACTGCCATAACGCAGCTGAGGGCGGGGAGTTTGATGGAGGGCCCAGGCCGAACGATGTGAGGGCCGTAGATATACGCTCGACCGCGGAGGAGATGATGCGCGACACCGTCCCCGGCCTGCTCGACACTGACGTGCTCGAGCGTCCTGGATGGCCGATGACCTCTTGGCACAGTGAGCCTCGCGTCGTCGTGCGGGACGGCCGTCGCGTCGCGTTGCTCTCCCTTTGGCTCGGATCCCGGTGGACCGTGAGCGCAGAAGCGTGTTCTGGGAGCGGTATCGGCTAGCACTCAACGTCGCTTGGAGGAAACCCGATCGTTAGCGACGAACAAGCTCCTCGCGATGGCTTGGTGAGCTCACGATCGAATCCCGCAGAGTGTTAAGTGGCGTGGGCGGTGATCTTCCCCGCGCGGATGTCCTCCGCGTAGTGGCAGGCGGCCACGTGGCCGTCCGAGAGGGTCCGCAGCTCTGGATCGTCCGTGTCGCATCTCTGGGCCTGCTTGAAGGGACAGCGCGTGTGGAAGCGGCACCCCGACGGCGGGTTGGCCGGTGAGGGAAGATCGCCCTTTAAGAGGATCCGTTCGCGCGTGGCTTCGATCTCGGGATCGGGGATTGGCACCGCGGACAAAAGTGCCATCGTGTAGGGGTGTCGCGGCGACACGTACAGCTCGTCGGCCGACGCCACCTCGACGATCTTTCCCAGATACATGACCGCGATGCGGTCCGAGATGTGTCGCACGACTGCAAGGTCGTGCGCGATGAACAGATAGGTAAGGTCGAACTCAGTTTGCAGCTCCTCGAGCAGGTTGACCATCTGCGCTTGAATCGACACGTCGAGTGCGGACACCGGCTCGTCCGCCACGATCAGGTCTGGATTCAGCGCCAGGGCGCGCGCCAGACCGATCCGTTGTCGCTGGCCCCCGGAGAACTCGTGAGGGTACCTGCCGGCCGCCGAGGTAGGAAGGCCGACCACGTCGAGCAGCTTCTCGACTCGCCTGCGCGCGTCCCGGCCGGTTGCGATGCCGTGGACCTTCAGCGGTTCGGCGATGAGATTGCCTACCGCCTGGCGGGGGTTGAGCGACGAGTACGGATCCTGAAACACCATCTGCATCCGGCCACGCAGCTTGCGCAGGTCGCGCTGCGAGAGCGTCTGTATGTCGTTACCGTCGAACATGATGCGTCCCTCGGTGGGGTCATACAAGCGCAGGATCGTCCGGCCAACGGTTGTCTTCCCGCACCCCGACTCGCCCA
>JBOGWU010000027.1:0-2044 GCA_050693935.1 Actinomycetota bacterium | reverse complement strand
CCGCTGTGCCGAGCTGGTCGCGCAGCTCCCGCATCACGTCGAGGATTCCGGCTTGAATGGTCACATCGAGTGCGGTGGTCGGCTCGTCGGCGATGAGGATCTTGGGGTTGCAGGCCACGGCCATGGCGATCATCACGCGCTGGCGCATCCCGCCGGAGAGCTGGTGGGGGTACTCCTTAACTCGCCGAGCCGGAGCAGGAATGCCGACCAATTCGAACAGCTCCACCACTCGTTTCGCGGCGGCGTCACGCGACATGCCCTCGTGGCGTCTCAGAACCTCGCCGACCTGTCGACCCACCCTGAACACGGGGTTCAGCGAGGTCATGGGCTCCTGGAAGACTATTGAGATCTCCTTGCCCCGGATCTGCTGCATCTGTCCGCTGGACATCCCGAGCATGTTGTGGCCGTCGAACGACACGGACCCGGATGGCTCGGCGGATGTCGGGAGAAGGCCGAGAATCGACATGGCCGTTACCGATTTCCCGCAGCCCGATTCACCCACCACTGCGAGAACCTGTTTCTCCTCGAGTTGAAAGGACACGTCGCTAACCGCCTGCACCGGCCCGTCCTCGGTAACAAAGCGCACGGAGAGATCCCGGACGTCCAGAAGAGCGCTCATACCAGCGTCATCTTTGGATCGAGTACATCGCGCAGCCCATCCCCCAACAGGTTGAATGACATGGTCGTCAGGAAGATGGCGAGGCCGGGGAACAGGGCCAGCCACGGCCCCTGCGTGATGTACGACTGCGCCCCTGCGAGCATGACCCCCCACGACGGCGTCGGCGGTTGCACTCCGAGACCCAGAAACGAAAGCAGTGACTCGCCGATGATCGCTATCGGGATGGCCACGGTCGCCTGCACCAGCAATGGACTCAGCGCGTTGGGAAGGATGTAGCGTCCGAGAATCACGCGGTCGGTCGCTCCGTCGGCTACCGCCGCCGCCACGTAGTCCTCCTCTCGCAGACCGAGCACTTCGCCGCGCATGACCCTGATCACCTGTGGAATCTGCGAGATGCCGAGCGCCAGCGTCGCGTTCATCAGTGACGGGCCCAGGATGGCGGCAAGTCCAACCGCCAGGATCAGAAACGGGAACGACAGCAGCACGTCGGTGAAACGCATGATGATCGGATCCCACCACCCTCGGTAATAGCCGGCGATCAGGCCGAGCGGAACTGCAACGACGATCGCGAGCAGCGTGGCCAGCACGCCGACCTGAATCGACGCCCGCGCGCCAAAGATGATGCGCGAGAGCACGTCACGCCCCAACTCATCCGTCCCGAGAAGGTGGGCCCCCCCGGGCTGCTGCAAGGTAGCCCCGAAATCCTGCTGCGCCGGGTCGAAAGGAGCAAGCACGGGCGCGAAAATCGCGACGATGACCACCAGGACCGAGAAGGCCAGACCGAACACTGCGGGAGGGCGCTTGAGAAACCTCCGGCGCAATCGAGCTCTTCGACGGGCGCGCGGATTGATGACGATCTCGGCCGTCGTCATGGCTGATCACCGGCGATTCGAATACGAGGGTTGAGCAGTGAGTACAGCAGGTCGACCAGTAGGTTGGCGATGATGTAGCCCGCCGTGGTGACCAGGATGACTCCCTGAATGACGGGGAAGTCTCGTTGGAACACCGCCTCGACGATCAGTTTTCCGAAGCCGGGTATGACGAAGATCTGCTCGGTGACGACGGCGCCCGAGATCAACACGCCCAGCTGCAACCCCACGATGGTGGTTACCGTGATGAGGCTGTTACGAAGCGCGTGAACACCGATTACGCTCCGCTCGCTCAGGCCCTTGGATCTCGCGGTGCGCACGTAGTCCTCGCTGAGCGACTCCAACATGGCGGAGCGCATCTGCCTCATAACCACGGCCGCAAGGCCGCTTCCGAGGACGAACGCGGGCATGATCATGTGACGCAGGTTTTCTACGGGGTTCGAGAAGAACGGCTCATAACCTGAAGCGGGCAGCAACGGCAAGTAGATGGCGAACGCGAGGATCAGCATCAACCCGAGCCAGAAGTTCGGAACCGACAACCCGAACAGTGCCACGC
>JBOGWU010000026.1:0-3466 GCA_050693935.1 Actinomycetota bacterium | reverse complement strand
TCGAGCGATTGCCTGCCAACGAGGTAGTGGATCGAGTCGAGGTCGCGGGTCCCGGCTTCCTCAATTTCCATCTGGCCGCGCCCTGGCTCCACGATGTGGTCCGCAGGGCGGCGGATCCGAGTTCGGGATTCGGACGCTCCGACGCCGGCGCGGGCCAGAAGATCAACGTCGAGTACGTGTCGTCCAACCCCACCGGGCCGGTAAACGTGGTCAGCGGCCGGCACGCCGCCGTCGGCGATGCTCTATCCAATCTCCTGGAGGCCGCCGGTTATGCGGTGACGCGGGAGTTTTATTGGAACGACACCGGACGCCAGATTCAATTGTTCGGGGAATCCATCGCCGCTCGCTATCTTCAGCACTTCAGTGTCGAGGTCGAGCTACCCGCCGACGGCTATCAAGGCGACTACGTGGTCGACATCGCGCGCGACATCGCAGGCGAGCTTGGCGAAAAGTTCGTCGGGGCGAACGCAGACGAGCGCAGCCGGGCCATGCGCGAGCTCGGTATGGACCGGATGCTAGAGGCCGCGCGCTCGTCCCTCGATCGCTTCGGCACGAGCTTCGACATCTGGACTCTGGAGAGCTCACTGCATGATTCGGGAGAGGTCGAGGCGGGCCTCCAAGCGCTGCGCGACGGTGGATGGACGTACGAGAAGGAGGGCGCACTGTTCTTCAGTTCGACCGAGTTCGGCGACGACAAGGATCGCGTGCTGGTGCGGTCCAACGGACAGCCCACCTACTCCGCGGCGGACGTCGCCTACGTTAGGGACAAGTTTGCGCGCGGCTTCGACCGTTTGATCTACCTGTGGGGTGCGGACCACCATGGCACCGTGCCGCGCTTCATGGCCGCCGTCCGGGCGCTCGGTTTCGATCCCGAGCGCGTCGAGGTGCCGCTCGTTCAGATGGTGTCGTTGACGCGATCCGGCGAGGCCGTAAGGGCGTCGAAGCGTGCAGGCGTGATCGTCAGGCTCGACGAGCTGGTCGACGAGGTGGGCGTGGACGCGGCTCACTATACGTTTCTGACGCGCTCTATCGACGCCTCACTCGAGTTCGACATCGAGCTTGCGAAGGAGCAAGCCCCCGAGAACCCGGTGTTCTACGTTCAGTACGCTCACGCTCGGATCTGCTCGATCCTTCGACGAGCCGCCGAACAGGATGCCTCCACCTCGGTGGACGACGCGCCGCTCGAGCAGTTGACCCACGATTCGGAGGACCGGCTAATGCGGAAGCTGGACTCCTACGAGGAGATGTTGCTCGAGGCCGCCAACCGTCGCGCTCCCCAGCGCGTCACCAAGTACGTCGAGGAGCTGGCATCGGTGTTCTCCAGCTTCTACCGCGACTGTCAGGTGTTGACCGACGATCGGGATCTCACCCACGCGCGCCTCGCGCTGTGCGTCGCCACGAGATCGGTCATCGCCGCTGGGCTCGGGATCCTGGGCGTCGCGGCTCCGGAGCGCATGTGACATGAGATTTTTTCAGGTGGACGTTTTCGCCGACGCAGCCTTCCGAGGTAACCCCCTCGGGGTGATTCCGGAGGCAGCCGGGCTCTCGCCCTCGCAGATGCAGGCCATCGCGTCGGAGATGAATCTTTCGGAGACAACCTTCGTGACCTCACACGATCGCGACTCCTACAACGTTCGGATCTTTACGCCCAGCGAAGAGCTCGGCTTCGCGGGGCACCCGACGCTGGGCACATCCTGGGTGCTCCGGCATCTTGGACTGGTCGGATCAGACGAGCTCACCCAGCGGTCGCGCGCCGGCGAGACTCGCGTTCGGCTGGAGGCGAGCATGGTGTGGTTCACCCGAACCGGCCACGCCGGCAGCGACGAGGACGACGTCCACCCCGAGTACTCGTTACGGCTGGCGCGCGGGCTGGGAGTCGATTCATATTCGGTCGGCCTCGAGGCGCGCGAGCTCGGCCGCTCCGGTCATCTGCGGCCGGCGTTCGCGGACGCGGGTCTTCGTCATCTCATGGTTCCGTTGCGAGACCTGGATGCCCTGGGGCGGATCAGATTAGAACCCAGCGCGTTGCCCGACGTGTCGCCCGGCGGTTTCTACTGCTTCACCGCCGTGCAGGCGGGGCGCGTCCGTGCCCGGGGGTTCTTCCCCGGAGTGGGCGTGAGCGAGGATCCGGGTACGGGATCGGCTGCGGCCGACCTCGGTCTGTACTTGGCCGATCGCATGGGATCGATCGACCTCGAAGTTGTTCAGGGAGTGGAGATGGGCCGGCTCTCCCGGCTCCATGTCAGCGCCAAGCCGGGCACGGTTCAGGTCGGAGGTGCCTGCCTGCTCGTCTTCGAAGGCAAGCTGGCCGCACTGCCACCCGAATGAACGTTGCTGGGGCGAGCGCGTGAAGGCTCGAAGGTGAGCTACGAACGCCTGCGTTCGATCCTGCCGGCCGGCGCCGCTGCGGGGGCCGGCGGGCACTTGATAGTGGGCGGCTGCGATGTGGTCGAGCTGGCCGAGCGGTTCGGCACCCCGTTGATGCTCATGGACCGGACCACCATCGAGTCGAACGCGGCGTCGATCATTTCCGAGGTCGGCGATCCGCACCGAGTGTTCTACGCGGGCAAGTCGTTTCTATGCGTGGCGATGTGTCAGCTGATCGACTCACTTCACATGGGACTCGATGTCTGCACCGGCGGCGAGCTCGCCACGGCTTATGCGGCAGACTTCCCCGCGGAACGAATCGTGTTTCACGGCAACAACAAGTCGTTGGACGAGCTTCTCGCAGCGCGCGATGCGGGCGTTGGGCGCATCGTCGTCGAGTCGTTCGAGGAGATCGAGCGCATCGCCGAGCTGGGACTCGAGACCAAGCTGCTCGTGCGGGTCACGCCCGGTGTCGAGGCACAAACCCACCAGTACGTGCAGACGGGCCAGCAGGATTCCAAGTTCGGCTTCACTCTAAGAGAGCGCGTCGCCCTCGATGCGGTGAGGCGCACCCTCGCGGTTCCGGGCTGTGAGTTCGCCGGGTTGCACGCGCACATCGGGTCTCAGATCTTCGATCTCGCAGGCTTCGAGCTGGCAATCAAGAGGATCAGCGACTTCGCCGCCCAGCTCACCGACGAGCTCGAGGTCGAGGTCGAGGAGCTGAACATGGGGGGAGGCTTCGGGATTCAATACGTCGAGTGGGAGGACCCCCTCGGGCCGCGTGAGGTCGCCCGCGGCATCGTCAAAGGCCTCAGGGGAGCGTTCGCCCAGCGCGACCTACCCGCACCTGAGGTCTTCGTCGAGCCGGGCCGCAGCATCGCCGGCCCCGCGGGCCTCACCGTGTACAGGGTGGGAACCGTGAAGCGGATCCCCGAGGGACGGACCTATGCGTCGGTGGACGGGGGCATGAGTGACAACGTACGGCCGGCCCTCTACGGATCGAGCCACGAGGCGCTGCTCGCCAATCGTGTCGCTGCGCGCGATGACGGAGTCATCACCGTCGCGGGCAAGCACTGCGAATCCGGAGACGTGGTCATCA
>JBOGWU010000025.1:0-2012 GCA_050693935.1 Actinomycetota bacterium | reverse complement strand
CAGACGGGCGCTATGCCCGCGTCGGCACCATCGCGGTGGTCGAGAGCGCCGGCCAGCTGGTCAGCGGGGTCGAGGCGCTGGTGGTGCGCGGCCTGGGCCGGGGCCTCATCGGCACCGGCGTGTCCGGGACCGGAGAGGCGGTGTGGGTCCAGGTCGACGTGGAGGACGAGAACGAGGGCGTGACCGAGCGTGCCCACGAGCTCGCTCGCGAGTATCGAGCCACGGTGGACAACATCCTCGAGCTGCGCCGCGCCCGCCAGGTGCAGGAGTACCTCAAGGGCATCACCGATCCAGGCCAGATGGCCGACACCGCCGGTTACTCGCCGGACCTCAGCTTCGAGCAGAAGATCGAGATCCTTGAGACCGTCGACGTCACCGCTCGCCTCGAAAAGGTGCTGGCCTGGACGAAGGAAACGCTCGGCGAGCTCACCCTGCGGGACAAGATCCGAAACGACGTTTCCGAGGGCATGGAGAAGACCCAGCGCGAGTTCATCCTGCGCCAGCAGATGGCGGCGATTCGCAAGGAGCTCGGCGAGGGCGAGGACGGAGACATCGTCGCCGAGTACCGGACCAAGATCGAGGAAGCGAACCTGCCCGAGGCCGCGCTCAAGGAGGCCGAACGCGAGCTCGGCCGGCTCGAGCGCTCCAGCGAGCAGAGCCCCGAGTACGGGTGGATTCGTACCTACCTCGACTGGATGACCGAGCTGCCCTGGGACGTTCGCAGCGAGGACAACCTCGAGATCGCCGCGGCGCGCGCGGTGCTGGATGCCGATCACACCGGCCTCGAGGATGTGAAGGACCGCATCGTCGAATACCTAGCGGTCCGCAAGCTCCGCGCCGAGCGAGGTCTCGGCGAGGCCGGCGGACGCGGCTCCGGCGCGATCCTCACGCTGGTCGGACCCCCGGGAGTGGGCAAGACCTCTCTCGGCGAGTCCGTGGCGCGGGCACTGGGGCGCAAGTTCGTGCGCGTGTCTCTGGGCGGCGTGCGCGACGAGGCCGAGATTCGCGGCCACCGGAGGACCTACGTTGGGGCCCTGCCCGGCCGTATCGTGCGGGCTCTAAAAGAGGCGGGCACCAAGAACCCGGTGTTCATGCTCGACGAGATCGACAAGGTCGGAGCCGACTGGCGCGGCGATCCCGCGTCGGCGCTGCTCGAGGTGCTCGACCCGGCTCAGAACCACACCTTCCGCGATCACTATCTCGACGTCGACCTCGATCTCTCCGAGGTGCTGTTCATCACGACGGCCAACGTCGTCGAGACCATTCCCGGGCCGCTGCTCGACCGCATGGAGGTAATCCGTCTCGACGGCTACACCGAGGCCGAGAAGATAGCCATCGCCCGCGACCACCTGCTGGCTCGTCAACTCGAGCGCAACGGGCTTCGTCCCGCCGAGGTGGGCGTGACCGACGAGGCGCTGGGCCGCGTCGTCGGCGACTACACACGCGAGGCCGGAGTGCGAAACCTCGAGCGCGAAATCGGAAAGATGCTGCGCAAGGCGGCCACCAAGCTGACCGGGGGGACACTGGATCCACCGGTCGAGCTCGACGACGATGACGTGCGCGAATACCTCGGACGGCAGAAGTTCTTCTTCGAGGCCGCCGACCGCACCAGCATTCCGGGAGTGGCCACGGGTCTTGCGGTCACGGGAACGGGTGGTGACGTGCTGTTCATCGAGGCCACCAAGATGGAGGGCGAGCCCGGACTCACGCTCACCGGACAACTCGGTGACGTGATGAAGGAGTCGGCGCAGATCGCGCTCAGCTTCGTGCGAAGCCACGCTCACACCCTCGGCATCACCGAGAACTTCGAAAAGGATCGAGTGCACATCCACGTGCCCGCGGGTGCGGTGCCGAAGGACGGGCCCTCGGCCGGCGTCACCATGACGACGGCGCTGGTGAGCCTGCTCACCCGACGCACGGTCAAGCCGTTGCTGGGCATGACCGGCGAGGTCACGCTCCAGGGCAAGGTGCTGCCGATCGGCGGCGTCAAGCAGAAGGTGCTCGCCGCCCAC
>JBOGWU010000024.1:0-27172 GCA_050693935.1 Actinomycetota bacterium | reverse complement strand
AAAGATGACGCCGAGTTGACCGGAGACGATGTCGCTAAAGACCTCGCCGAATATCCCGGGGTCCCATTCCAGCGGGTTCCAGACCGGCTGGCCCGTGTTGAAGATGGGATCCCTGCGCCCCATCGCTATGGCGAGGATGGCGTAGAACGGAACCAGGAACAGCAGGATCAGCCACAGGAGACCCGGCACCGCGAAGGCAGGCCAGGTCCAGCGCCGGCGCGAGTATGCCTCACCGGTCCCGGACACGTGTCTCCCACCTGCCCGTGTTCGGCTTGGCGCTCAGCCCGACTGGACCTGCGACCACGCGTCCAACCACAACGACTCGACCTCTGGGGAGAGTTGCACTGGTATCTGGCCCATCGAGAAGTCCTCCTTGGCGATGATCGCCGAGGCCAGGTTCTCGGGCACATACCCGTCCCCCACCAGCTTGTCTGGCAGGATGCCGTTGAGCGGGGGTTGGTATCCCAGCCAGCCGAAATTCTTCAGCGCCACCCCTTCGTCCATCAGATAGTTCAGGAACATGTGGGCGAGCACGGGATTCTCTGCGTTCGCAGGTATCGCCAAACAATCGTTCGAGATGTAGCCGCCCGCGGTCGAGGCCTCGCTCTTGGGCGGCCACAGGTACCTGAGGACGCCCGGGTCCCCGCCTTTGGGGAAGTAGTACTGGGCTCCCACGACGTCGCCGGACCACGAGTGGTGCAGACCGAACTTGCCTTCCGGCATCCCCGCGTAGGCTCCATCGATCGTGTACCGGACGTTGACGAGATCGACCAGCTCCATGAGTGCGTCGCGCGCTTCGTTCAGCTCCTCCTGATTGCCAGTGTTGGGGTCGTTGCCCGTACGATAGAGCCCCGCAGCGATAGTCTCCCGGTAGTCGTCGTAGAGACCGGTGATCCCCGTGTACTGCGGATCCCAAAAGACATCCCACGGGTTCTCCATGGACTCGATGTCTGTATCCACCATGTCGGCTCGCCATGCGATTCCGGTTTGGTACACGGTGTAGGGCACGGTGTAGCGAGACCCCACGTCAAAGTGGGGATCTTGCAGTTCCGGCCACACGTTGGCGGACAGGTTGGGCAGGTAGTCATGATTGAGCGGCTGCAGGATCTTGCCGGCGACGAACTTCGGCACGATCTCGGCGGTCGGGAAGAAGACGTCGAACTGAAGGTCGCCGGTCCGCAGCTTCCGGGTCGCTTCCTCGAGGTTGTAGAAGGTCGTGAGCTCGACTTCGACCCCAGTCTCCTCCGAAAAGTCTTTAATGACGCGCGGCCAGAGATAATCGGCCCAGTTGTAAAGCTTCAGGGGCCCATCTTCGGGTTCGAGGTCCGACTCGATCCCTGGGTTGTCGTCGAACAGCGGCTGCTTGACCGGTTTTTCGGGCGTTCCGATCTTCACACCTGCGCTGGACCCTGAAGCGCCTTCGGAAGAGTCACCGCACGCGGCGAGGAGCTTGGCCGTGATGACCGCGCCTGCCGAGAGCCGGATCATTCGACGACGCGACATCGGTCGCTCCCATGGTGCTAAACGGCGTCCGTTCCAACCCTCTCGTGGATGAAACACCATCGCTTGCTACCTCCCCCCGTCGGCTCGATTAGGTCAAGCCGGCCTCGTTACCACTCCTCTTCGCTTGGTTAAGCCTCCATCCGAGACTTGGCGTCGACGTCGAGAGCACGCCGTGCGAAATCGATGCACAGCTCGCGCATGCGCTCGGTTGTGATCTCCTCGTCCTCCAAGACGACCTGCAGGGCAAGGCCGTCGATGAGCGAAGCGAGATGCAGCGAGAACTCGTCGGCATCGACGTCTCCGAACTCACCGCTGCGCTGACCCGATCGAACAACGTCGGCGATGGTCCAGCGCCAGCGTCGATCCAGCGCGGCGCGCTTCTTGGCGGCCTCGGGGTCGCGCAGCCCTCGCGACCACAGCTCGATCCACAGCGCCCAGTCGTCCGCAAGCTCGCTGTCCGCCCGAGGTGTGGGGCACGACTCTTCGATCAACAGGGTCAGTTTTTCGCGCGCCGTGTCCAGGTTCGTGAGCTCGTTGAAAGTCTGTGAGTAGAAGCGGTCGTCGGTGAAGGTCAGCGCCTCGGTCAGCAGGCGGTCCTTGGATTCGAAGTAGTACATGACGAGGGCGGCACTGGCGCCCGCCTGCTTGGCCACGTCGACGATGCGGGTGTCGCAGAGCCCGCGCTCGGAGATGACTTTGGCCGCGGCCTCGAGAATCTCCTGCTTCCGTTCCTTGGAGTAGGTGGGTTTTCTAGCCATGCCTCCGCCATCTAGTGAACGGTTGTTCAAGTTCCCTGCTGCCAAAGGCACCCTAACACCGCGCCCGACGCCTGAACAGGCTTGACTGGGGCGGCTTCAAAGGTACGCTGGGCCTGAACAACGGTTCAATCATCGATACGCTTGGCTGATGACCGCCGGGCGTCTCGATTACCGGATTGGGGGCTCGGTGTCGGTCGGCGACCACGACGTAATCGTCATTGGTGGAGGACATAACGGGCTGGTGGCGGCGGCCTACCTGGCCCGCGCCGGGGCTCGCGTCGTGGTGCTCGAGGCACGGCACAAGGTCGGAGGGGCCACCGCCACCGACCAGCCGTGGCCCGAAGCTCCCGAGTTCAAGGTGACTACCTACTCCTACGTGATGAGCCTGATGCCGAGCCACATCATTCAGGATCTCAGGCTTCCCCAGCACGGCTACAAGGTCTTTCCGATGGGCCCGTATCACCTGGCCTTCCCGGACGGCACCGCGCTGACGCTCTCCGATGACACCGAAGCGGCTCTCGAGTCCGTGCGTTACTTCTCAAAGCGTGATGCCGATGCGCTGGTCGAGTGGCGGAAGTGGATGGGTGGCATCGCCGAGGTGCTGGCGCCTTTGTTGCTCAGCATTCCCCCCACGCTCGGATCGAAGAGACCCGGGGACCTGCTCGAACTGGCGAAGCTGGCGTGGCGTTTCCGCGGACTCGACACCAGACGGGTTGGAGACATAACGCGCCTGATGACGATGAGCATCTCGGATCTGCTCGATGAATGGTTCGAGTCGCCGCAGATCAAGGCTGCACTTGCGGTAGACGGCATCATCGGCACCTGGGCCGGGCCGGCCGAGCCGGGCACCGCGTACGTCATGGCCCACCACGAGATCGGTGATGCCGGCATCGGTATGGGGAGCTGGGGCTACCCCGAGGGCGGCATGGGTGCGGTCGCCGACGCCATCCATCGCTCGGCCGAATCGTTCGGTGCAGAAGTTAGATGCAACGCGCGCGTCGCTCGCATTCGTACTCGCAGCGGTCGCGTCACCGGAGTGGTGCTCGACTCCGGCGAGGAACTCAGCGCGCCCACCGTCATCACCGCTATTCATCCGGCGATCACGTTCCTGCAGCAGCTCAATCGGGCCGAGCTCCCCGAGGACTTCGTTGCGGAGATCGAGAGGTTCAGGTCGCGCAGCGGAACGGTGAAGATCAACCTCGCTCTCGCGGAGTTGCCGAACTTCACCGCAACGCCGGGAACGGAGCCGGCCGAGCATCACGGTGGGGCAATCGAGCTCGCTCATTCCGTCGACTACATCGAACGAGCGTTTCAGGATGCCCGCCAGGGCCGGCCGGCCGTCGCTCCCTTCTCGGACGGCGTCATCCCGACGGTGTTCGACAAGACGCTGTGCCCCGAGGGCACTCACATCATGTCGCTGTTCACCCAGTGGGTGCCGCACGAGTACTCGCAGGAACCCCACCGCGACGAGCTCGAGGCATACGCTGACCGGGTGATCGACGGTTACAACGAGCTTGCTCCCAACCTGAAGAGCTCGATCATGCACCGGCAGGTTCTAGGCCCCTATGACATGGAACAAGAAATCGGACTCATTGGCGGCAACATCTTTCACGGCGAGCTGTCGGTGGACCAGCTGTTCCACATGCGTCCGGCCGCCGGCTATGCCGACTACCGCACCCCGATCGAGGGGCTCTACCAGGCGTCGTCCGCAACCCACGCGGGTGGTGGTGTGTGCGGAATCCCCGCCTACAACTGCGTCAAACAGATCCGCCGTGACAGCCGTAGGCGTCGCTTCCGCCGAACCAAATGAGGCCATCGCTCGATTCGATGTTCGGAGCCCGCTCCGTTGCGGTGATTGGAGCAAGCGCCAGGCCGGGCTCATCGGGGTGGCACGCTCTCGATGAGCTCATAACCGGCGGCTTCGACGGCGACATCTATCCAGTCAACCCGAACTACGAAGAGCTCGCGGGTCTCACCTGTTTTCCTTCGATCGCGGAGGCACCGCACGCCGACCTGGCATTGGTGCTGGTCCCGAACCGAGGGCTAGAGGATCAGATGAAGGCGCTTGCCGACGTCGGCATGCGAGCTGCAGTCGTGTTCGCAAGCGGACACGATGAGCGCGGCGAGCCCAGCCTGCTCGAACCCATCGCCCGTATCGCCGCCGACGCGAACATGGTGGTGTGCGGTGCCAACTGCATGGGCTTCGTGGATGTGGAGCGGAGACTGCGGGCGCTCGCGTATCCCGAGGAGGAACTCGAGCCCGGAGGCATCACCTGGCTGGCTCAGTCAGGATCTGCGTTCACGGCATTACTCCACAACCACCGCGGCCTTCGGTTCAACCTCGCCGTTTCCAGTGGCACGGAGCTGACGACCACCATCGCCGACTACATGCTCCACGCACTGGAACGCGATTCGACCGAGGTCCTGGCGCTCTTCATCGAGAGCATTCGCGATCCGGCTAGGTTCCGGCGGGCTCTCTCGCTCGCCGAGGAGCGGGATGTGCCGGTTATCGCGCTCAAGGTTGGCAATCAAGAGCTGTCGCGCGCGCTGGTCACCGCTCACTCCGGCGCCCTCGCGGGCGAGGACGGAGCTTACGAGGCGCTCTTCGACGCGCACGGCGTAATGCGTGTGAAGACCTTCAACGAGATGGCCGACACCCTCGAGCTGATGTCCGCGGCACGCCGGGCCGGTCCCGGCGGTCTGGCCACGGTCCACGACTCGGGCGGGGAGCGCGCCCACCTGATCGATATTGCCTCCGAGGTAGGAGTCCGCTTCGCCGACATCTCTCGAGCGACTCGCGACGAGCTCACGGAGACGCTCGAACCCGGACTGCCCGCCGTCAATCCGCTTGACGCTTGGGGTACGGGTAACGACTCCGACCGCATCTTCGAGGAGTGCATGACGACTCTGCTGGCCGACGCGGACACCGCCGCCCTGGCTCTGGTGGTCGACCTCAAGAAGGACGAGGCCGACGCTAGCTACGCTCCGCTTACCAAGAGGGTCGCCGTATCCACCTCCAAGCCGTTCGCCGTCATAAGCAATCTGTCGAGCGGCATCGACCCGCCGACCGCCGACGAGCTTCGGCTGGCCGGGGTGCCGGTTCTGGAAGACACCGCCACTGGACTTGCCGCGTTCCGCCACCTCTTCGACTACCGGGACCACAGGGCGTTGCCGGAGCTTCAAATACCTCCGCCCAATCCCGAAGTCTCGGACAGATGGCGCAAGCGGCTTGAACGCTCGCAGGATCTGTCCACCATCGAGTCGTTCGCGCTCTTGAACGATTTCGGGATCCCAACAGTCGCGACGCGCTCGGTGCGAAGCGTGGCACAGGCTCTGCGCGCGGCCGTCGAACTTGGCTATCCGGTCGCCGTGAAGTCCGACGCACCGGGGCTGGCGCACAAGACCGAGGCCCGCGGTGTGCATCTCGGTCTCTCCAGCGCGGGTGCCGTCGCCGACGCCTATGACGACATCGCCCGCCGCCTGGGCCCGGAAGTAGTCGTGCAGGCTATGGCCTCGAGGGGGGTCGAGATGGCGCTGGGAGTGGTTAACGATCCCCAGTTCGGCCCGCTGTTCGTCATCTCGGCCGGCGGGGTGCTGATCGAGGTTCTGAGAGATCGAGCGACCGCCCTTCCACCCGTTGACGAGCCGAGAGCTCGCCGGCTGCTTGATCGCCTGCAGGTGCGGCCGTTGCTGGACGGCGTCCGAGGAGACCCGCCGGTCGGCACCGAGGGGCTCAGCGCGGCGATTCTGAGTCTGAGCACCCTGGCGACCGAACTTGGTGAGCACCTGACAGCCGTGGACATCAATCCACTGGTTGCCACCGACAAGGGCTGCACCGCCGTGGACGCACTGATCGAGCCCGCGCCCGGCTGAATGGGTTGCAGCTTTTTGGGGTACACGCCACGAAGGCGCTGGGAAGTCGAACGGCGCATCGAGGTGGAAAGGACCTCTAATGGATACCGCAGTCGTAATCGTGCTCATAGTCATCGTCGCGCTCGTGGTCGTTGCGCTGGTCGTGCGGTCGACCCGTGGCAAGAGGCTCGAGCAGCAACGTGTGCAAGCGGCCGAGCATCGGGAAGGCGCCCAGAGCGCAGCGCAGCGCGCGGGTGAAGCAGATCTCGCCGCCCGGCGTCACGCCGAAGAGGCAGAACGTGAGAAAGAGCGCGCGGTAGAACTCGAGCGCAGGGCGGAGAAGACCGACCCCGATCGACCCGACCCCGATCGACCCGCCCCAAATCGACCCGCCCCCGATCGGACAGATCCCGATCGGACAGATCCCGATCGGCGCACCTAAGCTCAACCCGCCCGAGTAACGAACGCCTCTCCCTCGCCCGACGACGAGGGTCTGGCTCCCCTCATAGGCAAACCGAGCGGTTGCTAGACTCCCGTCCACCGGCAGGAGGAGGCGTGATGGGCAAAGGCATTCTGGAGCGTCTGGCCGAGGGGCCCGTTCTCGGTGATGGCGGATACCTGCTGGAACTCGAGAAGCGCGGCTACGTGCAGGCGGGGCCCTTCACGCCCGAGGTGGTGCTAGAGAACCCCGACGCGCTCGCCCAACTCCACTATGAGTTCTTGCGCGCCGGCGCCGACGTACTCCAGACCATGACCTTCTACGCGAGCGACGACAAGCTCGCTACCGTTGGCCTGGCCGGCAGGGTCGACGAGCTCAATGCGAGTGCCGTGCAGATCGTGCGCCGGATCGCGGCCGAGGGGGACGCGCTCGTCGCCGGGAACCTCTCGCTCACCTGGGCCTATCTGCCCGAGGATTCGTCGAGCGCCGATCACGTTCGGCAGCTGTTCGATCGTCAGCTCGAACGTCAGCTCGAGGCCGGCCCTCCTGATTTCTGGATCGGGGAGACCTTCAGCTATCTCGGTGAAGCGCTCCTGTTCGTGGAGCGCGCGAAGGCTACCGGTCTGCCCGTGATGGTGACCATGTCGTACGAGCAGCCGGTGCCGCGCTCGTACGAAGGCGATTCGCCGGCCGAATGTGCACGGAGGCTTCGCGAGTCAGGGGCCGACATCGTCGGGGTGAACTGCCTCAACGGTCCCGAGCAGACGCTCCCGATCGCGATCGAGATGCGCGAGGCGGTCGAGGGCTATGTGGCTGCGCAACCCGTTGCCTACAGGACGACTGACGAGCAGCCGGACTTCACTGCCCTGCCGAGCTTCCCCTACGAGCTGGATCCGCTGCAGGTCTCGCGCCACGAGATGGCGGACTTCGCTCGGAAGGCGCGCGACGCCGGAATCGACTACATCGGCTCGTGTTGCGGCTCGGTTCACGCTCACGTTCGCGCCATGGCCAAGGCGCTCGGCAAGCTCCCAAGCGAGGAGCGCGCCTGGAAGAGTGAGACCGATCGCGCGATGAGCGCCTACGAGTACCACGCGCATACCGAGACCGAGGTCTGAGATAGCCGAGCACCGGGAATTCGATGTCGCCGTCGTGGGGCTTGGCGGGATCGGATCGGGTGCCGTTTACTGGGCCGCGAAGCGCGCCGGCGCGAGCGTCCTCGGGCTCGAGCGGTTCGAGTTCGGACACGAGCGGGGAGCCTCGCAGGACCATTCGCGGATCACCCGGCTCAGCTACCACAAGCCCGAATACGTTCGCTTCGCGCGCGACGCGTACGCCGCCTGGTCCGAGGTCGCGGCGAGCTCTGGAGAGGAACTCGTCGTTCGCACGGGAGGCCTCGATCTCTATCCCGAGGACGCGAGCGAATGGATCGATGACTACGTGGGCTCGCTCGAGGAGGTCGGCGGGATCCCCTACGAGTGGTTCGACGCGAGCGAGGCGATGAGGCGCTGGCCGCAGTGGCGGCTTTCCGACGACATCCGAGTGATGTACCAGGAGGACTCGGGGATCGTTGCCGCCGCCAGGGCGAATGAGGCACATCGCCGGGTGGCCGAGTCGATGGGCGCCACACTTGTTCCCGATGCTCGGGTGACTCAGGTGCGCGAGACGGGCGGGCTGTACGAGCTGGAGACCGGGACGACCGCGTTTCGCGCCGAGCGCCTGATCGTCGCGGCCGACGCGTGGACCAACGAGCTGCTGGAGCAGCTCTGGCGACCGATCAACCTCGTAGTAACGCAGGAGCAGGTCGCCTACTACGCGTCTCAGGAAGTCGACGCGTTCTCGCCGGAGCGCTTCCCGATCTGGATCTGGATGGGCGAACCGTCCTTCTACGGAGTTCCCGTGTTCGGCGAGCGGGGGCCGAAGATCGGCCGTGACGTCGGGGGTCCGGAGGTCACCGGCGACGATCGCTCCTTCGAGCCGCGCCCGGACTACTCCGAGGCCCTCGACGGGTTCATGCGCGAGCGCCTTCCCGGAGGCTTCGGGCCGTACCTGAGGCAGAAGACCTGTCTCTACACGATGACTCCCGACCGGGACTTCGTGCTGGATCTAATCCCGGGTCACGAGCGAGCGGCCGTCGGCCAGGGTGCCGCCCACGCCTTCAAGTTCGCGAGCGCGTTCGGAAAGTCGCTGGTCGAGCTGGTCTTCGACGGCAAGACCGAGTCCGACGTAAGCGCGTGGAACATCAACCGCGACATTCTGACGATGAAAGACCCGCCGAAAACACTGACGATGTGAAGACCAGCGCTAGGTCAGGGCTCGGGCGGCTTCAGCTTGCCCGCCTTGCGATCGCGCTCGGTCTTTGCCTGGTGGCAGCGATAGCATCGCGGCTTGAGGTTGCCGGTGGATGATGGTCCCAGCGCGACTCGCGGCTCGACGTGATCGAACTCGGTGCGGAAGCGATTACCGCAATCCACGCACACCACTCCGTCGAATTCGGGTGGCTCCCCCAACTCCAGGGCCGTGCGCACCTCGACCGAGGGGTCGCGCGACCAGCGCTTGAAGTTGCGCAGGTCCACCCCGTCGAAGAACACCCCGTTGAGAAAGGCATCCTGGGCGATCTCCCTGGCCACCTGCGGTGACACCGGACCCACGCCGGGGATCTTGCAGAACTCGCCCTCGCGCACGTCGGTCCAACCCCGCTTGGCCACCTCGTGGCTCACTAGGATCACCAGCTCGGGCCGCTTGGCGCGGCCCTTGCCGGAGCCCGACAGCAGCGCCGCATAGGCATCGGCTAGATGTCGCTCGAAGGGCTCCTTGGTGCCTGCGGCCTTGGCCTTGCGAGCAAGCCTTTGCGCCTCGGCCTCGGCGCGCGCCACGATCGGCGAGCCGACGTGCGGCTCGAGCTCCATGTGGATGTGCACCATCCCCAGCTCGTCGCTGTGGCTGCGGGCCTTGCGCGCAGCGTGTTGACGCTCAGCAAGTCCCCGGTGCTGCTCGGCCTCCAACTTGGTCTTGCGGGCCTTCTCGCGAAGCACGTGGAACGACTCTTCCTGCGCCACCTTCAGTAGCTCGGTGGCCGCGCCGGGAGCCGACTCCTCCGCCTTGGCGATCTCACAAGCCTGATCCAAGGAGACCTCGCCCTGCCTGAGTGCGTCTTCCAGCGGCGCCGATTCACCCAAGATCTTGCCGGTGGCGATGGTGTCCTTGGCCTTGCCGGAGGAGCTCCCGGTCGCTCGCGCGATCTCGGTTGCGTCGTCCAGCTTGCGCGCCAGTGCGGCGACCCCGAAGGCGGCGAGCCTCTGGGTCCGGGCGTAGGACTCGAGTAGCTCGCGGGCATCGGCTGCGGCCAGCAGCTCCGGCTCGAGGCCGGCGTTGGCCTTCTCGAGCAGCTCGTTGGCTTGGTCCACGAATGCAACTTCCATAGCCATCATCATGACGATGAGGTGAGACACAAACGCTTTCTGAATGGCGCTTCGCCGAAGAAAACTTGGATTCCTTCTTGGTTCTTCTTTGGTTCTTCCGGGGAATGGCGGGTAGTGCGCTGAAAAGGCGGTGTCTGATTAGAACCTCTTGACCATTTCGAGGTATTCGCTCCCGTCCCACGCTTCCTCCCGACCGACGACCTCATACCCGTTCGACGCGTAGAAGGGCTCCGCATGGAGGGCAACGCCGGCTTTGATCTCCTTTGCGTGCGTGCGCTCCTGGAAATCTCTCTCGGCATGACCGAGCAGCTTGGTGGCGATGCCTTGACGACCTTGAGTGGGCGAGACATAGACGTGACGGAGCCTGGCCCCTGCCCAGCCCGCGAGCCCGACGACTCTGTTCTCCTTGCGAGCAACGAATAGCTGGTGATTCTTGATCATCTCTGCGAGCTCGCGCTCATCGACATCGCCAAGAAGCGTCTCCACCTCTTGTGCCGAGTAAGCGGTCGGAGCATGTTTCGAGAACGCCGCGTGGCGGATCTCGATGGGCCGAGGAATGTCGGCCTGAGTGGCGCCTTTGATCTCGAGCCATGTCACGCATCCACCATAGGCCGAGGACCAGTGTCCGGACCGAGGGTCCGGAAGGTGAGAATGCCCTTCCTATCAGCGATCTCTGTACCGCTCTCTACTTCTCTGGACTGGACGCGTTAGATCCTGAAGGTCTCGGTCGAGCGCTTTCGCAAGTGGTTGCCGATGACGGCCCGCTGAATTTCTGAGGTGCCCTCCCAGATTCGGTCTACCCGCAGCTCTCGCCAGAGCCGTTCCACCGCGTTCTCACGCATGTAGCCCCGGCCCCCGAAAATCTGTACGGCTCGATCTATTATTCGCCCGGCCGTTTCCGAACAGACGAGCTTCACGGTGCTCGCCAGCGCGTGCAGGTCCTTCGGATCGACCTCGGTGCGCGCCGCCTGCCATGCCACCCGATACAGCAGCGCCTGCGCGGCGGCGAGCTCGGCCGCCATGTCGGCGAGCATGAACTCGACCCCCTGGAAGTCCATCAATACCTTGCCGAACTGCTCTCGCTCCTTTGCAAATTCGGTGCTGAGCTCGAGCGCTCGCGTCGAGGCTCCGACTGTGCGGGCACCGATCATCAAGCGCTCCTCGACGAACCACTCACGCGTCAGGTCGTTGCCGCCGCCGACCTCACCGAGCACCGCCTCGGCCCCCAGCTCGACCTCGTCGAACGCGAAGATCGGATGCTCGAAAACAAACGTGTGCATGTACTTAGGCGTGCGCACGAGCCGGACGCCGGGGAGATCCTTGTCGACGAGGAACACGGTTGCGGCACCGGGATCGCCGTCGACGTGCGCGTGCACGAGAAAGAAGTCGGCGACGTCTCCCGTGGTGACGTGCCACTTCTCGCCACTCAACACGAAGCCGTCACCTTTGCGCACCGCGGTCGTCGACACCATCGAGGGATCGGAGCCGGCGCCCTCCTCGGTGATCGCATAGGCGTCGCGTCGCTCGCCGCGGCACGCGGGCCGCAGATAACGCTCCTTCTGTGCTTCGGTTCCGTGACGAAGCGGGATCGAAGGCCGCCAGGGCACGTCCCACAAGGCTCCCGTAACCCGGCCCCACTGCTCTTCGATCAGCATCTGCTGGAAGAGGTCGTAGCCCCGGCCTCCGTCGGCGGCCGCGTGGTTGATGGCATTGAATTGCCATTCAACAACCGCCGCCCTGATGCTCACCAGAGCCGCCTCGGAGAGGCTGTCGCCGGCCTCGCAATCGAGCTCGTGCGGGATCAGGTGAGTCTCCGCGAAATCCCTGGCTCTACGGCGTAGTTCGGCTTCGGCATCGCTCAGCCGCAGATCCACACGGACTCCTCCTTGCGCTCGGCCTTGTTAGTTGAACGGCGAAACAGTATGGTCGCCTGGCAAAGGGGAAAAGGCAAGCGCAGCAGGAATCGCAAAGGGGAGGGTCGTGCAGTCGCGTGACGTCATCATCGTCGGCGGAGGGCACAACGGCCTCGCGTGCGCGGCCTATCTGGCTCGCGCCGGACTCGACGTCCTGGTGCTCGAGCGCCGCGATGTGCTCGGCGGCGCCGCGGTAACCGAATCGCCCTGGCCCGGCTACCAGATCTCGTCGGCCTCCTACGTGGTGAGCCTCATGCCGCCGCGGGTCATCGACGAGCTCGAACTAAAGCGCTTCGGCTACAAGACCACGCTGCTCGATCCCGACTACTACCTGCCGTACCGAGACGGAACCTCACTGACTTTGTGGGGAGATGTCGCTCGCAGCGCCGAGGAGATAGCTCGATTCTCGAAAAAGGACGCCGACGCGTACGTCGAGTTCGACGAGTACTTCCAGCGTGTCGGCAAGCTGCTGCACGACATGATGTACGTCATCCCACCGAACCTCTCACTGCGAGAGCTGCCGGGCTGGCTCGCGGTCGCAGGCAAGCTCCGGAGTTGGACAGGCAAGGACGTTGCGGAAGCGGTGAGGCTGTTCACGCTGTCGGGTCAGGACTTCCTCGACGAGTGGTTCGAGGACGAGCGCGTCAAGGGTGCTCTCGCGACGCAGACCATCATCGGAGCGTGGTGCGGTCCGATGACTCCGGGTTCGGCCTACGTGCTCATGCATCACTGGATCGGCGAGATCGATGGGCATGCCGGCGCGTGGGGCTGGGTGCACGGAGGCATGGGGGCGGTGAGCAAGAGCCTCGCCGACGCGGCGCGCGCCGCAGGCGCCGACGTGCGCGCCGACTCACCGGTTCACCGCGTCGTCATCCGCGACGGACGAGCGACCGGCGTCGAGCTAACCGACGGCGTGTTCCTGGGAGCGCGGCGAGTCATCTCCAGCGCCCACCCGACCACCACCTACCTGGACTTGATCGGCGAAGCAGATCTTCCCGCCGACGCGACCCGCGCCATCAAGCGCTACCGAACCCGCTCCGGTTCGGTGAAGGTCAACCTCGGTCTTAGTGAGCTCCCGCGGCCCAAGTCGTGGGAGGGAGACATACCCGGCGACCCGCACACTGGGATCATGTCGATTTCCCCATCCATCGAGTACCTCGAGCGAGCGTGGGACGACGCCAAGTACGGGCACATGTCGGCCGATCCCTACATCGAAGCGGTCTTTCCCACCGTGTTCGAGCCCGGCGTCGCCCCCGAGAGCAAGCACGTAGCGCTGTGCTTTACGCAGTTCGGTCCGTTCGAGTTGAAGGACGGCTCGTGGGAGTCGGGCGGCTCGGACGATTACGGCCGCAACGTTGTGCGAGTTCTAGACGAGCACTGTCCCGGCTTCGCGGAATCGGTCGAGCACATCGAAGTCCTGCCCCCGCCCGAGATCGAGCGGCGCTTCGGGCTGCTGGGCGGCAACATCATGCAGGGCGAGATGACTCCAGACCAGATGTTCTGCTTCCGGCCGATCCCCGGCTACGCCGACTACACGACGCCGATCAAAGACCTCTACATCTGCGGGTCAGGTACTCATCCCGGCGGCGGAGTCATGGCGGTGCCGGGGCGCAACGCCGCGCAGGTGGTGCTGAAGGACGCGAAGCGCTCGCGTCTCGTCGAACGAGTTCGTTCAGCAACGAGGAGATCGTGACCGACGCCTTTGTGTTGAGCGAGGATGATCGCACCATTCAAGCCAAGGCGCGCGCCTTCGCCGACGAGCTGATCCCCTTCGAGGTAGAGGCAGAGATGAACGGCGGCGAGCTGGATCCCGACGTAACCGCCGCGCACGAGAGCAAGGCCAGAGAGCTTGGGCTTTCGGCAATGAACATGCCGGTCGAGCTCGGCGGGGGAGGGCTGACGACGCTCCAGCAGGTGCTCGTGTCCGAGCAGATCGGGCGCGTCACCAACGCGCTCGGCTGGGTTGTGGCGACCCCCGCGGCCTGGGTTGCCGATGTTGCCACCCAGCATCAGCTCGACACCTGGGTTCTGCCGACGATCAGAGGCGAGCGTCACGAGTGCTACGCGATCACCGAGGAGGACGCGGGGAGCGACGTCGACGCGATCAGCGCGACGGCCAAGAAAGACGGCGAGGAGTACGTGCTCAACGGCGAGAAGTGGCACGTGACGTCGGCGAACCTGTGCGACTACTGCTTCTTCCAGGCCAAGCTGAGTGACGGTGGGCACGCCATGTTCTTCGTGGACCTCGACTCGTCGGGCATCAGCACGGTGCGCACGCCCACCTATTCGCACACCTTCAGTCATCACCATCCGATCCTTGCTTTCGACGACGTGCGCGTACCTGCCGCCAATCTCGTCGGTGACGAGGGCGACGGCATGCGCTACACGCACGAGTGGTTCCGCTACGAGCGGATCATGATCGCGGCGCGTTGTTGCGGCGCGGCCGAGCGTCTGATCGACGAGGCGAGCGAGTTCGCCCAGGAACGCCGCGCCTTCGGGCATGCAATATCCGATTATCAGTCGATTCAGTTCATGCTGGCCGACTCGCTCACCGAGCTGTGGGGAGCACGTCACATGACTTACGCGACGGCGCGTGAAGTCGACGCGGGCGCGGACGTAAAAATCCAGCACGCTCACTGCTCGATGGCCAAGCTCTACGCCTCGGAGATGGCCAACCGCGTCGCCGACCGAGCGGTGCAGATCTTCGGAGGCCGTGGCTACATGCGTGAAAACGTCGCCGAGCGCTTCTATCGGGAGCTCCGCGTAGACCGCATCTGGGAGGGGACCTCAGAGATTCAGCGCGTGATCATCGCCGACCAGCTTTACAAACGAGGAGTGGGACTCGCGGGAGCGAGCGAGTAGTTAGGAGGAGGGGGCATGACGACGATGGTTCAGAACTTCGTCGACGGCAAGTTCGTAGAAGCGGCCGGCGGTGAGTCTTCACCGGTGGTGAACCCGGCGATGGGCGAAGAGTATGCCCGCGCGCCCATCTCAAGTCAGCACGATGTCGATGCCGCATGCAAAGCTGCGGCGGGCGCCTTCGAGTCGTGGCGAGACACCACTCCTGCCGAGCGAAGCCTTGCCCTTTTGCGCATCGCGTCCGCCTTCGAGGAACACGCCAAAGAGCTCGTAGACATCGAGGTCGCCAACACCGGCAAGCCGGTTCACCTAGCGATCGACGACGAGATTCCACCATCGGTGGACAACATTCGTTTCTTCGCGGGCGCCGCCCGCGTGCTCGAGGGTCGTTCCGCCGGTGAGTACCTCGAAGGACACACCTCCTATGTGCGGCGCGAGCCGATCGGTGTTTGCGCGCAGGTGACGCCCTGGAACTACCCCCTGATGATGGCGGTCTGGAAGTGGGCTCCTGCGATTGCCGCGGGTAACACCGTGGTGCTGAAGCCCTCGGATACGACTCCTATGAGCACCGTCAAGATGGCCGAGATCATGGCCGAGTTCCTTCCGCCCGGCGTGTTCAACGTCATCTGTGGCGATCGCACCACCGGAGCGGCCCTGGTCACTCACGACATCCCTCAGATGGCGTCGATCACCGGCAGCGTCCGCGCCGGCAAGGAGGTTGCGGCCACCGCCGCGACGGACCTAAAGCGAGTGCATCTCGAACTCGGAGGCAAGGCTCCGGTCATCGTGTTCGACGACGCCGACGTCGAGGTTGCTGCCGAGCTGATCGCGGACGCGGGCTATTACAACGCGGGTCAGGACTGCACGGCCGCGACGCGGGTGCTGGCGGGGGCGGGCGTTCACGATGACTTCGTCTCCGCGCTCACCGAGCAGGCCAAGTCTCACCCGACCGGTGATCCTCACGACGCCAACACCTTCTACGGCCCCCTGAACAACGCGCTTCAACTCGAGCGCGTGCTGGGCTTCCTCGACCGGAGGCCGGACAACGCCGATGTCGTCAGTGGAGGCGACCGGGTTGACGTCCCCGGATACTTCCTCGAGCCCACCGTCGTTCAGGGGCTCGTGCAGACCGATGAGATGGTCCAGAGCGAGATCTTCGGGCCGGTCATCACCGTGCAGCAGTTCGACGACGAGGCCAAGGCGTTGCGTTGGGCGAACGACGTCGACTACGGACTGTCGGCGAGCGTTTGGACAAAGGATCACGGGCGTGCGATGCGCATGTCGAAGGGACTCGACTTCGGCTGCGTGTGGATCAACACCCACATCCCGTTCATCTCCGAGATGCCCCACGGTGGCTTCAAGAGCTCGGGTTACGGCAAGGACCTGTCGATCTACGGCTTCGAGGACTACACCCGCATCAAGCACGTGATGCACAACATCGAGTCCTGACCGAACCTTCACCCCACGGCCCCCGTCTTACTCACGATGGGAGCACGGAAGCGGCTTTGCGCGGGCGTCGCGGGCGTCGCGATTCTGAGCGCTCTCGCGCCGCCGGTCTTCGGCGTGACGTTGCCCCGCGCGCTCGATGTGATCGCGCGCGAATCCAACTCGTCCATCGCGGTGGCGGCCGGGGGAGAGCTTGTTTACGAGCGCGATGCGGCTCGCAAGAGAGCGCCCGCCTCGGTGCAGAAGCTCCTTCTGAGCATGGCCCTGTTCGACGAGTTCGGCCCCCATCACCGCATCACGACCAGGGTGATGGCGAGCTCGCTCTCCGGCGGCACTGCCGGCGATCTCTGGATACGCGGCGCCGGCGACCCGACCTTTGTGTCCGGGCCCGGTGATGGCACCCACACCGGCCTGAAGCAACTCGCCCGGCGGATCGTTCGCTCGGGGATCCGCACCGTCACCGGGCGAGTCATCGCCGACGCGTCGCTGTTCGGGGCCGATTGGGACGCTCCTGGATGGCAGCCATGGGCGCGGGGCTTCGTCGCGAAGCCGACCGCGTTTGCTCTCGACGGCAACACCCATTCGCATCCGCCGCGTGCCTTCTCCGCTGCGCTAACCAAGGTACTGGAGCGAAAGGGGGTCGCGGTGGCCAAGCCCCCGGCGACCGGAACGGCTCCCGACAAAGCGATGGAAGTAGCCCGAGTCCGTTCAAGCCCTCTGCGTTCGATGGTGCGGACGATGAACGAGGTCTCCTCGAACTTCACGGCGGAGATGCTCGGCAAGCTGCTCGGCGCGAGGATCTCTTCGGTGCGCCCGGCACCATCTCTAAGGGAGCGCGCGCCCTGGAACGATGGGCACACCGACACGGCGTGACGATCGTGGCCCACGACTCCTGCGGCCTTTCCTACGACAATCGAGTGGCCGCTTCCGACATCGTGGAACTGCTCGAGGTGGCGCGACGCCGGCCCTGGGGGCGTGCCCTCTATCGCGCCCTTCCATCGCCGGGCGAGGGCACCCTTGCCGGCAGGTTGCCCGGCATCGATGTGCACGCCAAGACCGGCACGATGTGGAGCGGAGATTCGGCTCTCGCCGGATGGGTCAGGCTGCGGAGAGGGGGCATCGCAGAGTTTGCGATTCTCGCCCGTAACGAGCCCAAAGCACTCGAGGATGAGATCGTGAGTACCGTCGCCAGGGTGGTACTGGTGCCCGAAGCCTCCTCCGAGCCGGAGCCTCGCTAGAGGTGTCACTCGGTGCCAATGTGCGCCAACCGCAGGAAATTGTGGGGTTCCGAGAGAAGTCCCCTCCCGGACGGGTAAAGAAACTCTGCACCTGGTGCTTGAATGGGGCTAGGCGCACCAGCAGATGCGACCTACAGGAGGAAGTGGCGTGAACACCGGCAAGGAAGAGCCCGCGATCGTCGTCGAGCCCGCGCAGGAGCCAGTTCGTCAGCCCGAGCGCCAGCCCGCACCCGTCGAGATACCCTCTAAAGACCCAGTTCCCGCGTGACGTCGTTCGAAGTACCCGATGCAATCGAACCGATCGTCGGGTGGCGTTACTGGTGCTTAGATAAGAAGGAAGGTCTGCTCCACTCGTTGTCCGGCGGTGGCGGCCACTTGTGGGCCCCGGACAAACGCTTCGAGGCACGCTGCCCAGTAATCAAACGAGGCGGCATCGACAAGCGCTATCGGTTCGTTTCCGGCATGCGCACCGACATGCACGAGGCCCCCGGCGAGAGGTGCCGTTGCGGAATCTACGCGGCGCGCGACCTCATCCACCTCCGGCGTCAGATGCTCACCGGACTGGCGATCAGAGTCGTCGGTGAGGTTTCGCTGTGGGGCAAGGTCATCCCCGGTTCCAAGGGCTTCAGAGCCCAGTTCGCCTACCCACGCCGCTTGTTCGTTATCCAGAGGACCTATGACTGGGACCAGAGCGCGGCGGTTGAAGCGCTATCCGTTTACGGAGTTCCCGTGGATGCGATCTCCTACCGGACGGTCGGCTTCAACCCTCTGGCCACACTCGGCAACGCCCTGCACCGGCTCCGCCCGCAGCCGCAGGCCCCAGACGTACCCACCGTCTGACCGGCAGCTCAATCCTGTCTGCGCCCCTCATTCCGTGAATAAACGTCGCAATGCGGGGCTGATCACGGAAAGAAGGAAGGAAGTCTCGGGCTCATCTTTACTTCTCGATGGCCACCGCCGGGCTGATGCGTTCCTCGCCGGTGGTCGACAGGCTCGTCGTCGTGGAGTCGTAGAACGACACCGCTAGACGGCCGTCGGGGAAGATCGTGACGGTCTCGAAGTCGAAGCGAACGCTCGCACCCACGCCGGAGGCACCGTCGACGTCGGCCTTACCGACGTGGTATCGGGTCGTGAGCCGCGGGCTCCTCCTCGTGATGTCGAGTTTGTAGAGAAGGTCGCGGTCCTTGTTGGCTTTGTTGTCGTGGCTATGTATCCCGACGGCCGCAACCCCGGCGGACCGATTGGCGCGGAAGTCCACTTCCTCGATGACGTGCTTACGCGGAAGCCTCATCGTGATCGCCCGCCAGGTCCGGCCCCCGTCGGGCGACACCCGATACACGAACTTGGTCTCACGGCCGATGACGTTGTGGAGCCGTCCATCCGAGTCCACCTGGAAGCGGCCGCGCGGCTGATCTCCGGATGGGAAGCGATAGCCGGTCCACGACCTCGACTCGCCGTCGAACAACGACCATTCGTCATTGAAAGGGAAGTCCGGTGCGGCCAACGCGCGGCCATTACCTAGTGGAGTGATGCCTCCGTTGGTGTTCGGCTGGATCCAATCGAAGGAGGCGGCCTTATCGATCTTCAGCGCGCCCTTGGTCGATCCGTTCAGCGTGCGGTCGATGAACTTGCTGGACGCCTGCGTGTAGTTCACACCGTCGGTGCTGTACTGCCACAGTTCCTTGCTGGGATAGGCGCCCTTGATGAAGGTGAGGTAGGGCACTTTCTCGCCGTTGATGTCGAAGGGGCCCGGCACCACCCCGATCCATTCCCGATCGTAGAAGGGCACGTGCAGAGGCGCCTCGTTGTAGAGCCATTTCTTCTCGGAGGCGTCGTACTTGAAGGCGAGAAGGTGGTCGCCCGAGTAGGGGTCCCACTCCACGCCGAGCACATCGCCGTTGGGACCCATCGCGATAGCGCCCTCTCCGTTGACAAGAGGCTCGATCGGTCTTACCGACTTCCAGGTTCGGCCGTGGTCATCGGTGTAGTTGATGTAGCTCCCGCCGAAGTCGAGCAGACGTCCTTCCTTGGTTGTCGTGAGGTAGTTCTCGCAACAGTTGCCGGTGCGACTGACGACTCGCCAGGAGGTCGTGTCCTTGATTGCCTTACCCGACCTGTAGTCAACGGACTTGTAGGAGTAGGACTTGGTCGGTGGATCGATGTCGACCACATGAGCTTCGAGAGCAAGGGGGGCTTGGGCGCCCGCCGAGGTGTTGAGAACCAACGCCGTCCCCATCAAGACCAACGCGAGCTTGCCCGCCACCAACCTGGAACGATTCATGTTCCTCCCCTGAGGTGCCCCGAACGCCTTTGTTGCGAGGTTCGGCGCGGACGCGGGCCTTCCTGCAAGGTTGGACCCGCGCGTCTACGCCGGGTCAGTCCAGAAGCGCCTTAACCAGGTCTCTGATCGAGAGGATGCCCTCGATGCGACCTCGATCATCGATGACGACCAGGTGGCGAAAGCCGCGTTCGAGCATGAGGCGCGCCGCCTTCTCGGCGTCCCAGGAGGTCGAGGCGGTGATCGCATTGGCGGTCATGTAGTTCTCGACCGGCGTAGAGGCGAGGTCCACCCCCTCGGCGACGGCCCGCAGAAGGTCGCGTTCGGTGATGATTCCCGGACCCTCCATGTCGTTTTCGACCACGGCCGACCCGCTGCGTCGCTCGAACATCATGCTGGCCGCCTGCGCCAGTGAGTGTCGGGGGCCGACGATCAAGACCTGGGTTGTCGCTAGAGACCCGATGTCCACCTTGTGAACCTACCCCCGAGCGCGCGCCCTCCGCCATGCTTTCCAGCGCTCCCATCCGGGTGGGATGGCACGGCTCCAAGTACGCTGATGCCCAGGCGAGCAGCCCGGGAGGGGCGATGGGCACGGCACCACAGCAGTATGAGCCGGATGCGATCCAAGCGGAGCGACCGGGCTCCCACATGCCCCCCTGGATTCCCAAGCTCCTGGTCACGATCATTCTCTACGTCGTGGGGGCGTACCTGCTGTTTCTGGGGATCGAGAGGGTGCGCGGCCTGGTCTTCCTGGTCATCGTTTCGCTGTTCTTGTCCTTCGCGATCGAGCCCGCGGTCAATTTCCTCGCCGCGCACGGTTGGCGCCGCGGCGCCGCCACCGCGCTCATCCTCATCGGAGTCATCCTCATCGGGATCTTGCTGCTCGTATCGATGGTTCCGTTACTGATCGAGCAGATCAGCGCGCTGATCGCCAACGTTCCCGGCTATCTCGACACCATCTCGAGATGGGCAAACGACTGGTTTGGTATCGACCTGACCACCAGCAAGGCAGTCGCGCAGGCCGAGAACATCGAGGACGCGCTCAGGACTTACGGCGCCGACGTGGCGGGCAACCTGTTGGGCTTCGGAGCCGCGGTGATCACCGGGTTGTTTCGGCTGCTCACCATCTTGTTGTTCACGTTCTACCTCGTGGCCGACGCGCCGAAGGTTCGCCGGAGCCTTTGCTCTCTGCTGCCCGCCCGCCGCCAGCGAGAGGTGCTCACCACGTGGGAGATAGCAGTCGACAAGTCCGGGGCCTACTTCTACTCCCGGCTGTTGCTGGCCATCATCAATGGTGGCTTGCTTTACATCCTTCTCAGGATCTTGGGCGTGCCATTTGCTCTTCCGCTGGCCTTGTGGTCGGGACTGTTCTCGCAATTCGTTCCGGTCGTCGGCACTTACATCGCCTCGATCCTGCCGGTACTCGTGGCGCTGCTCAACGATCCCGTCGATGCGGTCGTGATCCTCATCTACATTCTCGTCTACCAGCAGGTCGAGAACTACGCGCTGAGCCCGAGGATCACGAAGCACACCATGCAGCTTCATCCCGCGATCGCCATCGGGTCCGCGATTGCGGGAGGCAGCCTAGCGGGCCCCATCGGCGCGTTTCTCGCCTTGCCGGCCGCCGCCATCATCCAGGCTTCGGTGGGCACTTTCGTGAGGCGCCACGAGGTTCTCGAAACGGAGATGACGGCCGACCAGGACTCCGACGCCGCGCGGGCCGCGCTCGAGGACAACAGGGAACGCGCCGGCCGGCATACCTCGGGGTTGCGGGCACGTTTCCGCAAAACGCAGACCTAGCAACACATTGGGCTCCGACCTGGCAAGGAGGCATGAATGCAACTCTCGGCAGTGTTGCTCAACTGCACGCTGAAGAAGTCACCTGAGATCTCGAACACTCAGGCGTTGATGGATCACGTCATCGAGCACCTCGAGGAGCTCGACGTCGGTTGCGAGACGATCAGGATCGTCGACTTCAACGTGCCCTTTGGGGTGTCCTCGGACGAGGGTGATGGCGATGAATGGCCCCAGATTCTCGACAAGGTGATCGCGGCCGACATCTTGATCATCGGGACCCCCATTTGGTTCGGGGTGCGGTCGAGCGTCTGCCAGCTCGTCATCGAGCGTCTTGACGGCACCTACAACTCCACCAACGAGGTCGGCCAGTACCCGCTGTACAACACGGTCGCCGGGGTGGTCGTCACCGGGAACGAGGATGGCGCCCACGACGCAGCCTCCACCACGCTGTTCAACCTCTCGCACCTGGGCTGCACGATCCCACCCAACGCCGACACCTACTGGCTGGGGGACGCGGGCCCGGGCCCGTCGTTCATCGAAGCCAACGGCTGGTCCAGCGCTTACACGCAGAAGACGGCCTCGTGGATGTCCCACAACGTGGTGCACCTCGCCCGCATGCTCAAGGAGCACCCGATCCCCGCGGAGGGCAACACCGTCCCGATGCGCCACGGGGGCTAGGCAACCCGCGAGTCCGCGGCAGGAATCCAGATAGACGGGGCGAAATCTTCTTTCGCACCTAACGCGATGGTCCCGGGTGGGATCGTCCTCGGCTCAAGGAGCGCAGATGCGATTGAAGTCTCTCCTGGTGGCGGCGCTCGCAGCAACGATGCTGCTGCCAACCTCGTTTGCAGGGGCCCAGGCCCCCGAGCTTCCCGACGGCGCCATCCAACGCGGCGACGGCACCTACGCGGTCGAGCTCAAGGAAGAGGTTCCGGCCTGGTACACATCCGAGCTCCACAACAAGGTGGTGGCGGCCGGCATCAAGGGCGAGAGCGTTCCCCTTCCCGCGGGCGTGGATCTCGACATTCCGGCCAGCGGTCTCGCGTTCACCGGCATCCGTCCGGGCTCGTGGATTCTGTTCCCCGCCGGCTGCACCACGAACTTCGTGTTCAAGGGTGACTCCGCGATAGGTACCGCCGGTCACTGCGCATCGATTGGAGACGAGGTCACCATCGTGGCGGCTCCGGGCGTGCTCATGAACATTGGAAGGGTGAGCTTGAGCCGCGACAACGGAATCGGCGACGACTTTGCGCTGATCGACATCTATCCGGCGATGCAGCAGTACGTGAACCCGTCGATGGCTCACTGGGCCGGTCCGACCGGAGCCGCGAACCCGGCGGTCGGGGACGCGGTCGTTCACTCCGGCCACGGGCTGGTGATCGGCACCGGAGGTACGCCACGGGCGGGAGTCGTGACCTACACGGGACCCGGCGACACGGGCAACCCGAGCCAGGCCTACGGATGGGATGGAGCTGCGTCGCCCGGCGACTCCGGGTCCGCGGTTCGCAACGTTACCGGCGCGGCTGCGGGCAACCTCACTCACCTGGTAGTCGGCACCGACTATCTCCCTGCCTTCATCGCAGGAACCACCATCTCTCGCATGCAGCAACTGGCGGGGCCGGTGAGCACCGCCAGCCTCGTGCCCGACCCCCTCTTCTAGAGGCGCACGGGCCCGGCACCGTCTTGCTAGAGACTGTGCCGGGCGTCGTTCGCGCGCTTTCTTGCCTGTAGCGCCGCCCGGCGGGCGTCCGACGCGGTCTGCATCGCCTGGTCCGCCGCGCGCCGAGCGGTGTCGGCTTCCTGAGCCATCTCGGAGGCAAACGCTTCCGCGTCGTCCGCTTCCTTCGCAAGGCGCTCGGCCTCCTTGCGGGCGGCCCTCACCTCTCTTGCGGGACGCACATCGATTTCGACCGCGGCATCGGTCGCCCACGCGCCACCCAGGTCCTCGCTCGCTCCGACGTCGTCGGTAAGCGTCCCGGAAGCCAGCAGGCGCCGTCCGTCTTCGTCGACCGCGGCGTTCAGAAGAGTGGAGTTGATCCGGTCAAGGTGGGTTCGGCTCGCGGCGGTACCCGCCTCCTCGAGAACATCGGTGGCGTGATCGGTCAGCGACTTGACGAGCTCACGGCGACGCCGCGTCGCGTCCCGGAGCGCGCTCGGTTCGGAGCCCGCCAGCAACGCGCCCTGAGCGCTCATCAATTGCTCACCTGCTTCGAGCAATGTCTCGACCTCTTTGCCGTGTGACCGAGCCACCTGGTTGATGGCCCATGCGGTTATCGAGGGTTTCTTCAGCGACCTGACCGCGAACGCAGCGTCGGCGTCGCCCTCCTTCTTTAGGCTCGCGGCCAGTGCGTTGCGCTCCGCGGTGAACTCGTTGAGAGGCAGGGCGTAGAGATCTTCGGGTGAGCTCGTCATGAGGTAATGATCGCGGTTATGGGGGCGGGGCGCTCGGGGTCGCAGCGCCTGGTGCGATGACCCCGGCCCCGTCGGCGGGACCCACCCCCTCGACCAGCATCGGTCCTCCTACGTTCAAGACGATGAGGCCGGCGACGAGGAGGTTGGCCCTCGTGTTGTAGGTGCGAGCGCGCTCGAACTGAGCTTGACCGGGGCCCACCGCGAGGACGTCGCGCGTGGTCACCTCACCGAGCAGCTCGTGCTGGTGAAGGGCTCGGCGGGCTTGCTCTGGATCGGCAACGCGCAGCATGAGCCCGTGCGTCTCCTGGCGCGGCCGTACTACGTGGATCGGTCCCTTCGCGGCCAGGATCTTCAGGGTTCTGCGCGCGTTGTCCACGGGAACGGGACGGTTGAACATGAGCAGGACATTCGGTGGGTCGCCGAGGTGGCTGATCAAGGGGAACGGGGATCCCCCGACTCGGGAGTAGAGCCACTCGGGAAGGGGCCGGCCCTGGTATCCGGGGGGAGCCGACACCGGGAAGCGGCGATGATCGCGGAGGCCGATGCGGAACTGGCGGGGCGGCACCGATGCGTCTATCGCCGCGACTCTTATGTCGCGCTGAGGAAAACGGAGTGGGCGTTTCAGGATGCCGCTTTGGTGGATCGTCAAACCCTCGGGGTCGACGACCAAATGAGGTCTTCGCACGAAGGCGGTGCGCATCATGAGCACCCCAAGGCACGACATCGTCGCGCCCAGGTGCCACCCGGAAACCAGGAGCGCGAAGCGGCCATCGAGAGAACCGTCGGCGCGCAACGATTCCACGATCACGGCCACCACGATCGCAAGTCCGGTCAGAAGCGGGATCAGGGCTCGCAGAAACGCAATCATCCGGTTGTAGAACGTGACGCGCAGGGGAATTTCCCATACCGGGCTCGGCGGTGGGGGAGCAAGTTGCGGCTGCGACCGTACAGCTTGATTGTCGATCTGCACGGGCTTACTTTCCCACGCCGAGGGGAGGACAGGGGTTACCGGGTAGCGACCGGCCGGCAACCCTTTTCAGCCCCAACTCGTCAGATGGCCTAGAGGGGTCCACCTTGGGTCCCCTAACGATCGGAGCCACCAAAATGAAGGTTTTGCCGATTCGCATCGCCGCACTGATGAGTGTGGCTGCACTCTTGCTGCTAGGCGCCTGCAGCGAGGAGTCGCCCCCATCCTCGGGCGGAGGCGCCTCGGGCGACTCCATCTCTGACGACGACACCTCGCCCACCGACGAGGCGAGCGAGAGCCGCTCGCCCACACCGGTCGACGCTCAAGAGTCGAGCCGGGTCACCCTCGAGCTCTGGTACGCAAAGGGCAGCAGCAACAGGCTCACCTTCACCACCGTTACCCAGGAGTCGACTCCGAAGGTCGGCACCGCCGCACTCGAGGCCCTAATGGCGGGCCCGCCGGCGGGGTCGGGCAAGCTCACCTCCGCTATCCCCACCGACGTAACCTTGAACGGGCTCACCATCGATGACGGCACCGCTACGGTCGACCTCTCGTCCTCGTTCGAAGAGGGGGGTGGCACCGCGTCGATGGGGATGAGGCTGGGCCAGGTCACCTTCACGCTTACGCAATTCCCCACCGTGCAACGCGTGGCCTTCGAGCTCGATGGCAAGCTCGTAAAGGTGTTCTCTAGTGAAGGTCTCGTCATCTCGAAGCCCCTCACGCGCGCCGACTTCGAGGACATCGCGCCTGCCATAACAGTGGATCGGCCTCGTTCCGGTGACGATCTGACCAGTCCCCTCACGATCTCGGGCACCGCCAACGTGTTCGAGGCCAACGTCTCGATTCGCATCGAGGATGTTGATGGAAACGTCCTGACCGAGTCCTTTGCGACCGCGGATTGCGGGACCGGCTGCAGGGGCGACTACTCGAAGAAGGTGCCCTTCAACGTCGACGAGCCGACCGAGGCAACCATCATCGTGTTCGAGCAGTCCGCCGAGGACGGCTCCGATTTGTTCCCGGTCGAGATCCCCGTGACGCTCCTGCCTTAGATCGCTGTCGGACCTTCGGTCGGCACTACCTCGCTGGTGCACGCGCTGCAGCGTGTCGCCTCGGCCTGAATGGCGGTAAAGCAGAAGGGGCATTTGCGGGTCGCCGGTGCCGGCGGCTCTTCGGCCGGGCGCTGAAGCCGGTTAACGGCCTTGACCACCAGGAACAGAACGAACGCCACCAGCAGGAAGTTGATCAGTGCCGTCAGGAAGCTTCCATAGAGGATGGGGGTGTCGTTGAGGTTGATAGACAGCTGATCAAAGCTCGGCTGGCCCACGATGGCCGCGATTATTTGAAGGAACACGCCGTTCACGAGCGCCGTAACCACCGCGCTGAAGGCCAGGCCGAGGATGAACGCCACCGCAAGCTCGATCAGATTTCCTTTTAGGGCGAACTCCTTGAACTCGTCGATCATGTTCTTCATTGCCCTGTCTCCTTTTGGCCTGGTTTGCTCCCCGGTGCGCCGATGGTCCCAGAGCGGCTCTCGACGGTCAAGGAATCGAACCCACGGGTCAACCGCCTCGGGAGCGTGCCGATAAGTAAGTCATGAACACCGCGGTCACCCCTCAGGATCAGGACGAGCGCGTCGACCTCGACTCGGTCGCCGTGTCGTTGCTGCTCGACGCCTGTCAAATCACCGCCACCATCTACCTCGCTCCGGAGCTCGGTCGCTTCTCTGAGGCCTGGGAGTCGGTCATGCGCGACCATCGCCTGTTCATCCCCGTGACTCAGGCCACCATCACCACCCTCACGGGGCACCAGGTTGGCGAGCGCGCCGAGTTCATGCAGGTTCGCAAGTCCGATATCCGGGCGGTTTGCCCCCTGGACAACTCTCGCTGAGGAATCACATGAAATCCCTCAAGTCCGCGCTGCGTCCTGCCGAAGAGCAGATAACTAGTCATTACGGGCTAGTAGGACTAGACCCAAACGGCGTGAGCGGACGAGATGCACGACGACAAGGACGGCGGCCATGGGGCACACGGCTCGGGGAGTTTTCGGAGTTCAGGTGGTTCAGCGTTCTGACGAGCGATCCCTCGCCGAACGGCTTAACAAGGTCCTGGAGCGGCCGCTTGCCCGGAGGCTCGCCAGCCTCCTGCTCGTGGGAGCCGCGTTTGCTGTCGCCATCGTCCCCCTCAACGACGTCGCCAGTCGCTTCGCTCTCTATGGCCCCCTCGCAGTGCTCGCCGGAATCCTCATCGAGACCCACTTCACGGCGCATGCACACCTCAAGGAGTTGGCCGGCA
>JBOGWU010000023.1:0-10255 GCA_050693935.1 Actinomycetota bacterium | reverse complement strand
CCGACCTCGAGCTCGACCAACCGCTCCTCGAGCCACTGTTCGAAGTTCGAGATGAGCCCCAGGCGGTAGCCCCGTGAGTGGAGGTCCCGGAGCACCGGCAGCGCGTCGGGAAACAGCATGTAGCTCGAGCTATCCGAGAAGCGTTCGAGCAGGGCCGCGGCCAGGTCCAGGTCGCGGATCTCGAGCTCGCGCAAAAAGCGCGCATACAGATAGCCCCAGAACCTCTGGGAGGCCTCCGATGAGAACGACGGATTCTGGACACCGGTGTCCTCGCCGAGATCGATGAGGTGTGGGGCCAGTGCGTTCTGCACCTTCAGGACGCGTCCGGCCGATACGTCGTAGCCGTGCTCTCTGCAGACCTGTGAAAAAAGCTCGTAGAAGGAAGGGTGCGGGCCGAGAAGGGTCTCCCCCGCATCGAAGAAAACAACCTCGATGGTCACCTGGTGGTAGGCCCGGCATCGCCCGAGTTTCGCTTCTGCAACTCGGCCCACACTCGGTCGGCCTCGATTCCGAGGTCCTCCAGGGTGCCGTCGTTGACCACCAGCACATCCGCGCGCCCGTCGACCTCTTCCGGATTCATCTGTGACGCCATGCGTGCGTCGATGTCGGCGAGATCCATGTGGCGCTGGCTTCGTAGGCGCTGCATGCGAAGCTCCGGCTCGGCGGTGACGGCGACAAGCACGTCGAGGCTGTCGTCCAACCCAACCTCGAAGATGAGAGCTGCGTCCAACACCACGATCTCATCCGTCCCGCTCAGTCGTTCCAGATCGTCGGCGATCTTCTGAAGGATGACTGGGTGCACTATCGCATTCAGCGCGGCCAGCTTGTTGGAGTCGTTGAACACCACCGCGGCGAGACGCTTGCGATCGATCTCCATCGAATTGGCCTGCAGCACTCCATCCCCGAACTGACCGACAACCGAGTGCCAGGCGGGCCGGTCGGGGCGCAGGGCATCACGCCCGTGAGCGTCGGCGTCGATGATCTGGGCACCCCGTTCGGCCAGCAACGCCGCAAGAGTGGACTTGCCGGACCCTATGCCTCCGGTGAGTCCGACGACGAGCATTCAGTCAGCCCCGATGGTGGTTACTGGGACTGGCCGCGCTCGCGCTTCAGGTCCTGAACGATTGACTCGATGGAATCTTCGTCGACCTTCTCGGCGGGGTCGAGATCCTCGGAATCGCTCTCGTCGGCCTCGGCCACGGTCTTCGGGTCCTCCTCGGAGGCGATGGCCTCGACCTCGCCTCCGGGCTCGTTGTCGCTGTCCTCCATCAAGAGACGTTCCTCGATGTTCGGCTCGTCTTCCTCGGCGGCGGTGAGCTTCTGCCGGCCCTCGGGCGAGTGGTCGGGCGCCATGAGGTTCGTTTGCTCGGCCTCCTCGCGCTCCTCGACCGGCGCCGCCTCGCCGACCGAGGTGGGGTCGGCACCGGTTTCGGGCGTGATGGATTCGTTGACCAGCTCGGGTGCCTCCTCGACCGAAGCCACGAGCTCCTCATCGCTCTCGGGGCGCTCGGAGACGTCCTCGGTCGGCACGCCTGCCCCTTCGGATGCCTCTTGGGTCTCGATCTCGATCTCGGCCGCGTCGGCCTCGAGCTCCATCTCTGCGCCGGCCACCCTCGCCCCTTCGGCCACCGCCTGCTTGCGGCTGAGGCTGATGCGGCGGCGGTCGAGATCGATGTCGATGATCTTGACCGGGACGCGATCGTGCACGTGCACCTCGTCCTCTGGTTTCTCGACGTGATGCTCGGCCAGCTCCGAGATGTGCACGAGGCCCTCGATGGCGTCGTCGAGCTCGACGAACGATCCGAACGGAACCAGCTTGGTGACGCGGCCCTCGATGACGTCGCCCACCTCGTGACTCCGTGCGAACTGACGCCATGGGTCCTCTTGAGTCGCCTTGAGGCTGAGCGAGACGCGCTCGCGCTCGAGGTCGACGTCGAGCACCTCGACCTGGACCTCCTGGCCCACCTCGACTACCTCGCTCGGATGGTCGACGTGCTTCCATGACAGCTCGGAGACGTGAACGAGACCGTCGACGCCGCCGAGGTCGACGAACGCGCCGAAGTTGACGATCGAGCTGACCGTGCCCGTCCGAATCTCGCCTTTGGCCAGGCTGGTGAGGAACTCCTGGCGCTGCTCGGCCTGGCTCTCCTCGAGGAACTTGCGGCGCGAGAGCACGACGTTGTTGCGGTTCTTGTCGAGCTCGATGATGCGGCATTCGAGCTCCTTGCCGACGTACGGCTGGAGGTCGCGCACACGACGCATCTCGACGAGCGAAGCCGGGAGGAAACCGCGGAGGCCGATGTCGAGGATGAGACCACCCTTGACGACCTCGATGACCGGCCCACTGACGGTACCGTCGCGGTTCTTGATCTCTTCGATCTTCCCCCACGCCCTCTCGTACTGGGCGCGCTTCTTGGAGAGGATGAGGCGGCCGTCGGCGTCCTCCTTCTGGAGAACGAGAGCTTCGATGTGCTCGCCGATGCCGACGACCTCGCCGGGATCGACGTCGTTGCGTATCGACAGCTCGCGCGCGGGGATTACGCCCTCGGACTTGTAACCGATATCCAAAAGCGTTTCGTCTTTGTCGATCTTCACGACCATGCCCTCGACGATGTCGCCCTCGTCGAACGGCTTGATGGTGGCCTCGATCGCGGCCATCAGCTCTTCCTGCGACTCACCGACGTCGTTCAACACGATCTCGCCACCTGCGTAGGTGGAACCGGAAGTCGAGGGGGCAGTGCGGGTGATGGTTCCGCCGCTGCCGTCGGGAATGGTCTCTTCCTGGGCAGACGCGGCAGAAACCTGCGTTGCGTCTTGGTCTTGCGTCATGTAGATGGATCTCCTCCTAAACAGGGATTTGCCCCCGAGAAGGAGGCCGAGAAAGTATACGCCATCGGGGGCCCGCCAAGCGGGCCGGGCTAGCCCTTCGCGTGCGCCCAGGTTTCGCCGAACGACGACTCGACGACCAGGGGAACCTTCATGTCGGCAACCGAGGTCATCTCGCGTTCGACGAGCTTCTTCGCTGCGTCCTCCTCGCCGGTCGGGACCTCGAACACGAGCTCGTCGTGCACCGTGAGGATCATCTTGGTCGCGAGATCGTCCTCGCGAAGAGCGTGATCGACTCCGATCATGGCCAGCTTCATGATGTCCGCGGCTGTTCCCTGGATGGGCGCGTTGAGAGCTTGACGCTCACCGATCGCGCGCACACGAGGGTTGCCGCTTCCCAACTCGGGAAGATAGCGTCGCCGTCCGAACATGGTGGTGGTGAAGCCGTCGGCGTGCGCTTGCTTGACCACCTGCTCGAGGAACGCGGCCACACCACTGAAGCGCTCGAAGTAAGCGTCCATGATCCCGCGCGCTTCCTCCACCGGAATGTTGAGGCGGTCGGCAAGCCCCGGCGCGCCCATCCCGTAGGCGAGGCCGTAGTTGACCATCTTCGCCGTCGAACGGTGACCGACGGTTAACTCGCCCGGCTTCAAGTCGAACACTCGGGCCGCGGTGGCGGTATGGATATCCTCGTCGGTGTTGAACACCTCGAGCAGGATCGGATCCTCGCTCAGGTGGGTCATGACGCGGAGCTCGATCTGCGCATAGTCGACCGACAGGATCGTGTGACCCTCCTCGGGAATGAACGCGCGCCTGATCTTGGCTCCCAGTTCGGTACGAACCGGGATGTTCATCAGGTTCGGGTTGGTACTCGACAGCCGGCCGGTCGCGGCCACGGTCTGGTCGTAGGTCGTATGCACTCTCCCGTCGCGCGGATCGACCAGAGGAGGAAGCGCGTCGATGTAAGTGCTCTTGAGCTTGGCTAGCTCGCGGTAGTCGAGCAGGTTCCGCACGAACGGATGCTTGTCCACCAGCTGCTGCAGCGCGCGCTGATCGGTCGACAGCCCGCTCTTGGTGCGCCTCGTGGTCTTGAGGCCGAGCCGGTCGTAGAGCAGCTCGCGCAGCTGCTTGGGAGATCCGAGGTTGATCCGCTCTCCGGCCGACTCGTAACAGTTGGTTTCCAGCTCGCCGATGCGCTTGTCTAGATCGGTCGCCATCCCCCCGAGATAGTCGAGGTCGATCCGAACTCCGATCTGCTCCATGCGCGCGAGGACCTCGATCAGCGGGTGCTCGATGTCCTCGTAGAGCTCGTGCATGCCGAGCCGCTGAAGCTCGGGCTCGACCGCGTCGGCGACCTCGGCGACCGCGAGCGCGCGGAGGCTCCCGTCCTCGGCCTCTATCTCCGCGATCGGTCCCTCGAACTCGAAGGCCGCCTGATTGGTGTCGTCCTCGGCGCGCTCGATACCCTCGACCGCCTTGAGCTCGCGCCCGGTGTAGCGGCGGGCGACCTCCTCGAGTGAGTAGGCGCTGGCGCCCGGATCGAGAAGATAGGCGCCGATGTGCGTGTCGAGCCTGAGGCCCCCGAGCCGAACGCCGATGGCCTCCAGCGACAACACGACCGCGCGCGCTCCGTGAGCCACCTTGGACACGTTGGCGTTGCGCAACACACCTCCGAGCTGACGCTCAATCGTGGAGCTATCGAATCCGCCTGCCCCCATCCCGACGTATGCGGTCTGGCCTCCCGCCCACGAGAACGACAGGCAGCGGGGGGCGCCGCGCGGTGCGCTCGGCACGAGGTCGAGAGCGAACTCGCCCGAAGCGTCGAGCTCCTCGGCCAGCGTTTTCAGCTCGGAGTCGGTTTCGATGAGGCGCAGCTCGAGCTCGAAGGCCTCGCCCTCGCCCTCCGCGGCCTCGGGGAAATCCTGCAGGAGTCGTTCGAGCAAGGTACGGAACTCGAGCGAGTTGAAGAGTTCGGTGAGTGCCTCCCGGTCCCAACCACCCATGCGCATGTCCTCGAGGTCCACACCCTTGAGCGGAACCTCGGCGAGTGTCGAGAGCTTCTTGTTGAGTACGACCTGTTCGCCGTGCGCCGCGAGGTTTTGCGCCAGCTTGGGGGTCTGCTCGGAGGCATGAGCGATCGCCTCCTCGGCGCTGCCGTACTGTTGGATGAGCTTCGCCGCGGTCTTGGTACCTACTCCTGGGACACCGGGAAGGTTGTCGCTGGTGTCGCCTTCGAGGGCCTTCAGGTCCACGTAGAGGCTGGGTGGGACCCCGTAACGTTTTTCTACCGCCGCGGGATCCATCTCGACGATGTCGGTGATGCCGCGCCGGTTGTAGAGGACGTGGACGCGCGCGTCCACGCACTGAAAGAAGTCTCGATCGCCAGTGACGATGCGGACGTTGAGGTCGCGGTCCTTGGAGTAGTGCGCGAGGTATGCGATCAGGTCGTCCGCCTCGTGGCCCGGCATCTCGAAGATCGGGATCGCCATGACCTTCAGCACCTCGCGGATCAGTGGAATCTGAGGACCGAACGTAGAGGGAGCCTCGGTGCGAGTGCTCTTGTAGTCGGCGTACTCCTCGGTACGCTGCAGCGGCTCACCGAGATCGAAGCAACATGCCAGATAGTCGGGCTTTTCATCCTGCAGCACCTTGATCAACATCGAGGTGAAGCCGTACACCGCGTTGGTGAAGGTTCCGCCCGTAGTCTGGAGATCCTCCGGAAGTGCGTAGAAGGCCCTGAACGCCAGCGACATCCCGTCCAGCAACAGGATTTTCTCTCGCTTGGTTTTGGCGGCAGGCATTGGTGCGAGCTTACAATGATGTAATGAACCCACCTTCGCCGGACCTTCGCGCCCTCAACCCCGCCTCCAAGGAATACCTCGAGGCCGTCTTCGAGCTCGAGGAAGAGGGCCAGCTCATCCGCCAGGCCCGCATCGGCGAGCGCCTGGGGCTCGCCCCCGCGACCGTCTCCGAGGGCATCAAGCGGCTCATCGCCGAAGGCTACGTTCGCATCGAGGGAACGCGCGACATCGAGCTCACCAAAGAGGGCCGGCTGATCGCGTCGACCCTGGTGCGCAGGCACCGGCTCGCCGAGCGCATGCTGGTGGACATCCTCGGGATCCCCTGGCACCAGTGCCACGAACAGGCGGAGGACTGGGAGAAGGTCATGACGCCCGAGGTCGAGCAGTCGATTCTCGACAGGCTATCGGGCGAGCCGACCTGTCCTCACGGCAACCCGATCCCCGGCACCGAGGGCTCGGTGTCGTGGCAGGCGTTGAAGCCGGTGGCCGAGATGATCGCGGGCGAGCGCGCGACGCTGACTCGCCTGCTCGAGGACATCGAGCTCGACCACGACGTCATGCTCTATCTCGAACAGCACCGGCTGATGCCGGGCGCCGCGCTCACGGTCGTGGACGTCGCTCCGGACGGGACCCGCACCCTGCAGGTGAGCGACGAGAAGGTCGCGCTCGGTCAGGCCCTGCAGTACAACCTGTGGGTGCTGCCCGCCTAGGGCGCTCTTAGGCCCCGGCCCGGTTCCCCAGCTCCTTGTCAAGGATGAAGAGACCGTCGCCCCGGTCCCCGATGAGCTTCAGCTTGTCCACGATCAGGCCGACGGTTTTTTCCTCCTCGACCTGCTCGGTTACGAACCAGTCCAGCCAGGCCTGCGAAGCGAAGTCCCTTTCGTTGTTCACGAGATCGTAGAGGTCGTCGATCTTCTGGGTCACGCTGCGCTCGTGCCCCAACGCCTTCTCGAACACCTCCAGCGGCGAGGCGTACTTGGTGGGCGGAGCATCGAGTGCTTGTAGCTCGACTCGGCCCTCGCGGTCGTTGATGTAGTTGTAGAACTTCATCGCGTGCTCGTACTCCTCTTCGGCCTGCTTGTGGAGCCATTTCGCGAACCCCTCGAGGCTGACGGTCTCGCAGTGGGCCGCCATGCCGAGATAGACGTAACCGCTTTGAAGCTCGACCTGAAGCTGGTTGTTCAGGGCCTCTTCGACCTTGGGAGAAAGCAAGGTGTGCACCTCCGGTTGATTGGCTAGGTTGTTTCAGGGTAGCGACAACAACTGCCGCTGTCTGTCTTGCTCGGCGAACGCCGGACGTTCGGTTCACCGGCCGGATCGAGCCCGAACGCCGAACCGCTCCCCAGGCGAGCCGAAGAGAAAACTTCCGCCCATCGCGTGTAACGTATTAGGCGTGCCTAACGTCCAGTCGACCGCTCTCGTGCCCTTCGGGCGCGCCGAAGCGCTGCACACCGCTACCGAGCCGGTGACGGTCCGGTCGCTGGACAAGTCGTTCGGCGACACCGAGGTGCTGCGAGGCGTCGACCTCGAGATTCCCGCCGGGACCATCGTGTCCCTGTTGGGACCCAGCGGGTGTGGCAAAACGACCCTGCTGCGCTCGATCGCCGGACTCGAGCGACTCGACTCGGGCCAGATCAGCATCGGCGACCGCGTGGTGTCCGGCGTCGGATCGTTCGTGGCTCCCGAGCAGCGGCGAGTCGGGATGGTGTTCCAGGACTGGGCCCTGTTCCCCCACCTCAGTGTCGAAAGGAACATCGCTTTCGGGCTGTCCCGGGTCGACCGCAGGAGCTCACGGGTTGCCGAGACCCTCGAGATGGTGGGACTCGCCCCACTCGCGCACAGGATGCCGGCCGAGCTATCCGGAGGCCAGCAACAGCGCGTCGCGCTGGCCCGCGCCCTCGCCACTCGTCCCGAGGTCATCCTTCTCGACGAGCCCTACTCCAACCTTGACTCGATACTGCGCGCTCAGATCCGTTTCGAGGTCCAGCGTTTGCTTAACGATCTCGGCATCACCACGCTGTTCGTCACGCACGATCAGGAAGAGGCATTCGTGATGGGCGAACACGTCGCGGTCATGTTCGAAGGAGTCGTCTTGCAACAGGGCCGTCCGTCGGAGATCTACGACACGCCGGCGACCCGCAGGGTGGCGCACTTCATCGGAGACGCCAATTTCTTCGTGGGCTCGGCGGACGGCGACAAGGCCAGCACGCAGGTCGGCATGATCCCTCTCCTGCATCCCTTGAAGGGCGACGTCGAGGTCATGGTTCGGCCCGAGTACATAACCGTCGTCCCCGGCAACGAGGCCACGGTCGAGTCCGTCGAGTTCTACGGACACGATTCGATCTACTGGGTGCAGCCCGACGATCAACCCGCGCTGCGAGCGCGCGTCCTGTCGACTCCGGAGTTCGGGCCCGGCGACCGCGTGTCGCTCGGCTACGGCGGCGGCTCGGCCCCCGCATACCGGGTCTAGGCGCCCCGCTCAATGGCGCGCGCCGACCTCGTCGTCCTCGGCGCGGGCCCCGCGGGCGTCGGTGCCACCTACCGTGCCGCTACCTCCTCTCGCTCGGTGACGGTGATCGAACGAGCCGGGCACGTCGGGGGCGCGTCGGCGAGCTTCACCGTCGCGGGACAGCGTGTCGACGCCGGCAGCCATCGCCTGCACCCGTCCATCGACCCGGAGATACTCGATCACATCCAGCGGGTGCTCGGCGGCGGCTTGCAGAAGCGTCCGCGCAACGGCCGCATTCGGTTGGCTGGCCGCTGGATCGGGTTCCCGCTTAGGTCCGCCGATCTACTCGCTCACCTCCCGCGCGGTTTCGCGGCGCGCGCCGCGTTCGACGCCGCCACGAGCTGGCGCCGTCACGCAACGGCCGACACTTTCGCCGAGGTAATCGAGGCGACCCTGGGCCCGACCATGGCCGAGGGCTTCTACTTCCCTTACGCGCGCAAACTGTGGGGGCTCGGACCCGAGGAGATAAGCGGCGAACAGGCCCGCCGTCGCGTGGCGGCGTCATCGCCGCTCGCAATCGTCAAGCGTCTGCTTTCAGGGGCTCGTGGCGAGACGCCGTTCTTTTACTATCCGCGCGCGGGGTTCGGGGCGATCGTCGAAGGGCTCGCGACCAGTGCCACCGACGCGGGCGCGGACTTTCGCTTCGGGCGCGCCGCCGAATCCGTTGAGCTTCAGTCCGACCGAGTGACGGTCACGATGACCGGGGGAGAGAGCGTCGGGGGCGAGCGCGTGTGGTCGACCATTCCCCTGACTCTCCTGGCGCGCATAGTTGCGCCGGCGCCTCCGCCCGACGTGCTCGAGGCCGCTTCGTCGTTGAGCTTTCGCTCGATGCTGCTCGTCTATCTCGTGCTCGATGTCGATCGCTACACGAGCTACGACGCGCACTACCTCCCCGAGTCGTTCACCCCGGTGACGCGCATCTCGGAGCCGAAAAACTACAGGGACGGCGACGATCCGCCAGGTCAGACGGTGCTCTGCGCAGAGATCCCCTGTGGGCGCGGCGATGAGCTGTGGGCTGCCTCCGACGAGTCCCTCGGTCGCGTGGTAACCGACGGGTTGCGGGATGCGGGGGTCCCACCCGCGTCACCCAGCTCGGTGGTCGTCAAGCGACTCGGCCAGGCCTATCCGGTGTACCGCACCGGTTACGAGCATGCCTACGGCCGGCTCGATCGGTGGGCCTCGAGTCACGACCGGTTGCTGACCTTCGGCCGCCAAGGTCTGTTCGTTCACGACAACTCGCATCACGCCTACGCCATGGCGTGGGCCGCGGCCGACGCACTGAGAGACGGCGGCGGCTTCGACCAAGCCGCCTGGCGAGCGGCCCGGAGACGCTTCGCGGAGAACGTAGTCGAGGACTGAGGGTCCGGATCCATTTTCCCCGCTGAGCTTGACTATCGAACACTTGTTCGATATGCTGGCTGGGCCGCGCTCCCGGGAGCCAGAGGTGCAATGGTGACTTCCGGAAGCAACCCGAACATCAGCGACACACGAAAGCCAGCTGCAAGCAAAGCCGGGCTAATCGCCAGGCTCGAGAGGGCCCATGCCGCGGTCACTTCCTCGCAGCGCCGCCTGCTCGAGGTCATCGCCGAGTGCGAACGAGCCGGGCTGTGGCTCGAAGACGGTGTTCGGGACCCGGCCCAGTGGGTCTCCGCCCAGCTGGGTATCTCGCATTGGGCGGCGCGCCGCTGGATCACCGCCGCGCAGGCATTGCCCACGCTGCCGCAGCTGTCCGCGGCCCTCGACTCCGGGGCCCTGGGCCTTGACAAGGTGTTGGAGCTCAGTCGCTTCGCCACCGCAGACACCGAGCAGAAATTGATCAGCTGGGCCCGCCGGGTGATGCCGGCCACCGTCAGGCACCGCGCCGACGTCGCCTGCGCGCCTGCCCGCGAAGAGGTGGTCGAGATCGAGCGCGCTCGCTACCTGCGCTACTGGTTCTCAGACGAAGGCGCCTCACTATGTCTCGAGGGTCTGTTGCCGGCCGACCAGGGCGCGGTGGTGGTCAAGGCGCTGGATCGCATGGCCGGACGCTTGCCCGACATCGTGGCCGACTCCGACGACGAGTCGCCGCCCAGCTTTGAGACCTCACTGGAGATGAGGCGCGCGGACGCGCTCTACGCGC
>JBOGWU010000022.1:0-16296 GCA_050693935.1 Actinomycetota bacterium | reverse complement strand
CGGTGTAGTCCTCGCCCTCGCCGATCCACTGCTTGGCGGCGATGCGGCCCTCCAGGTACGCGCAGACCGCGCCCTTGTCGTTGTTCAGGAACTCCTCGGTGACCACCCATACCTCCTGCGGGGAGTCGACGAACTCCTGATAGATCATCTCGCCGCCGGCTTCATCCAGAGGAATGAGGTGGCGCGGCTGGAGGACGGCCACGTCGATCTGACCTGCAATCAGCGCGGTCAAGCGCTCGTCAGAGCTGCCCGCCACCGGGACCCATTCCATGCTCTCCGGGTCCACGCCGTAGTCCTCGAGAGCCTTCTCGCCGACCGTGATGTTCCGGTCCCCGGTCGGCCCTCCGCTTATCTTTAGCCCCTCCAGGTTTTCGGGGTCGACGCCCTTCCGAATTCCCAGGAACCAGGCCTCGGTGTCCTTCTCGACGCCGACTATCTTGAGAGGCACGCTGCCCTCGTCCAGCGCGGCCCAGATCACGTCGCTCTCGCCCTGAGCCACCCACACGTCCCCGCCCAGAAGGCCGGGGATGTACTCCTCGGTGGCGAAGACCTCGGCGGACTCCTCGAAGCCGAGGTCGGGCCAGTAGCTCTCGTCGGCTATGACCCACGCGAGGTTGTTCATGTAGTCGTCGGTGTCGATGGCGAGCTGAACCTTCTCGATGCTTGGGCCCTCCTCCACCGCCTCCTCCGCGCTACCTCCGCTGCCTTCGTCGTCGCCGCCACAGGCCACGGCGATCAACGCCACCGCCAGGAACAGGTACAGCAACCGGTGCTTCACTTCTTCTCCCTCCGCTCGGCCAATCAGCTTGTCCTTTACGAATAAGTCAGATCCTCACGCCGGCAATGAATCCATATTCCTCCCTTGGCCGGAGGCCATATCCCTCGAGCCCTTCAAGCGCGCGCCGCCTCGATAACCTCGGCGACCTCGACCGACTGTCCTCTGCGATCGGAGGACTCGAGCGCGGCGCGCACCACCGCCAGTGAGTTGATCGACTCGTCGATTCCGACCTCGACGGTCGCCTTGTTGCGAATCGCAAGAGCGAACTCATCGAGCTGCTCGCGGAACATGTCGCTCGGCGGAAGCTCGACCGTCTGCCGCTCCGACTCTCCGTAGAACTGCGAGCGAAGCGTGCTGTACTTGTCGGCTAGATGCGACTCGTCCCAGTGCGTGAAGTCGAGGTCGTAGAAGAGGTTGGCCTTCGTCCCCAGCACGTTCATCGTGTACACACCGGGCGATGCCCAACCGCAGCCGAGATAGCCGAGTATGCCGCCAGAGAACTCGCAGATGACCATCGTTGCGTCCGGAACCTCGGAGCGCGTGTAGAGCTTTTTTACGTTCGCATTGACCGACTTGACCGGGCCCAACAGAAACTGAAGGTTGTCGGCGTGGTGAACCCCCAACTGGATGAGCGTGCCGCCGGGGCTCTTGGACGCGTAGAAGCGCCAGGTGTTCTCGTTGAGCTCGAGGCCGCGCTCGTTCGAGAAGTTCGCCTCGACCAGCGAGATTTGGCCCAACCGTCCGTCCTCGTACCACTTCTTGATGGTCCGATGTCCGGCCAGTCGCCTGGCGCTGTGGCCCACCGCGAAGACCCTCCCGGTGGACCGGACGCCGGCCTCGATGGCCATGGCGTCCTCGAGCGTATGAGCGATCGGCTTGTCAACGTAAACGGCCTTACCCGCCTCTAGTGCCTGAAGGATGACTACCTTGTGCGTGTCGTTCGGCGTGGTGATCACCACGCCCTCGATGTCGGGATCGGCGAGCAATTCCTCGTAACTCGAGGCCGAACGCGCGACGCCGAACTCTTTTTGAAACGCGCTGCGCTTTTCCTCGCTGCGCGAAAAGCAGCTCGCGAGCTCGACGACGTCGCCGCGCTGCGCACCCCGCGCCAGCACGCGGGCCCACCGCCCCAGACCGACCGGTGCGAGCCTGACCTTGTCACTCATGTCTGGTTCCTCTCTTGATCTCGATCGAAGAATCCTCCATCGCCCCGCAGTGCGCCGATGGCTTCGAGACTGGAGACGATCTGATCCGTGACCGCTCCCGGGAAGGTCGCCGCCCGCTCCGGCGTCGCCCAGGACGGATCCCCGTACCATCCGTCGGCGGCGATCTCGGTGACGTCGGTCACGAAGCCGTAGACCTCGTGCGACCGCCTCATGGCGTCGGCCTCCTCTGCCCCGGGGGGACGCGTCGGTTCGCCGGCTCGATCGACGCGCAGCAAGGACGGATCGTGCGCCATTACGGCCATCGTCTCGATGCTGCCCCCGTGGGTCAGCGAGCCCCCGTCGTTCGCGTAGATGCGCTGCGCCACGTAGCAGGCCTGCGCCACGAAGGCGCGCACGTCGGCATGCTCTTGCAGGTCGGTGGCTACCGCGTTCAACGACGCGGTATTGATCTCGTGCCAGTTGACGAACACCAACGTGCGCGCGCCCATCGAGATGAGCTCGGAGCAGACGTCCATCAGCAGGGCTTCGAACGTCGAACGCCTGAGCGTGACGGTGCCAGGGTGTCCGGCATGGATGGGAGTCACGCCGTAGGAGCAGAAAGGAGCGTGCAGCGCACCGGTGCGTTCTGCGAGGTCGCGCGCCACGAGATCCGCCGCCATGGTGTCGGTTCCGCAGGGCAGATGCGGTCCGTGCTGCTCGACACTGCCGATCGGGAGCACGGCTATCGGAACCTCGGCGAGTCGATCGCGCACGTCGGGACTGGTCAGGTCGTACAGAGACGCGTTCATGCAGCACCTTTTGGCTTCGCGACCGGATTCAAAGGTGTATCGCCCCGCAGGATACGAAGCGCCTCATGGGCCGCCTTGGTCCTCAAGTCGAGTTCCGACTCCTGCGTGTACCAGGCCATGTGCGGGGTCAGCACCACGCGGTCGGCCACCGCCTGGAAGCGCTCGACGGGGGGCTCCTGTTCGAAGACGTCGAGGGCGGCGAAGCCGGGCCGCCCCTCCTCGAGCCCCGCAACGAGAGCGGAGGAGTCGACCAGCGATCCGCGCGCCGTGTTGACGATCACCGAGCCTGGCTTGAAGAGCTTGATCTCGCGGTGACCGATCAGGGGGCCGTTCGTGCCCCCCGGCGCGTGAAGCGTGACCACGTCCGCGCTCCTCAGCAACTCCTCGAAATCAACCGAGTGAACACCGGGTGCTGCCGACTCGACGTCGACGAACGCGTCTGTGGCGATCAACTCGAACCCAAACGGCGAGAGAAAGTCCGCGACGCGCTTGCCTATGCGACCGAAACCGACGATCCCGACCGTCAGCGCCTCGGGAGTGCGCAGAGGTCTCAACTCCGAGAAGCCCCAGCCGCCGCTCTTCACCACCGAGTCGGCCTCCAGCACTCGCCGGAGACAGGTGAGCACCAGCGTCACGGTGTGCAACGCAACCGCGTCGGTGCCGTAATCGGGCACATACGCGACCCACATGCCGGAGCGCGCGGCCGCGTCCAGATCGATCGTGTCCACCCCCACGCCGTAGCGAACGATGCCCCGGCAGCGGAGCCGTGCAAGCGTCGCGGCGTCGAAGCGCGGACCCGCCCCGGCCAACACGACCCCAGCCGACGAGGCCTGCTCGACGATGGCATCACCGCTCGCCCCATCACCCGAGGTCAAGATCACCCCGTGGGGGCCGAGGATGTCTTCCTCGACGTTGAAATCGATGTAGCGAGTTCCCAGAATCGCAACGGTGGGCGCCTCCCCCACGGTTTCCTCCCCCCAAAGTCGGCACCCTGCAGCAATCGTTTGCAGTATTCGAGGGTGGCGTGCGATTGTCAAGGCACCAGACGCAACCGGCGCTTGGGAGGGTGATTGCCCGGCCGCCGTGCCGGCAACGCTTTAGGCTCACGGGGCGCCGGTCGTGTTCATACGAGGGGCAGCGAGGCCGAACCATGTCGACCACGGCAGTAACGCTGAGGGATGTCGCCAAGCGTGCCGGCGTTCACGCCGGCACCGCCTCACGCGCCCTGAACCCCCAGACGCGTTCGCTTGTGAACCAGGTTACGGCCAAGAAGGTCATGGAGGCGGCCGAGGAGCTTGGTTACCGGCCCAACTCGATGGCGAGAGGGCTCAAGATCAACCGCTCGTTCACGATCGGGGTGCTCGTCCCGGACCTCACAAACCCTCTGTTTCCGCCCATCGTGCGCGGGATCGAGGACGAACTGGCCAAGGCCGGCTATACCGCCCTGCTTGCGAACTCGGATAACGACTCCGACAAGGAGCGGATTCACTTCGAAAGCATGAAGGACCGGCAGGTCGAGGGCTTCATCATGGCCACGGCCGAGCGAGACCATCCCTTGATCGAGGACGCCATCGCCGCCGACGTGCCGATCGTGCTGATCAACCGAACGGTCGATTCCAGCCGCGCATTTGCCGTCATCCCCGACGACCGGATGGGAACGCTGTTGGCCATAAATCACCTGGTCGAGTTGGGTCACACCAGGATCGCCCACATCGTCGGGCCCGAGCGGTACTCGACCGGGAAGGAGCGCTACCGGGGCTTCATCGACGCGATGAAGGGAGCCGGCCTCAAGGCCGACCGGAAGCTGATCCGGTTCACCGAGACGTTCGTCGAGACCGAGGGGGCCAGGGTTTTTCGTGAGCTTCTGGGGGGCGGGCGACCGAGCTTCACGGCGGTGTTCGCGGGTAACGACCTGCTCGCTCTCGGCTGCTACGACGTCATGGCCGAGGTGGGTTTGCGCTGTCCCGATGACCTGTCGATCGTCGGCTTCAACGACATACCGTTCCTCGACAAGCTGCGTCCGCCGCTCACCACCATTCGCATACCCCACTACGACATTGGGCTCAAGGCCGCAAAGATGGTGCTCGGCCGGCTGCTCGACCCGTCGACCGAGCCCACGACCCTGCGGCTGGATCCCGAGCTCGTGGTGCGCGGCTCAACCTCACCGCCGAATAACTAGCGATCGTCTCGACGATCGCGCCCGGACAAACTGCCATCACCGTTGGGCACGCCACGGCGGCGCCTGACGATCAGTGCGGTAAGTCCCAGACACCCCGCCAGCGCGGGCACCACCATCGCCAGTCCGGCCAACCGGATGCTTACCAGTGACGCGATCGCCCCGTCCACGAGGCTCCCTATGGGCCGCGAGCCGTGAAACGAAAGGCTCCACAGGGCCATCACGCGCCCGCGTTCGGTATCCGAGACCTCGAGGTGCAGCAGGCTGGTTGCGGCCGAGATCGACGACAGGAAACCGAAGCCTCCGATGAAGAGTCCGGTCAGTCCGATCACTTCGGTACCGGAAACCGCAAACAAGCCCATGCCCAGGGCAAGAAGGCCCAGGGTTACCGTGATCAACTCGTAGCTCGGCTTCCACCTGCCGGTGACCAGCAATGCCGCCACGACCGCACCCGCGCCGAACGACCCGACTAGAAATCCCGTGAACGTGTCCGCCCTCCCATAGACCTCCGTCGCGAATGCGGGGGTGAGCGTGTTAACCGGATCCGCCGTCAGAGACACGAGACCGACCACTATCAGGGGAGCCAGGAGCAGGCGATCAGCGCGCACCGCGCGCATGCTGTCGCGCAATCGGATGCGTCCGGCGGTCTGGATCTGTTGGGGTGCGGGAGAAACGCGCACGAGTGCGCCCGCCAGAACCAGAAACGACAGCGCGTTGATCGCGAAGGCGGTGGGGATGCCCCAGCGGGCGATCACGAATACCCCAGCGACGGGCCCGAGGGCGCGCGACAGGTTGTAGGTGATGGCGTTGAGGGCGATGGCCGCCGGGAGCTGGTCTCTCGTCACCAGCGACGGCACTATCGCTTGCAGCGCGGGCGTCGAAAGGGCCAGGGTCACGCCCATTGCGAGAGCCACCGAGATGACCAAGGCCGGACTCGGCTCGCCGACCGCGGTGAGCACCGCCAGCAGGCCGGCCAGCGCGGCGGCACAGACCTGGTTCACGATCACGAGTCGCCGCCGGTCGTAGCGATCGGCGGCATTGCCCGCCACCGGGGCAAGGAAGATCACGGCCGCGAACTGCGAGAAGTTCACGACGCCCACCAGGAAGGGCGAGCCCGTCAACCGGTAGACGAGCAATACCTGGGCGATGTTCTGGAACCACGTTCCCGAGTTCGACAGAAGGTTGCCGATGAAGAAGGGCCAGAAGTTCCTCTCGACGAGGACGCGGCTCACACTCGACGATGTCGCTGCGTCCACCATCCTCCTCTCGATCGTCGACGCGCTGGCCGAGTCTCCTCCCTAGTCGCTACGACGAAAGCTGCTCCCGCATCCACGCCCACGTGGCGGGCCCCCACTCGGGCTCTTTCCGCGCGGCTATGTGCCCGTCGTCGGGATAGACGCGCGCCACACGGCCGGTCGGAGGACCGCTCTCCAGCGCCAGGTATAGCTCCCCGATCGGCGAGAGGTGATCGTGCTTCCCATTGATCAACAAGGCCGGCGCGACCAGTCGATCGAGAAGGCCGTTGTGCTTGAGTGACCAGGTCAGAAACTCGCGCTGTTGCTGCTCCTCGGTCAACAACTGAGGCGACTTCGGTCGCGTGGAGCGTGGGCCGAACCAATACCCGGCGCGCTTGTTTCTGGTCTCCCGCCATTCGGCGCGCTCTTCAGGCGTGCCCTCGTATCCAACTCCCGCGGGCGCGATCGCAGCCACGGCGCGCACGCGGTCGTCCAGCGCGGCGAGGCGCAGCACCCACAGACCCCCGCGACTGACACCAAACGCGCCCAACCGCTTCCCGTCGATCTCCGGCCGGTTCGCCAATGCTCCCAGGGCCTCCTGCCACGCGACCACCGATTCGGGTGCATGCGGGAAGGTCGTCTGTCCCGTCCCGGGACCGTCGACGACGAAGGCGGCAAGGCCGGCGGCCAGCGCTCCCTCGGCGTACTGTTCGCGATCCTCCTTGTACATGTCGCCGCCGCACATCACGAGCACGGCCGGCACGGGCTTCGAGCCCGAAGCCGATTCCGGAAGATGGAGGTAACCGGTCGCCTCGTACCCGTCGCGCTCCACCTTCAACTCTTCCGGTGGACGACCGCTCAACTCGCTCGCGCGCCGGTAACAATCGAGGTACCTGTCGTAAGCGCGCTGCTTCAGATCTCCCATGATGGCCGGCGCGAACGCAGAACCCGAGTGATAGGGACAGGGGAAGCGAGCGAGGCTGTAGTAGGTCTTCGCCTGCAGGAGGCAACCGCGCGCCGCGTCCCTGTTCCCGCTCGAAAGCTCGTCCGCTGCCTTTGCCTCGTAGCGCTCCCCGACCGCGCTCCACACGGGCACCCAGTACTCGTCCTCGGTTCCCTCGAGCTTGGCGACGGTTTCGCACAGCAGGTCGATGTCGTCGATGAGGTTGAACCATCGCCGGTAAAAGCCGCCGATGGAAACCGAGAAGGGATCCTCGTCCGCCCTCACCGGCAGGGTGGCCAGTCTTGCGGCCTTCGTCTCAGTGCTCGTTCCCACGCCGACCCTCACCTCCCGCGTCAAGGTTGTGCAATCGTTTGCATCATGGCTCGGCGGCGAGGGGCTGTCAACGTCGGGGCCCGCTTGACGATCCGCGCCCCGGGCGCGAGGTTTGCAAACGTTTGCAGGACCCCAGACAGGGAGTGACCGCGGTGGGCAAGAGTTCTCACGGGGCTCCGAGCTGATGCGAGTCCCCTCGCTGCGGCGCGGGGTGCGCTCGGCCGGACCGCAGGACAAACGCGGGCTGGGCTCGGCCGGACCGCAGGACAAACGCGGGCCCAAGGTACTGCGTGCGCCTCTCGGGCTGGTCGGCGGCGCCGTGTTCGCCGTCTCTTTGGCCGCGTTCTTTCGCACCCCGCTGCTCCCCGACATCGGCCGGGAGCTATCGCTGTCGGCCTCCGACCTGAGCCTCATCACCGCGGCCTTTGCGGTCGGCCGCCTTGCGATGGACCTACCCGCCGGTCGCTTTGCCGACGGACAATCACCCCATCGCGTGCTGGCCGGCGCGGGCTTCACTCTCTGCATCGCGAGCTTGTGGCTCGGCCTGGCTCAATCTCTCTGGCACGCGCTCGGAGCCGCAGTTCTTCTGGGGGTTGCCTCGTCGGTCACCAACACGACGGGGATGGCTCAGTTCTCGAGCCGCGTTCCCGACGATCGCCGCGGGGCGGCCCTCGCCATCTTCTCGATGTCCCTCCTCAGCGGTCAGACCTTCGGTCCTGCCCTGGGTGGCTTAATCGCGGCTTGGGGCACGTGGCGCACCGCCCAGGTCGCTGCGGCCGCGATCGGAGCCGGCGTCGCGCTGGTTTGCCTCCTCCGCAGAACCCGGGGCTCGTCTCACGCGCCGGTCAAGGCGGCGGTGGCTTTCGAGGACCATGAGGTTGCGCACGAAGACTTCTCGCGCGCGGAGCGCGTCGTCTTGGGCCTCATCCCCTTCAGTGTGTTCTTCACTCTCGCGTCACTTCCCAACACGCTCGTGCCGCTCATCGGGTCCGACGACCTCGGACTCCCCGCCGCGACCATCGGGTTGGTTCTGGGAGCGGGCGGGCTGTCACGCTTCGTGGGTGCCGCCGCGGCCGGAGCGATCTCGGACAACCGGTCGCGCAAGGCTGCGCTCATCCCCGGACTAGCCGTCATGGCGGCCGGAACGGCCTTTTTGGCGCTGCCCCCAACCTTCGTGAGCTGGACCGCGGCGATCTTGCTCATGTCGCTCGGCTCGTCCGGAGTCGCGGTCGCTGCCACGATTCTGGGAGACAGGGCTCCACCGGGGCGCATGGGGCGCCGGCTCTCGACCTTCCGGTTCACCGCGGATCTGGGGCTTCTGTTCGGCCCCATCATCACGGGCTGGATCTACGAGGGCGTGGGTCGGACTCCGGCCGTCCTGCTGGTGGCGGCCATGCTGGCGAGTTGTGCCCTCGCCGCCATGGTTCTGGCGGAGACGCACCCCGCGCACGCCGGCGCGGACGACCGTCCCTTCGAGCTTTAGGGAAAGCACGCGATCTTGACTTGCCGGGCGGCCGGGACCTAGGATCGCAAACGATTGCAGCGGGAGACGCCCACACCATGAAAAGCCCCTTTTACCTGCACAACATGACCCAGCCGGCGGCCTCGGCGCGGCTCAGGGAAGGTCGCACGGCACTGGTGGTCGTGGGCAGCGTCGAGCAGCACGGCCCCCATCTCCCCCTAGGCACCGACGGGGTGGCCGCGCTGGCCGTGGCGGAGCGTGTGGCCGAGCGCTGGCGGAGCCCGATCGTGCTCCTATCGCTGGTGGGCATCGCCCCCTACCACCTCTCGTGGCCGGGCAGCCTCACGCTTCAGCCGAGCACCTTGATCGCCATGTTCGTGGACGTCTGTCGCGGGCTGAAGGGGGCGGGGGCCGACCGCATCGTGCTCGTCAACTGGCACGAGGGGAACACCCCGACGCTCCGGCTTGCCGCCGAAGAGGTGCAGCGGACGATCGGTGCGCGCGTCGTGATCGCGGAGACCCACGTCATCACGAATCAACTCTTTCCGGAGGAGATGGAGTTCACTCACGCGGGAGCGATGGAGACGGCCGGTGTCCTCGCTTACGACGACGCACTCGTGCAACTCGATCAGATCTGCGAACAGCCGGAACGATCGGCCGGCGAGCGGGGGCACGAGCTCTTCCGCAGGCGGGACGTCTTTCCCATCCTCAACGACTTCCACGAGATCTCTCCCTCGGGCTGGTACGGGAGTCCTCAGAACATCACCAAGGAACGAGCCGACGAGATCTTCGAGCGCGTGGCAGACCATTTGATCGAACGGGTGGAGGACATTTGGCAGACACTCGGCGAGCCGGAGCAATGAGCACGGTCGCACAAGAAGTCGGACGCGACATGCTTGCCGCGCAGCTCGTTGATTGGAACGAGCTGACCGTTTCCAGGATTCCCACTCCTGAGCTCGGGCACGGTGAGGTTCTGCTCCGAGTCGCGGCCTGCGGGATATGCGGTACCGACCTCAAGCTCGTGTCGGGCGGCTTCGCCGGCAAGTGGCCGCCGACTCTTCCCTTCGTCCTGGGACACGAATGGGCGGGAACCATCGTCGAGATGGGACCGGGAACCGAGGAGTCCGACCTCCGGACCGGAGACCGAGTCGCGGCCGAGAACCATGCCGGCTGCGGGGTGTGCAGACTTTGCCGGGCCGGGCGCTACAACCTCTGCGAGCGCGTGCACCGACCGGGCTACAAGCTCTACGGGCACACGGCTCAGGGTGCGCTCGCCGAGTTCGCGGTGCGACCCGTCAGGGTGCTGCACAAGCTCCCCGACGAGGTGAGCGACGAGGCCGGCGCCCTGGTCAACCAGGGCTCTCTCACGGTTCACGCGGTGCGACGCACGGGACTCGATCCGGGCTCGAACGTCGCCATCTTCGGACCCGGCCTCCTTGGACTCATGACGGCTCAGGTCGCGCGCTCTGCAGGCGCGACCCAGATCATCGTCGTCGGTCGCGGAGAGCGCCTTCGCCTCGCATCAGACGTCTACCGGTGCGAGGTCGTCGATTACGAGCAGGCCGATCCGGTTGATGCGATCAAAGACCTCACGGGAGGACGCGGCGTAGACCGCGTGTACGAGTGCGCTGGCAACCCGGCGGTCGTCCCCCAAGCGCTGGCCGCGGTGAGGAGGGGGGGTCGCGTCGCCTTGCTGGGACTAACGGGCGGTAAGGAGGTGGCCATCTCCCCGGATGCGCTCACCCTTAACGAGGTCGACCTCATGGGCATCAGGTCCAGCCCCAATGCCTATCCGGCGATGATCTCGTTGATCGCGAGCGGCGCCGTCGACGTTGCGCCGCTTCTCACCCACGTCTATCCGCTGGAACAGGTGAACAAGGCCTTCGAGGCGCTGCGCGACCGAAGTGCCATTCGTCCCATCCTCAAGCCCTAGCGGCATCACCCACAAGGAGGCCTCATGACCCATCCGAGTTCGACCTCGACCGTCCGCGGTGGCTGGCACTTCCGTCCGGGACACCGAGTCATCGGACCCCTTGACCTGACGATGCAGCCTCCGGTGAACACCGGGGACATCCCCTTGAACGTCCATCTCGTCTTCAGCGAAGACGGGATCTATGTGCCGGCGGTGGTTATGACACCGGAGGGACCGGGGCCCTTTCCCACCGTTATCTGCCTTCACGGTGGATCGGGTGGACTCGGCGCATCTTGGCTGGTCGACTTCGTGGTCAACCGCGGTTACGTGTTCGAGCGTCTCGTGAGAGAGGGCTTCGCGGTCGTCTGGACCGAGGGTCGTAAGGAAATCGAGTACGCCTACGGAACCGACATCCCGGCGGTCCTCGATCACAACGACGTCATCAACACCTTCAGGTACGTACAGAACCTCTCCTTCGTGGACGAGTCACGCGTGGGGTTCTTCGGGGTCAGCCACGGAGGAGAGCTCCAGATGAAGCTGATCTCGGAGCTCAAGGAGGGACCCGCTGCGCTCATCCCCTCGGAGCCGGCGGTGATCGAATACCTGGACCTCCGCTTCGAAGGACCTCGCGAGGAGTGGAACCTGCAGTTCAACGACGACCTCACCGACGATCAGGTCGACCTCGAGCGCGCCCTCGGGCGGATCGAACCGATCTCACCTGACCTTCCGATTCTGATCCTCGGACGCGACTCCGATCACCTCCAAGGTTTGTTCAAGAAGCTGTACGAGCTACTCGAGCGCTCCGGAAAGAACGTCCAGTGGGAGAGCTTCGACCATGCCGAGCACGCGTATCACTGGGGGCCGATACGTTCTCAGAACGTCGTCGGTTACGAGGGCTCGGTCGCAGACGTCGAAGGCACCTACGAAACCGATCCCATTCAGGAGGCCACCCTGGCCAGGGTGCTCGAGTTCCTGAACGAACACGTCAAGAACGCGTAGCCCATCTGGGTAAATCTGCATCGCACAAAAGGCGAACCTTGAGACCAAGAAGACTTACGAAAATCTCTGTGAGTGCACGGAATCCGGCGAAACCTTGTCACACCTCATCGTCATGATGAGGGCATGGAATTCACGCAAGTCGACGAGGCCAACGAGCTGCTCGAGAAGGCCAACGCCAACCTCGAGCCCGAGCTGCTGGGCGCGGCCGATGCCCGCGAGCTGCTCGAGTCCTACGCCCGGACCCAACGCTTGGCCGCCTTCGGGATCGCCGCACTGGCGCGCAAGCTAGACGACGCATCCGAGATCGCCCGTGCGACCGGGAGTTCCAGCGGCAAGGCCAAGGACACCATCGCCACCGGCAAGGTCTTGATTGGCTCGGCGCCGCTGGAAGACGCCCTCGAGCGCGGCGAGGTCTCCTTGGATCAGGCGACCGAGATAGCCAGGGCCGAGGAGTCCGCTCCCGGTTCTGCTCAGGAGCTGTTATCGGTTGCTCAGTCTGAGTCATTCCACGTGCTGAGGGAGAAGGCGCGCAAGACCAAGCTCGAGGCCGAACAGCACCGGGGCCTGGCCGGGCGTCAACACGCGGCACGCAAGGCTCGCAGCCACAGCGACGAGCTGGGGATGGTGCACATCCACATGGAGCTCGAACCCCACGTCGGCACCCCGATCCTGGCGCGCGCCGAGGCCGAGGCGCAGCGGCTGGCAAGAAAGGCCCGCGCCGACAAGGGCAAGACCGCTAAAGAGCCTTTCGAGTGCTACCTCGCCGACGCCTTCGCCGCGCCCCTGTCGGGCTCCGGCAAAGGACGCGCCAAGCGTCCCGAGCTGGTGGTGCTGGTGAGCCACGAGGTGGCCAAGCGGGGTTGGACCGACGTACGCGAGGGCGAGCTCTGCAAGATCCCCGGGGTGGGACCGGTGTCGCCGCAGGTGGCTAGAGAGATCGCCCAGGATGCCTTTTTGAACGGCGTGTTCTTCGACGGGGTGGACCTGCGCAACTTCAAACGCTGGTCGCGCGATCCCTCGGTGGAGGTTCGCACCGCTCTTGAGTTGGGACCGCCTCCCGACTTCGACGGGGTGGCGTGTATTGATTGTGGCAAGCGCTTCAGACCCGAGTTCGATCACGTCGAGCCGCGCGTCGCTCTCGGTCCCACGTCGCATAGCAACCTCAAGCCGCGCTGCTACGGCTGCCACCAGCTGAAGACGGAGCGGGAACGGAAGGCGGGCAAGCTCAAGCCGCCGGAGCCCTGACCCGAGACCGAATCGATCTCAACGGGGAGGACGCTTCACTTCGATACGCGCGTCAGAAAACACGGCAAATGCCTTTTGGCGTGAGCACTGCGTCGGACAAGCGATGGTCGCCACGACTCGGCGACGGGACAGCCAGGAGTCTCGCTCGCTACTCGCGGAGGGCGGCCGCGGAGTCCCGCAGCTCGGTGTGAAGGATGCACGAGGTCCTGTGGCCCGCTCCGACCTCCTCGAGCTGTACTCGTCCGCGCTCCCTGAAGCGGAGTTCGAGCTTGGCCCCGGAGCACTCGGCGCCGACCAGGGAGTTGCGGAGCGCGAGCGGCGCCTGTTGCGTCAGGGCCTCCTTCGCGCGCGCGGCGGCCACTTCATCCCGGAACGCAAGCTGCCCCTCGAACGGCGTGGCGCGCTCCACTTTCTCGACGGTCTCCCAGAGCTCGATGCGGTCGGTGAGCCAGTCGACGCCGTCGTCGAGCTCCCAGCCGCAGTGCTCGGTGGCGACCGGACAGCGCGTGTGGAACCTGCACCCCTGCGGAGGATCGGCCGGATCGGGAACGGTTCCCTTGAGGCCCTTGATCCCGGAGCTCGCCGCATCGGTCAACGCGGGGTTGGCCGCAATGAGCGCCTCGGTGTAAGGGTGCCGAGGTGACTCGAAGACCTGGCGTGTGGGCCCTTCTTCTGCAACCTCACCCAGATACATCACCATTGTGCGATCGCTGACGTGCTGTATCACCCCCAGGTCGTGAGAGATGAACACGTAGCTGAGATTGCGCTCGAGTTGAAGTTCGTGAAGCAGGTTGAGGATCTGCGCCTGGACGGAGACGTCGAGCGCGCTCGTCGGCTCGTCCAGCACGATCACTGAGGGATCAAGTGCCAGGGCGCGCGCGATTGAGATACGTTGCTGCTGGCCCCCCGAGAACTCGTGCGGATAGCGATTCATGTGCTGCCGCCCCAGTCCGACGGAGTCCAGAATCCCGAGCACCTGTTGTCGCAGGGCCCGCCCGGAGGCCTCGTGATACACCCTCAAGGGACGTCCGACGATGTCCTTGACCAGGTGTCTGGGGTTGAGTGAGGCGTAGGCGTCCTGAAAGACGATCTGGCAGTTGCGCCGGTACTCGCGTCGCGTCTCGCCCTTCAGGAGGTCCACCCTGTAGCGCGTCTCGAGAGCGGCGAGCTCGCGCGCCTCGGACTTGGAGCGCTCGGCGCGCGGGCGTGCGGTCAAGTCGTCGAGCCGGGCTCCGTCCTCCACCGGCATGCGGAAGTAGACCCCACCGTTCGTGGGCCCGCTTAGACCCGCTATGCAACGCCCTAGGGTGGTCTTCCCGCAGCCGCTCTCCCCCACCACTCCGAGGGTCTCACCCGGAAGTACCTCGAATGAAACCCCATCCACCGCCTTCACGTGACCGACGACTCTCTGCAGCGCGCCCTCTCGAACGGGGAAGTACTTGCGCAGCGCCCGGCCGCTGAGTACCGGCCGGGGGGAGTTTTCGGATGACGTCACGTCAACATCCTCGAGTCGTCCAATGAGGGCATGTCTTGCTCCCTCGCCCCCCAATCCCCTGCTTTCTCGTAGGCGAAGCAGGCAACTTCGTGAGTGCCCTCCGCCGCTTTCAGCCGAGGATCGGTGGACCGGCAGATGGACTGCGCGAAGGCACACCGGTTGTTGAAACGACAGCACTGGGTTGCATCGACGAACTCGGGCACCGAGCCCCCGATTGCCGCGAGCTTCCCCCTTTGGTGGTCGACGCTGGGGATGGCGGACAACAACGCTCGCGTGTAGGGATGCAGCGGATCTCGGAATACCTCATCGGCGGCTCCGACCTCCGCGACCCGGCCCGCATACATGACCGCCACCCGATCGCACACCATCCGAACGAGAGAGAGATCGTGACTGATGTAGAGGACGGCCGCTCGGTGCCGCTGCTGCAACTCGACGATCAGCTCGAGGATTCGAGCCTGCACGGTCGTGTCGAGCGCGGTGGTGGGCTCGTCTGCGATCAACACGTCAGGATCGCAGGCCATCGCCTGCGCGATCCACACGCGTTGCTTCATTCCTCCTGACAGCTCGTGTGGATAACTGTCCATCACCTTGCGCGGGTTGGCGATCTGGACCTCGGACAGCGCCTCGCCGACGAACTCATCGACCCGCCGGCGCAGCCGGCTGTAGGAACTTCGCAGAGGCGGAATCCTGAGCAGAATGTGTTCCCCCGCGCGCGATTTCTGTTGCGCGGCGCGCCTTACAAGCCGAGGCGCGGGGTCGCCCACCCCCTCGAGGAGGTCGGCTGCTCGATGCTGATAGAAGACCTCGGCTATCTGCTCTCTAACGGTGAGCACCGGATTCAGAGCCTTGCCCGGGTCCTGAAAGATCATCGCGATCCGGATGCCCCTGATTCGCCTCATCTCCCTAGGGGTCATGTGCAGCAGGTCGAAGGCGGGACGACCTGAGTGCGCGCATTCATTGCAGCCCGCGCCTCTGCATGAGAAGCAGATCGCCGTCCCCGCGTTGTCGCACGCCGAGCAACCCACCCCACCGCACTGGAGGCACTTTCCCCCCGGACGGAAGGTAACGCTCCCGCCGGCAACTAGAGCCGGTGGGATGGGCAGGAGCCCGATGAGCGAACGAGCGGTGACGCTCTTTCCGCAGCCCGTCTCTCCCACCAGACCGAAGGTCTCGTTCTCGAAAAGCTTGAACGAAACACCGTCGACGGCCCGGATCGTCCGGTCCGAAGCGCGGAAGTGAACCTTGAGATCGTCGACCTCGACAACCGGAACCTCTCCCGCGGCACCTCGAGCGCCGTCGGTCATCAATCCTGAGTCCGGGGATCTAGTACGTCTCTCAGGCCGTCCCCCACCAGGTTGAAGGCGAGCGCCCAGAGAAAGATCATGGCCCCGGGAAAGGCCGAAATCCACCAGTATCCGGCGGCGATGCCACGCTGGCCGCCCGACACCAGCACGCCCCACTCGGCGAGACCGGCCTGGGCGAGTCCGATAAAGCTCAAAGTTGCACCGAGCAGCACGACGTGGCCCATCTCGAGCGTCGCCTGCACGACCACGGGTGTGATCGAGTTGGGCAGGATGTCCTTCAGATAGATGCGCAGGCGCGAGTCGCCTACCGCCGATGCGGCTTCGACGTAGGGCGACTGTCTCACCTTGATGATCTGACTTCGAATGATCCGCGCATACTTCGCCCACAGGACGGCGGCCAGAGAGATGATGATGTTGGTGAACGAGGGCCCCAGAATCGCCGCGATCGCCAGCGGAAAGA
>JBOGWU010000021.1:0-24012 GCA_050693935.1 Actinomycetota bacterium | reverse complement strand
GACGCGCAGGCTCTGCTCATGTCCGATGCGGACGTGAAGCTCGACATCGGTCGCGAGTTGACTCGTGGGCTCGGGGCGGGAGCGGATCCGGAGATCGGGCGCCAGGCGGCCGACGATCACCGCGAGGAGATCGAGGAGGTGCTGAAGGGCTCCGACATGGTCTTCATCACCGCGGGCAAGGGCGGCGGCACCGGAACCGGTGGCGCACCGGTGGTGGCCGAGGTCGCGAAATCGGTAGGCGCACTTACGATCGGCGTGGTCACGCGGCCCTTCACCTTCGAGGGACGCCAGCGTGCCGTGAAGGCCGAGCAGGGTATTGCCGCCCTCAAAGAGAAGGTCGACACGCTCATCGTCATCCCGAACGACAGGTTGCTAGACGTCGGCGACGCGACCACGTCGGTGCTCGAGGCCTTCCGCATGGCCGACGAAGTCCTGCTGCAGGGTGTGCAGGGCATCACCGACTTGATAACCACTCCCGGACTGATCAACCTGGACTTCGCCGACGTGAAAGCGGTCATGACCGACGCGGGGTCTTCGCTGATGGGCATCGGGCAGGCCCGCGGCGAGGATCGTGCCGCCGAGGCGGCCAAGGCGGCGATCTCGTCACCGCTTCTCGAAGCCTCGATCGAGGGGGCGCGCGGCGTGCTCTTGAACATCGCCGGGGGCTCGGACCTGGGGCTCTTCGAGGTCAATGAGGCGGCGGGGATCATCAGCCAAGCGGCTCACGCCGACGCCAACATCATCTTCGGAGCGGTGGTCGACGACACCCTGGGGGACGAGGTTCGCGTAACCGTTATAGCGGCGGGCTTCGACCGTTGGGGCACGCGCGAGGACGAGGCGATCGTGCGACCGGACGAGGACATCTTCTCGCGGCCCCTGGCCGACGAGAAGGAGGACGCCCTGTCGCTCGGTGGGGACGAGGAGTCCGAACGTCTCGTGTTCGACGCCGAGGACGACTTGGACATCCCGTCGTTTCTTCGTAACGAGTAGCTAGACCAGACGAATAGCCAAACAGTTGGTAGACGCGGCGACCCTCACCGAACGACGCGTCGAGGGCCTGAGTTTCTTGGTCGATAAGGCGGCGCTGGACCGCGGAGTGCTGGTCGCGTTCGCCGATCGCAACGGAGGTGTAAGCGCGCCGCCCTTCGACTCCCTCAACGTGTCGGTCAGCGTCGGCGACCGCGCGGATGCGGACATCAACAGGGTCAGGATTGCGACCGCGTTGGGGTTCGATGTGGGGCACCTCGCGCAGCTCCGCCAGGTGCACGGGGCCACCGTGCTCGACGCGCCCGCGGGTTGCTCCGGGGTCCGGGGTGAGGGTGATGGACTGGTGACGAGTGATCCCGGCGTCGTCCTGGGGATCCTCACGGCGGACTGCGTACCCGTGCTGCTCGAGGGCGAGCGCGGCGTGGCCGCGCTGCACGTCGGCTGGCGCGGCCTGGTCGCCGGCGTGCTTGAGCAAGGGGTGGAGAGGATCGGCCCGGTGCGCGCAGCGTGGGTCGGCCCGAGCATTCACGCCTGCTGCTACGAGGTGGGCGAGGACGTAATCGAGGCGTTCGAGCGCGAGGGCCTGCCGGTGTCCGACGAACGACACGTGGATCCGGCGGATGCAGTGCGCGCCTCGCTCCGGAGTTGCGGAGTCGGCAACGTCGCGGTGGCGCCGGAGTGCACCTCCTGCAACCGCGACTACTTCTCATACCGGCGCGACGGCATCACGGGGCGCCAGGGGAGCTTCATATCGATCGCAGACCGCTCGTGACGGTTGCCGAGGCACTGAGCGGCGTGCGCTCGAAGATCGATGCGGCGGCCCGGCGCTCGGAACGTTCTCCGTCCGCCGTCGCTCTCGTGGCGGTGTCCAAGACATGGCCGGCGGACGTCGTGCTCGAGGCGATAGCGGCCGGCGTCACCGATCTCGGTGAGAATCGCGCACAGGAGTTCAAGGAGAAGGTCGCGCTCCTCGAGGGGAAGGCGCGCTGGCACTTCATTGGCCATCTGCAGACCAACAAGGTGCGTCAGGTGGTCGGGGCATGCGAGCTCATCCACTCGGTCGATCGCCTCGCACTGGCCGAGGCCATCGACCGGCGCGCCTCCAATCGGCGACTTGTGCAGGACGTCTTGATAGAGGTCAACGTCGCGGGCGATCCCAACAAGCATGGCATCGAGCCCTCGAGAGCGGTCGCGCTTGCCGCCGAGGTCGACGCGCTGGCCGGCCTGAGGGTGCGCGGTCTGATGACCATGCCCCCCTATCCCGAGGATCCCGAGGAGTCTCGTCCCTACTACAAGGAACTGTCCGCATTGTCGGGGCAACTCCTTGCGGAGCTTCCCGAGGCGGCCGAACTGTCGATGGGTATGTCACGTGATTTCGAGATCGCCGTCGAGGAGGGCGCCACCCTGGTTCGCATCGGCACGGCCATCTTTGGCCCTCGTTGACCCGAACTTTGCCGCATAAACACTCTGATGCGCCAGTCATGGATATCCTTGACCCATGCCAGGGGTCTGGAGAAAGACGCTCGTCTACCTCGGTCTCGCCGAGGATGAGGATTACGACGACTACGCGTACGACGATATCGACGGTGAGGAGCCCGAGCGCGATCGACGGGGCGCGCCCGTGCGCAGGCTGCCCGAGCGAGAGCGGAGCCACGAGCGCGAGCGCGAAGACCCCGAGTACTCGCCGTCGCGCCGAGAGCGCAAGGGCGCCGTCGTGAGGGCCATGCCCTCGGGCGGCGCGGGGGGATCGCCGCGGGTGCATCTCGTTACGCCGACCGCCTTCAACGACGCCCAGGAGGTCGGAGACAAGTTCCGCGACGGGTTCTCGGTGCTCATGAACCTGCAGGCCGCCAACCCCGAGCTTTCCCGCCGCCTGGTCGACTTCGCCAGCGGCCTCGCCTACGGGCTGGCCGGGTCGATGCAACCGGTGGCCGACAAGGTGTTTCTCATCTCGCCGGCGGGAGTCGAAGTCTCCGCCGAGGAGCGGCGGCGTCTCGTCGAAGAGCGCGGCTTTTTCAACCAACTCTAGCGACCGGCTAGAGAGAGGAATCTGACGAGTGCCCGATCTCGGCTGCCTGATAGCCCGCATCCTGGACGTCTACGTCCTGATTCTGTTCGTCAGGATCATCCTCAGCTGGGTGACGATGTTCAAGGCCCCGTCGCCGGCGTTCGCCCCGCTGATTAGGGTCATCTACGACATCACCGAGCCCGTGCTCGGCTTTGCCCGCAGGCTCATCCCGCCTATCGGGGGCCTCGACCTCAGCCCGATCTTGATCTTCTTCCTCATCCGGATCCTCGCGGGAGTCATCTGCTAGCGCCGAGTTCCGTCCTCGTCTGCGATACTGCCGACATGGACTTGGGCCCTCGCGACATCCACGAGAAGCAGTTCCACGACGCCTGGCGCGGCTACAGCCAGGAGGAGGTCGACGACTTCCTCGACCGCGTCGCGGACGTTTTGGAGCAGACCCAGCGAGCCAACGAGTCGCTAACTCAGCGAGTGAGCCAGCTAGAGGGTCAGCTAGCGCAGGCGCGCGAGGGCGAACAGATGCTCAAGAAGACCCTCGTCACCGCGCAGCAGCACGCCGAGGAGGCCATGGCAACGGCGCGCGCCCACGCCGACAAGATCGTCGCCGAGGCCACCGAGCGGGGCCGCTCGGTCACCGAAGAGGCGCGCACGAAGGCCTCCGCAATCGAGTCGGGCGCGCGTAAGCGAACGCAAGAGACCGAGCGCGCCAGCGAGCAGCGCAAGCGAGAGCTCGAAACCTCGATCGAGAAGCTGCGGACGCTCGAGGCCGATACCAAGCAGAAGCTCAAGAGTTTCCTCGACTCCCAACAGCGATCGCTTAGTTCGCTCAGTGATCGGCGTCCCCCGGCCGGCGGCGCTGGTCGATCGCAGCCGGCCCCCGCGCAACGCCAGCCGCGCGAGGCACGGCCCGGCGAGGGCTCGGGCGCGGCTCCTCCGTGGGAGCAGGCCACCGAACAAAGTGGTGCGGAGCAGAAGGGGTCCGAGTTCCCCGACTACGATCCCGAAGCCTCGGGAAACCCCTCGACACGACGGACGTTGCGCTCGTTGCTCGGTCGCGACGAGGAGTAGTCCGTGCTGGGGCTCCTCGCGTCCTCCCTCGTGCTGTTACTAGGCGCGTCGATAGCGCTCGGCTTCGGCTGGGTGGGGTCCAACAGCACACTCGTTCTGCTCTCGATCCTGTGCAGCGCGGGGACTGCGGTGGCACTCGCGGCGGCTTACTCCAAGAGCAAGCAGATGGCCGACTTCGCTCAGCGACCGACGAGATCGAGTGCTGCAGGCGCTCGGACGCGGGCCGGTGGCTTTGCAACTCAGGCGATGGCGCGACCCGACTCCCGCACGCGCGATCGCACCTCGCCCAACGACGGAGAGGTCATAGCCGTGCCGGTGCGGCGTAAGTTTCACCGGCCGGATTGTCGCTACGCAAGCGTCAAGGGAGCCATGAAGATGACCAAGTCGGCGGCGCGGCGACACAACTTCGACGCCTGCGGGATCTGCAAGCCCTGAACTAGGCGGGGCGCAGGGCGGCCTCTACTACTCCGCTGGGAACCTCGATGGTGTCGGCCGTGGCCCCAGGTTCGGTTCGATTCAGGGCGATGGAGGAGGCGAGCACCTCCGAGGCGATGTAGTCGCGGTGCGCCTCGAGCGCGCGAGCGATGCCGTCGTCGTCGGTGGACAGCCAAAGCTCGATGCGGTTTTCGACGGCGAGGCCACTCGACTTCCGCAGGTCCTGGACTCCCCGCACGACCTCTCTGGCGATGCCCTCGGCGAGGAGCTCGTCGCTGACGTCGAGGTCGAGTGCCACTCCATGGGGTCCGTCCTGGGCAAGCGAGAAACCCTCACGTCCCGAAACCCGAATGTCGAGATCCTCTGCGGTCAGCTCAACCTCGCCGTCTTGAAGCGACAGGGTGACCTTTCCCGAACCCTCGATAGCGCGCACGAGCTCGTGGGCGTCGGCGTCGCGAAGCCCGCGGCCGATGTCGGTGATCCGCTTACCGAAGCGGGGGCCGAGGGACTTGAAGTTCGGCTTCACCTCGTAGTCGACCAACTGTTCGAGCCCGCGCGCGATCTCGACCGACTTCACGTTTAGCTCATCCGCGACGAGGGATCGCAGCTCCTCGAGCCCGCCCGCTTCCGAGGAGGGAAGGACGACCAGAGCGCGAGCCAGTGGTTGGCGGACGCGCACTTTCGCGTCGGTGCGCGCCGCGCGTCCCAGGGTCACCACTTTTCGAACCAGAGCCATGTTCGACCGGAGCTCATCGTCGCGCCGCTCGTCGTCGGGCTCGGGCCAGGTCGTGAGGTGCACCGAGTCGTGCGCGTCGGGAACGAGCGACATTAGGTTCGTGTAGATCTCGTCGGCGACGAAGGGAGTGAACGGCGCGGTCAGGCGGGCGACGGTGGTGAGGCACTCCCACAAAGTGAGGAACGCGCTTTGCGTGTCAAGATCCTCACCAGCGCTCGTGTTCCAGAAGCGGCGACGGCTGCGGCGCACGTACCAGTTCGACAGGTCGTCGACGAAGCGCTCGATCCGCCGGCCCCCGCGCGTGGCGTCGAAACCGTCGAGCGACGTCCCGAGCACCCGGACCGTGTCGTCCAGTTCGGCCAGCGCCCAGCGGTCCATCTCGGAGCGCTCTTCGAGGGGAATGGTCTGCGTGGTCGGATCGAATCCCTCGAGCGACGCGTAGGTGACCCAGAAGGAATAGGTGTTCCACAGGGTGAGCAGGTACTTGCGAAGCGACTCCTGGACCGTCTGGGCCCCAACGCGCCGCGCCTGCCACGGGCTTCCTCCCGTAAGCAAGAGCCAGCGCATCGCGTCGGCGCCGCTGTCCCCGATCAAGACCCAAGGGTCGATGACGTTGCCGAGCGACTTCGACATCTTGCGGCCATCGGCATCCACGAGCAGCCCGAGGCACACCACGTTGCGGTAGGAGCTTCGCCCCTCGATCATCGTGGCGATTGCGAGCAGGGAGTAGAACCAGCCGCGCGTCTGATCGACGGCCTCGCTGATGAAGTCGGCAGGGAAGCGACGCTCGAACACGTCTTTGTTCTCGAACGGGTAGTGCCACTGCGCAAACGGCATCGAGCCGGAGTCGAACCACGCGTCGATGACGCTCGTCACGCGGCGGGACTCCTTGCCGCAGTCGGGGCAGTCGAAGGTGATCTCGTCGACGTAGGGCCGGTGCGGATCGAGCCCCGACTGGTCGGTGCCGGTGAGCTCCGATAATTCGGCGCGCGATCCGACGCAGGTCGCGTGTTTGTCCTCGCAGCGCCAGATGGGCAGCGGCGTGCCCCAGTAGCGGTCGCGGCTGAGGCTCCAGTCGACGTTGTTGGCGAGCCAGTCTCCGAAGCGACCGTGCTTGATAGTCGGAGGCTGCCAGTTGACGTCCTCGTTGGAAGCGAACAACTCGGAGTGCAGCTGGGAGGTACGGATGTACCAATCGCGCCGCGCGTAGTAGATGAGTGGTGTGCCGCAGCGCCAGCAGTGCGGATAGGAGTGCTCGTACAGATCGCTGCGCCACAGCACGCCGCGCGTCCTCATGTCCTCGACGATCTTGGGGTCGGCCTCTTTGAACCACATGCCTCCGAAGGCCCCCGCCTCTTGCACGACGTGTCCGGTCGAATCGATCATCTGGGTCACCGGCAGGCCGTCGCGCCGTGCCACCATCATGTCGTCCTCGCCGTAGGGAGCGAGATGGACGATGCCGCTGCCTTCCTCGGTCGAGACGAAGTCACCCGAGCGAACCGTATGGCCTACTTCTCCCGACTCGACGAAATCGAACGGCGGAACGTAGCGCTCACCGGTGAGGTCCGCTCCGGCGAGCCTCTCTAGGACCTCGGCCCCCTCGCCCAGCAGGGACTCGGCGAGCTCCTCCGCCAGTATCAGGAACCTGCCGTCGACCTGAGGATCGGCGACGCGGACGTAGGTGATCGACGGGCCCACCGCCGCAGCCATGTTGGCGAGCAACGTCCACGGCGTGGTCGTCCACACCAGCAGTGCCGTGTCCGGCCGGGATTCAAGCGGGAACCGCACGTACACGGACGGGTCTGTGACGGTCTGGTAGCTGCCGGTGTAATGCTGCTCGTGACTGGACAGCGACGTGCCGCAGCGAGGGCAGTAGGGGACGACCTTGAAGTCCTCCTCGAGGAGGTGCTTGTCCCACAACTGTTTGAGCAACCACCACACGCTCTCCACGTAGTCCGGGTCCATGGTCCAGTAGGCATCGTCGAAGTCGAGCCAGAAGCCGATGCGTCCGGTAAGTCGCTCCCACTCGTCGACATAACGCTGGACCGACTCGCGACACCGCTTGGCGAACTCCTCGATGCCGACCCTTTCCTCGATCTCTCGCTTCTGCGTGATCCCCAGCTCGCGCTCGACGGCGACCTCGACGGGAAGGCCGTGACAGTCCCAGCCCGCCTTGCGATAGACGTAGTGGCCCTTCATCGCCTGGTAGCGGCAGAACACGTCCTTGAACGCGCGGGCCTCGACGTGGTGCAGTCCGGGCTTGCCGTTGGCGGTGGGGGGTCCTTCGTAGAACACCCATTCGGGCAGGTGCTCGCGCTCCGAGAGGGACCGTTCGAAGATCCGGTCGCGCTCCCACGCTTTCAGCACCCGCTCCTCCATGGCGGGGAGGCTGACCCGCCCTGAGACCGCCCGGTAGCCGCGCGGGCTGTGGTCCGTGAGGGTCTCGTCGGGGGGTGTCGACATGCGCCCAAGGGTAGCGTGAGCGTTGCAAGGCAACCGCCCGCGGGGCGGCGTCCGGAGGGCGTCCAGGCGGTCGCTCGTGCATTTGCGCGTGTGTTATCGTCCCGCGCCCATGAGCCCCGCTAGGAAGAAAACGGCGCGAAAAAAGCCCACGGCTCGCCGGTCGTCGGCCGCTAGCAAGACGAGCAAAAAGTCGCGCGCTCGCAAGCCCACCGGGGCGGCTAAGAAGGCCACGCGCAAGAAGACCGCGGCCAAGAAGACCACGCGCAAGAAGACCGCGGCTAGGAAGAAGACCCCGGTCAAGAAGACGACGCGCAAGAAGACCGCGGCCAAGAAGTCCAAACGGACGACGGCCAAGAAGACGAACGCCCGCAAGTCGACCGCCAAGAGAAACACCGCAAAGAAGAGAAGCGGGGCGAGGGCGACCACGCCCAAACCGCCCACCCGCCGCCCGGCTCGGAGTGCGGCGACCAAACCCACCAAGAAAGCTCCTCGACGCCGGGCCGCCAAGTTCGACAAGGCTCAGCTGGCCGCGATTCGCAAGGAGCTTGAATCGGAGCGAAGCGGCCTTCAGGCTCAGCTCGACGAGCTCACTCAGGACAGCTTCGACGGAACCCAGTCGGAGATGACCGGTGAGGTCGGCCTCGACGACGACTTCGCCGATGCGGGCTCCGCCACCTTCGAGCGCGAGCGTGATCTCTCCATTCAGAACAACATCAGGGACCTCATCGACCAGACCACCCGAGCCATCCAGCGCATCGACGACGGCAATTACGGAACCTGCGAGCGCTGTGGAAACCCAATCGAGGCGGCGAGGCTCAAGGCGCTGCCCCACGCACTGTTGTGCATGGATTGCAAGAGACGCGAAGAGCGGGCGCGCTAGGACTGTACGTCGCCCTGCTGATCACGGCGGCGGCGGTGGTGGTAGCCGACCAGTTCACCAAGTCGCTGGCGCTGGAGGGCCTGGCCGACGGGCCGATCGATCTCATCGAGGGCGCGCTCACGCTGCGGCTCACCTATAACCCGGGCGGTGCCTTCGGCGTGCTGCAGGGAGTTCCCAACTTCTTTCTGATCTCCAGCGTCGTCATCGTGGTCCTGATCTTGTTCTGGGCGCGCACCGTCGAGTCCCGCAAGTGGGCGATTCCGCTCGGCCTCGTTCTCGGTGGGGGACTCGGAAACCTCGCCGACCGGCTGTTCCGCGATACCAATGGTCAGGTCGTGGACTTCGTCGACCTCCACGTGTGGCCGGTGTTCAACTTGGCCGATTCGGCAATCTCCGTCGGGGTTGTGGTCCTGTTGATCATGAGCTTTCGGGCTGGACGGAGCGGGGACGACCGCCGTGAGGACGACCCGTGATCCACTTCCTCGCCGGACCAGATGACGCCGGCGAGCGGGTGGACGTGGTGCTCGCTCGAAGAGCCGCGGTGACGCGCACGCTGGCGCAGCGGGCGCTGAGGGCCGGTGAGGTGCTGGTGAGGGGGGCCGAGGTTCGCCCCAGCCACCGCCTCGAGGAGGGCGACGTCGTCGAGGGGGTGGTGCCGGAGGCTACGATCGCTCCGCCCACCGCCGAGGACATCCCGCTCGACGTTCGTTACTCGGACGAGCGGGTGATGGTGGTGAGCAAGCCCGCGGGACTCGTCACCCATCCGGCCCACGGACATGATCGCGGCACCCTGGTCAACGCGCTGCTCGGGCTCGGCGGTCCCCTCGCAGGTGCGGGCTCCACCCGGCCCGGGATCGTGCACCGGCTCGACAAGGACACCTCGGGACTCCTGCTGGTGGCAAAGGACGACGACGCGCAGGCCTTCCTGGTCGACGCGCTGCGCAGGCGCGAGGTCGAGCGCGCTTATCTCGCTCTGGTTCGATCACCCATGCCCGCGCCCACGGGAACGGTCGACGCTCCGATAGGCAGGCACCCTTCGAAACGCTGGATCATGGCGGTCTCGCCCGGCGGCCGGCCCTCGATCACTCACTATCGTGTCCTGAACAACACCGACGAGGTGTCGTTTCTCGAGGTGACCTTGGAAACCGGGCGGACGCACCAGATCCGCGTCCACCTAGCTCATCTGGCTCGTCCTGTCCTGGGGGACGGGCCCTACGGGGGCCGATCGGAGTTGTCGGCCCGGCTCGGCCTCCAGCGCCCGTTCCTGCATGCCGCTCGCCTTGCCTTTCCGCACCCCGACGATCGGCGCCGCGTGGAGGTCACCGACGACCTCGCGGCCGATCTCAAAGAGGTCCTCCGGAGGACCGGCATCGAGCATCCGCCGGTCGGGTAATTCCCGGAAAGTCCATTGCGACCCTAGAGGTGGTCGCTAGTATCTTGCTGCGCGAAGAGTCGGCGGACTTCGGCACCATCAACATCGGGAAGGCGAGTTGTGGCTGCACGGGGCGTTCCACAGATCGGCGAGGAGTTCGCCGGGTATCGAATCGAGAGGCTTGTCGGGCGCGGCGGAATGGGCGTCGTCTACCTCGCGGAACACCTGAGGCTTCAGCAGAAGCGCGCCCTCAAGCTGCTTCCCCCGGAGATGGCCGACGACGAGGGCTTTCGTCAGCGGTTCGAGCGCGAGTCGCGCATGGCGGCCAGCCTCGAGCACCCCAACATCGTCCCGATACACGACGCCGGCGAAGTCGAAGGCTTGCTCTATATCTCGATGCGCTACATCGAGGGCTACGACCTCAAGAAACTCATCGAGCGCGAGGGGGCCCTACACCCCGATCGCACCGTGTCGCTGTTGGAACAGGTAGCCAGCGCGCTCGACGAAGCGCACGGCGCAGGACTGGTTCACCGCGACGTGAAGCCTCAGAACACACTGGTGACGCCGCCCAAGGGGAGCCGGCCGGTCGAGCGCGCGTACCTCACCGACTTCGGCCTCACCAAGCAGTACGGCTCCAAGACCGGAGTAACCGCGGCCGGCACCATGCTCGGCACCGTCGACTACATGGCTCCCGAACAGCTCGAGGCAAAGGACGTCGATGCGCGGGCCGACATCTATGCGCTCGCCTGTGTGCTCTACGAGTGCCTCTCGGGGTCGGTGCCCTTCGACCGCCCGACCATGGCCTCGGTGATGATGGCGCACATGAGCGAGGCTCCGCCCCGCGTCACCGAGTTGAACGCGGAGCTACCCGCCGGTCTCAACGACATCATCGCCAAGGGCATGGCGAAGTCGCGCGACGACCGCTACTCGACCTGCGGCGAGATGATCGACGCAGCCAGGGAGGTCATCTCCGGCCGCGCGGGCGGAGCCGGAGGAACCGAGGTCGCCGGGGCCGGTTTTCCGGGAACCGTGGTCGCCCCCGGAGCGCGCGAGGACCTCTCCCCAGGGCAGCCCAGCGGCGACTACCCGGCCCCGCCGGAGCCGCCGTGGCCCGGCCAGCAGGCCGTCGACCCCGGCCAGCAGGGATGGGCCGCGGCCGCCGGTCAGGGCTCCGACCCCAGCCAGGCCGCCTGGAGCGGCCCGCCTTCGGGGCAGCAGGCATGGCCTCAGGAGCAGCAGCAACAGTCGTGGCCCCAACAGCCGAGCGGCGGGTACCAGCAGCCGGGATGGACGGCACCTCAGAAACGCAAGGGCGGGCTTCCTCCCTGGGGGATCGGCGCCATCGTGGGGGGCGTCGCCCTCCTTCTCGTCCTGATAGTCCGCGATTTTCGGGGGCGACGACCCCGGCCCGGGCCCCGGCCCCGAGCCACCCCTGCCGGGCGAGGTCACTACCAGCTTCGCGGCACGATCGGTGACCACCTTCCCCGACGACGTCGCCGAGCTGCTGCCCTCCGAGCTGGACGGAGTACCCGACGCCGAGCTCGACCCCGGGGTGCCCTGCAGCGGCAACTCGACGCAGACGGCGGGCAAGACCTATATCGACCCCGAGGACATCATCCGAGTCGTCATCTGCCGTTACGACAGCCCCGACGAGGCGCTCACCGACGTCGACGACACCATCGCCAACCGCCAGGGGGCGGACCAGGGCTTCGAGCTGCAGGGGAGCAAGGAGCCGATCGTCGATGCGGGTGGTACCCAGATCGGCGAGGGCGCCAGGATGACCAACCCCGACGTACAGGAGCTCGAGGACGCCGAGATCATCACCTGGTCCAACAACGAGATATCGGTCCTCATTGCGACCCAAGAACCGACCCCGGCGGGCCGGGCCGAAGAGATCTTCAACCTCCTGGAGTTCTAGGCCTTCGTTCGAGATCCAGCCCCGCTGAAACGGGGTGGATTCTCGAAACTGTGACGTGGGCCACAGTCGAGACCGGCGCTAGGTGTTGGTGTGGCTCAATGCCGGCTACACACGCCTCTGTCGCTCATCGCTGCCGATTAATCGCACTCGGTCAGCACGGCGTGATCTCCAGACGTCAGGCGCGAGCGGAAGGTATGTCCCCCTCGGCGATTGATCGACGGCTCGAGTCCGAAGAGTGGGTCGTTCTTCTTCCCGGCACTTACGCCTTGACCGGTACACCTGCGACGTTCATGCGGAGAGCGGTTGCCGCCTACCAGTGGGCGGGGTCGGGTGCTCTGCTTTCGCATGACACCTCGGGGATCCTGTTCGACCTGGACGGGCTACGTGGCAGGACGATCGAGGTTTCAACACCGAGGCGATTGGAATCGGCAAGGGTCATCGTTCATCAACGAAACACGGAGGGTCTGGCGAGACAGACCATCGGCCCGGTCATGGTTACAGTATCGAGCAAACACTGCTCGACCTCGGTGCGGTGTTGGCCGCAGAGCGACTCGAGCTTGCTTTCGACAGTGCTCTCAGGCAGGGCCGTACTCGCTACGAGCGAGTGGTCAAGCACTTCCAACTGTTCGGGGGCCGCGGGGTGCCAGGAAGCGTGGCCCTTGCAAAGCTGCTGGATGCTCGCCGACCATGTCCGCGCCCGACGCATAGCGAACTCGAGGTCGACTTTCTGCAACTGACCCGCGCCTTTGGCCTCCCGCCCGCAGCGGGGCAGTTTCCCGTCACGCTCTCGAACGGGCGCAGGGTTCAAATCGATTTCGCCTATCGCGGCGAGAGACTGGCGATCGAGGTGGACAGCGTCCGCTGGCACTCGGGCGTGAGGGCCATCAAATGGGACAACGAACGCCAAAACCTGTTGGTGGCTCTCGGATGGAGGGTCTTGAGGTTCGAGTGGAACGACGTGCTCTATCGCCCGGAGATGGTGGCAGAGCAGATTCTGGATGCCCTCGTCCAAGAGCAGCTCGGTTTCGACCTCGGCTAGGTGTTCATTCGAGGTCCCACCCCGCTGAGCGGGGGCAATGCTCGAAAGTTCCCTTGGGCCCGCGAAATCCCGGCGCAATCCACAGGTTTGAGGGCTTGTTGCCCCCAGGGATGAACGGTGAGGCTGTTTGTGGTGGATTCGCTTGCAACCTCCCCCCGAGTGCTAGAGACTAACTACACCTTTGTAATTCGCCCCATCGGCGCGCAGCCAACCCGGAAATGGAGAGGTGTCTCGTAGTTGAGCTTCGTTCATCTTCATGCGCATACGGAGTACTCGATGCTGGACGGGGCGAGCCGTATCGGGGAGATGTTCAAGGCGGTTGCCGACTACGACATGCCGGCCTGCGCCATCACCGACCACGGGGTCATGTACGGGGCGCTCGAGTTCTACAAGGCGGGTGGAGCCACAGGCGTCAAGCCGATCCTCGGGATGGAGGGCTACCTCTTTGGAGGCGATCGCCACGAAAAGCCACCTCAGCGAGAGAACTCCGACAAGACCTATCACCTGACGCTGCTTGCGGCCGACAACACCGGCTATCACAACCTCGTCAAGATCAGCTCGAAGGCCTGGCTCGAGGGCTTCCACTACTACCCCCGATCGGACTGGGAGATCCTCTCCGAATTCTCCGAGGGCGTGATCTGTCTCTCCGGTTGCCTGAGCGCCCAGATCCCCAGGGCCATCGTGTCGGGCGACATCGAGCTGGCCAAGCGTTACATCGGGAAATACAAGGAGCTGTTCGGCGACCGCTTCTACATCGAGCTGCAGGATCACGGCATCCCCGCACAGAAACCCCTCAACGACGAGCTCGTTCGCCTCGCCAAACAGTTCGGACTGAACTGGGTGTGCACCAACGACAGCCACTACACCCACAAGGAGGACTCGGTCGGCCACGATGCCCTGCTGTGCATCAACACCGGCTCGGTGCTGAGTGACCCGGACCGCTTCAAGTTCGACTCCGACGAGTTCTACATCAAGACCCCCGACGAGATGGCGTCGCGCTTCGCCCCCTGGCCCGGGGCGTGCGAGACGACCCTCGAGATCGCCGAACGGTGCAACGTCGACATCACCTTCGGAAACCTCTTGTTTCCCATCTACGACGTCCCCGCGGGCCACACGCTCGAGAGCTATCTTCAGGAGCGCGTGTTCCAGGGCATCGCCGAGCGTTACGGCCAGGTCACCCCCGAGACGCGCGAGCGCGCCGAATACGAGCTCGCCGTGATCACCAAGATGGGCTTCGCCGGTTACTTCCTGGTCGTGCAGGACTTCGTCAACTGGGCAAAGCGCAGCGGCATCCGGGTAGGCCCGGGTCGCGGCAGCGCGGCCGGCTCGATCGTGAGCTACGCGATCGGCATAACCGAGCTGGACCCGCTGCGCTACAACCTAATGTTCGAGCGTTTCCTCAACCCCGAGCGCAAGGCGATGCCGGATATCGACATCGACTTTGACGATCGCAGGCGCGGCGACGTCGTGCGCTACGTCCAGGACCGCTACGGGAGCGACCACGTCGCGCAGATCGTCACCTACGGCACCATCAAGGGGAAGCAGGCGATCCGCGACGCGGCGCGGGTCCTGGGGCACCCCTACGCCGAGGGCGACAAGCTCTGCAAGGTGTATCCGCCTCTGATCATGGGACGCGACTCGGGCCTCTCCCAAGCGCTCGACAGCGCGCCCGAGCTTCGCAACTTCTACGACGAGGGAGGGGCGGCCAAAGAGATCATCGACACCGCCCTGAAGGTCGAGAATCTCAAGCGGTCGGCCGGCATCCACGCGGCCGGCGTGGTGATCGGGCCCGACCCTCTGATCGAGCATCTCCCGCTCAAGCGGGGGGATCACGGCGAGATCGTCACGCAGTACGACATGCGACTGATCGAGGAGCTCGGGCTCCTCAAGATGGACTTTCTCGGTCTCCGAAACCTCACCGTTATCCAGCTGACCCAGGAGTCGATCAAGGCGAACTCCGGCGTAGAGGTCGACGTCGACACGCTCGACCTCGCGGATCCGAAGGTCTACGAGATGCTGTGCAAAGGCGACAGCGACGGGGTCTTCCAGCTCGAGTCCGACGGGATGCGCCGGTTGCTCGTGCAGCTGAGGCCCGATCGCTTCGAACAGATCATGGCTTTGATCGCGCTGTATCGCCCCGGGCCGATGGAGCAGATCCCGGCTTACATCGAGCGCAAGAACGACTCCTCCAAGATCACCTACCTGCACGAGACGCTCGAAGACATAACCAAGGAGACCTACGGCATCCTGGTCTACCAGGAGCAGATCGTGCTGATGCTGCAGAGACTCGCCGGCTATACGCCGGGGAGAGCGGACGTGGTTAGGAAGGCCATCGGGAAGAAGAACCGCGAGATGATGGCCGCCGAGCAGCCCGTGTTCATCGAGGGCTGCGTACGCACGGGCCTTTCGGAGACCGAGGCCAAGAGCCTGTGGGCGCTGATCCAGCCGTTCGCCGACTACTCCTTCAACCGGGCTCACTCGGCCTGCTACGCCTACGTCGCCTATCAGACCGCGTGGCTGAAGGCTCACTACCCGGTCGAGTACATGGCCGCTCTGCTCACCTCAGTCAAGGACCGCAAGGACGACAAGCCTAAGTATCTGCAGATGGCGCGCAAGCGCGGGATCCCGGTATTGATCCCCGACGTCAACTCCTCCGAGCTCGACTTCACCCCGGTGAAGGACTCGATCCGCTTCGGGCTCTCAGCCGTGCGAGGCGTCGGCGAGGGTGTCGTCACCAAGATCATCGAGGCGCGCCGGGCCAAGGGTGACTTCACCTCGTTCCACGACTTCTGCCGCAAGGTCGACTACGCCTGCCTTAACAAGAAGACCGTCGAGTCGTTGATCAAGGCGGGTGCCTTCGAGTCACTGCATTGCGACGAACGCTCGCACACCCGCAAGGGTCTGCTCGAGCGTTTCGAGCGAGTGCTGGCCGAGACCATCTCCACGAGGAGGCAGCAGGACGCAGGACAGAACTCGCTGTTCGGTCCGGCCGATGGGAACGGCGCGTCGTTCGTCACCGATACGCCCGTGTCGATCGCGGAGTTTCCCAAGAAGACCTATCTGGCACTCGAGAAAGAGGCTCTGGGGCTGTACGTTTCCGACCACCCCCTCCTCGGCGTCGAGGGTCTGTTATCCCGCATGACCGACTGCACCCTGGCGTCGTTGGGCGATCGCCAGGCCGGCGAGATGTTGAACGTCGGCGGCCTCGTCGCCGGGATTCGCAAGCGGGTCACCAAAAACGGCTCCGTCATGGTGCTGCTCGACTTCGAGGACGTATCCGGCGCGCTGGTGGAAGTGGTGGTGTTCCAGAAGGCGGCCGAGAAGTTCGCCGCGCTGCTGCGACCCGACGCCATCCTGCTGATCCGCGGCCGCGTCGACTTCGACGTGCGCGACGACTCGGTCAAGTTCATCGCCATGGATGTAACCGAGCCCAACCTCGAGGACCGGCCGGTGGTGATCAACCTGTCGGCGGGCGCTTGCACCGCCGGGGTAGTGAGTCAGTTGAAGGACGTGCTGAGCTCGCATCCGGGGTCGACCCAGGTGTTCCTCGAGCTCGCTGCGAACCAGCAGCCCACCACCGTGCTACGGCTCGGGAGCGAATTCTGGGTTGACTCGTCCAACGGACTGGCGGCCGAGTTAAAGGTTCTGCTCGGCCCCGAGGCGCTCGTCTCGCTCTAGGCTGCACCTCCCGCGGCTACGCTTTGCCCATGTCCCTGGAACTCCCACGCGAGGGTTTGAGCGACGGCGCCGTGACCCTGCGCGCGTGGAGCGACGACGATGTGGAGGCCATGACCGCGGCGCTTAGCGACCCCGACATCTCGCTGTGGATCCCCGTCATCCCGTACCCGTACTCGACCGACGACGCGCACCGCTTCATCGATCTCGCGCGCCGCGAGGCCGAGGAGGAGCGCATGGTGGCGGTGGCCATAACCGACTCCGACGACGGCCGGCTGCTCGGCGGCTCCGGGTTGTCGCGCATCAGCCTCGGGAATCGAAGCGCCGAGGTCGGGTACTGGGTGGCGGCCCCGGAGCGCGGGCGGGGCGTGGCGACTCGAACGACCGCACTGCTCGTCAACTGGGGCTTCGACTCCCTGAGGCTCGAGCGCATCGAGCTGCTGGCCGATCTCGACAACGTGGCCTCTCGCCGGGTGGCGCACAAGCTCGGCTTCGTCGAGGAGGGCGTCCTTCGCGCCCATCTCAACACCCGGCGAGGTCGTCGCGACAGCGTGAGTTATGCACGGCTGCGATCCGACCGGGGCCGGGAGCCAGATCGGCCCGCACTGCCCGCCCGCATCAATCTGGTGACTCTCGGGGTTCGCGATCCGGAGCGCATGAGGGCCTTCTTCGAGGCTCTCGGATGGCCTCGGTGGGCCGCGGCGGCGGACGGCTACACCGCCTTCGACACGGGCGGAGCGGTGCTGGCCCTGGTCCCACTGTCCTCTCTGGCGGCAGACAGCCGAGCCTCGGGGAAGCGCGGAGAGTGGTCGGGAGTGACGCTTGCCATCAACGTCGCGGACCCCGCGCTCGTCGACACCTCGATCGATGCGGCGCGCGCCGCGGGGGCCGAGATCGTCAAGGAACCGGTCGACGCTGAGTGGGGTGGACGCTCGGGTTACTTCTCGGATCCCGAGGGAAACCGCTTCGAGGTGGCGTGGGCACCGGGCTCGTCGATCGACGCCCGGGGAGCATTGCGACTGCCGGCCGCGCCGGGCGAGGAGTGAAGGCATGCCGTGCTACCTGTGTGCACGCGTCCAGACCGATCCCGCGAAGGGTGCTTCTCCCTGGGGACGCGGCGTCGTTGCCGGCCGGCAGATCCTCATCTGTCCCGATTGCCAGAGCGCGAACCCCCGATGGACCGAGGAGCTCGACGCCTGCCCCCGCTGCGGCAGCACCCGGTTGTCGATGGTGATGGGGTCGACGATCTGTCGTTCTTGCAACCACGACTGGATTGGCGAATCGTCCTCCTGACGAGCGGTGGGACTCACTCCTTTACTCTCTGACCATGCTCGAGTTGATCGACGGACGGGACCAGCAGACTCCCGTCCACATCAAGCGTCCGACCGCGGTCGGTCTGGCCGCCAAGGCCGAGGCGGTCGCGCGCGACATCGTCGAGGACGTTCGCCTGCGCGGCGACGCCGCCTTGGTCGAGCACGCGTCGAAATTCGAAGGGGCCTCGCTGCAGATCGAGCACCTTCGAGTGGATCCCGATGACATCCTGAAGTCTCGGAACCTCGTCCGTCCCGAGCTGCTCGAGGCGCTGCAGGTCATGGCCGATCGGCTTCGATCGACCTGCGAGGCGGGGATGCCGGAGAGCTGGCTGGAGGAACGCGAGGACGAGTTCGTCGGCGAGCTCATGAGGCCCCTGAGTCGCGTCGGCATCTACGCTCCGGGCGGCCGCGCAACTTATCCATCGACCGTGATCATGGGGTCGGTCCCGGCGCAGGTGGCAGGCGTCGGTGCCATCGCGGTCTGTTCTCCTCCGCAGACCACCGGCGAGATCGCCGAGCCGGTGCTGGCGGCCTGCGCGGTGGCGGGGATCGACGAGGTATACCGGGCCGGGGGCGCTCAGGCGATCGGAGCCATGGCTTACGGGACCGAAACGGTGCGGCCCGTCGACAAGATCGTCGGGCCCGGGAACCAGTACGTTACCTTCGCCAAGCGTGCGGTTGCCGGATGGGTGGGCACGGACTCCGAGGCGGGACCCACGGAGCTGGCCGTCGTGGCCGACGAGTCCGTCGATCCCGCGACGGTGGCGCTGGACCTCATCGCGCAGGCCGAGCACGGCCCCCACGGGACCCATGTGTTGATCAGTTGGGTGCCGGAGGTAGTCGCCGCGGTCGATGAGCAGCTCGACCGCCTCGCGTTGATTCATGAGAATCCCGACGACGTCGAGAACGCGCTGATAGAGGGCGGCCGTGGGGTGATCGTGAGGGATCGGCGGCACGCACTGGACACGGTCAACGCGTTTGCACCCGAGCATCTTCAACTCTGCTTCGCGGGGGCGCGGGACGCACTCGATCACATCCGCAACGCGGGTTCGGTGTTCGTCGGCAACAACTCGCCGGTGCCGGTGGGCGACTACGTCGGCGGCACGAATCACGTGCTTCCAAGTGGGGGGACGGCACGCTGGGCTTCGGGTTTGGGCGTCAACGACTTCATCAAGCGCATCTACGTCTCGGGATTCGAGCCGAGCGCGCTCGAGCGCCTGCAGCCGCACGTGGAGGCGTTGAGCGAAGCCGAGGGATTGCAGGGACACGCCCGCGCCCTCGAGGCCCGGCTCCTGGATCGAGGAAGACCGGCTCGGTGACGCGCGCTCCTCTCAGTACGCGACCGGACCTCGTAGACGTCGAGCCCTACGTACCTCCGCAACGGCCCGCGCGTTTCCGCATGAACACCAACGAGTCGCCCTATCCACCGCCCGACGGTTTCCTCGGCGAACTCGCGCACCGGCTCTCGGAGAGGTCGTTGAACCGGTATCCGGACAAGGACGCGGCCTCGTTGATCCAAGCTCTCGCCCGCTTCGCGAGCTGGTCGGCAGACGGTGTGTGGGCGGCGAACGGCAGCAACGAGGTCCTTCTGCACCTCTTTCTCGCCTATGGGGGCCCGGAACGTACGGTGCTCACCTTCGAACCGAGCTATTCACTGCACTCGCTGATCCCGCGCATCACCGGAACGCGTATACGCAATCTCTTTCGCGACGAGGATCACATCATCGATCTCGGAAGCGCGCTCGATGAAATCGAACGCAACGAACCCGACATCGTCATGGTCTGCTCGCCCAACAACCCGACCGGCAATTGCGAGCCGTTGTCGACGGTGCGGGCACTGTTGCAGGCGGCCCCAGGGCTCGTGGTGGTCGACGAGGCCTACGGTGAGTTCGCCGGCCCCGATGCCTCGGTGCGACCGATGCTCGACGAGTATCGCAACCTCGTTCTGGTCAAGACCTTCAGCAAGGCCTGGAGACTGGCCGGGGTGAGGCTCGGCTACATGCTGGCGGACCCATCGATGAGGGACGGCATCGCCCGGGTGCGTCTTCCCTATCACCTCTCGACCCCGGCCCAGGTGATGGGCGAGCTCGCTCTCGAGTACCACGAGAAGTCCCTGTCCTTGGTGGACTCGATCATTGCGGAGCGCGATCGTATCTCGGTCGAGCTCCAATCGATGGGCGTCAAGACGTTTCCGTCACGAGCCAACTTCGTGCTGTTCCAGGTGGACGACGCCGACGCGGTCTTCTCCAAGCTGCTCGAGCGCGAGGTGCTCGTGCGCAACTACTCGTCCAACCCAACGTTGCGCGGGTGCCTCCGCGTTACCGCGGGGCTACCGCAGGAGACCGACGCGTTCCTCGAGGCGATGGAGAAGGTCCTCGATGAGTAGCCTCAATCGCGAGGCAAGTCTCGCGCGCGACACCAACGAGACCAAGATCTCCGTCGAGCTGTCGCTCGATGGCGGAAAGGTCGCCGCCTCCACGGGCGTCGCCTTCTTCGACCACATGCTCGATCAACTCGGACGCCACGGACGATTCGGCCTGGTGGTGCGCGCTCAAGGGGATCTCGAGATCGATGCTCATCACACCGTCGAAGACACGGGAATCGTGCTGGGCGAGGCGCTGACCGAGGCGCTCGGCGACAAGCGCGGCATTCGCCGCTATGGGGACGCGCTGGTGCCGATGGAGGAGGCGCTTGCGCAGGTAGCGCTCGACATCTCCGGCCGGCCCCTTCTGGTCTTCGACGCCGACTTCACCACCGAGTCGGTCGGTCAGTACGACACCGCGCTGACCGAGGAGTTCCTTCAGGCGCTTTGTCGCACCGGCGGACTGACCATGCACGTCAAGCTTCTTGCCGGACGGAACACGCATCACGCCGTGGAGGCCATCTTCAAGGCGCTGGCGGTGGCCCTGGGCGACGCGGTCGCCATTGATCCCCGGGGCGAGAACGTGATCCCATCGACCAAGGGGATCCTGTGAGGGTCGCCGTCCTGGACTACGGCATGGGCAACCTTCGCAGCGTGGCCAAGGCTCTCGAAGCCGCCGGTGCCGAGGTCGTGGTGACGTCGGACTCGGCGGACATCGACCGCAGCGCGGCTCTGTGCGTTCCCGGGCAGGGCATCTTTGGACGCTGCATCGCCAACCTCGAGTCGGCGGGGCATGACGAGTTGGTGCGCACCTGGATCGGCGACCAACGTCCTTATCTCGGTATCTGCCTGGGCATGCAGATCCTGTTCGAACGCAGCGAGGAAGACGCGACCATCGACGGACTCGCCCTCCTGACGGGCGAGGTGCGACGACTAACCGGAAGGGTGCGTGTCCCCCACATGGGCTGGAACCAGGTGACCGGCGAACGCGAAGCAACGGGGGGCGAGTACTACTACTTCGATCACTCCTACGCCGTCTTCGCGCGCGACGAGTCGGTGGTGTCCGGGTGGTGCGATCACGGCAAGGTCTTCGCCGCCGCGATTGCAAAGGAGTCGGTAACGGCGGTGCAATTCCACCCGGAGAAGAGCGGAGCGTCGGGAATCGCGCTTCTCGAGAGTTGGCTCCGGTCTTCAAAAGGCGAGGAAGGAAAATGAGCGATCGTCTCGACGATCGCGTGCATTACCCGGCGCTGCCGCGACGCGGCGGCCAGGGAGGGAAGCAAGAATGAGCTTCACGGTCTATCCGGCCGTCGATATCTCGCAGGGAAAGTGTGTACGTCTGCTGCAAGGACGCTTCGGCACGGAGACCGTCTACAGCGACGATCCCGTCGAGGTGGCCCTCGGCTTCGCAAAGGCGGGGGCTCGCTGGCTCCACATAGTGGATCTCGACGGTGCAAGGACCGGCGTGGGGACGAACCGGGAGCTGGTGCTCGAGGTGGTCGCAAAGGCGGCCTGTCCGGTGCAGGCGGGGGGAGGTCTGCGCGGCATCGACGATGTAGTCGAAGTCCTGGCCGCGGGAGCCAACCGAGCCGTGTTGGGGACCGTCGCGCTCGAGGATCCAGAGGAGCTGCGCCGTGCCTGCGGCCGCTTCGGTGAGCGAATTGCGGTCTCCCTGGATGCACGCGGGGCGGGCTCGGCCGGACCGCAGAACGAGATGGCGGCCGAGCTCACCGGACACGGGTGGACTGTGGGCTCGGGGATGCCGCTGCTCGAAGCGGTGCGGGTCTTCGAGGAAGCGGGCGCGTCGATGTTCATCTACACGGACGTGTCGCGGGACGGCACAATGTCGGGGCCGAACCTCGAGGGGGTGGTTCGTCTCGCGCAGCACACCACGAGGCCGGTAATCGCGTCGGGAGGAGTGTCGACACTCGACGAGCTTCGCGCGGTTGCCCGCATGCACGGCAGCGGCGTTCGAGGCGTGATCGTGGGGCGCGCGCTCTACGAGAGCAAGTTCACGGTTATCGAGGCGGTTCGCGCCGCCGACGAAGCGTCGGTAGACGAGCAGTAACTCATGCTCGCGAAGCGCATCATCCCCTGCCTCGACGTGGACGGTGGCCGAGTGGTCAAGGGGGTGCGGTTCGTCGAACTGCGCGATGCGGGGGATCCCGTCGAGTTGGCAGCTCGCTACGACGCCGAAGGCGCGGACGAGTTGGTGTTCCTCGACATCACCGCGAGCCACGAACGGCGCGAGTTGATATACGACGTCGTCGCTCGAACCGCAGAGACCGTGTTCATTCCCTTGACCGTCGGCGGTGGGGTCCGCACCGTGGCCGACGTCAGGCGGCTGCTCGAGTCGGGGGCCGACAAGGCGTCGCTGAACACGGCGGCGGTTCGACGCCCCGAGGCCGTCCGCGAGGCGGCGGACGAGTTCGGATCGCAGGCCATAGTGGTCGCCATCGACGCTCGGCGTTCGGGACGCAGCCGCTGGGAGGTCGTCGTGGACGGCGGCCGGACTCCCACGGGCCTCGAGGCGGTGGCCTGGGCTCGCCGGGTTCAGGAGCTGGGGGCGGGGGAGGTCCTGCTGACGTCGATGGACTCCGATGGAACCACCGGCGGCTACGACCTCGAGCTGACCCGCTCGGTCTGCGATGCGCTCACCATCCCCGTGATCGCATCGGGAGGCGCAGGCTCGCCCGACGACCTCGCGGATGCCGTCGACCCCGAGCGCGGCGGCGCGGAGGCGGCGCTCGCGGCTTCGGTGTTTCACTTCGGCACCTTCTCGGTATCAGATGCGAAGGCGGCGCTCAGGCGGCGTCACCTTCCCGTTAGGATTCCGCACCCGGCAAACGAGCCCCATCGAAGGGAAAAATGAACACTTACCTGCTGTTCGATAGCGGGGTTCGCAGCCCCGAGATGCGCCACGAGATCTCCGAACCGGTCGCGGACCCCGTCGTCTTCATCGACGGCGGGGGCAAGAGAATCGTGGCCGGGCCGAGTCTCGAGGGCGACGTCTTCGCCAAGCGGGAGGACGTCGTGGACGAGTTCTGGACCTACGACGAGCTCGGCTACCAGGAGATTCTTGCCGACGACTCGATACCCACCGATCTGGTGCGCCCGGAGCTCGTCGTGCGTGCGCTCGCGCGCCTCGAGGTCAACGACGTAATCGTGCCCCCCACGTTTCACGTGCAGGTCGCCGACCTGTTGCGAGCGCGAGGCGTCGAGGTGACCGTCGATGCCACCGCCTGGTCGGCCAGGCGCCGCAGCAAGACGCCGTGGGAGCTCGAGGGCACGGAGCGGGCTCAGCGCGCCGCCGAGATCGCCATGCTGACCGCTGCGCGCATGCTGCGCGACGCCGAGCCCACTCCCGAGGGCGGGCTTCGTTTTGAAGGAGAGATCCTTACCGCGGAGTGGGTGCGCGAGTCCATGGCCGCAATGTTGTCGCAGCAGGGAACCGACTCGGAAGAGATCATCGTGCAGTCGGGGGATGCCTGCCTCAGGGGGCACGATCTCGGAACGGGGCCGATTCTGCCGAACGAGTCGTGCATTATCGATGTGTTCCCTCGAGACCGGCGGACGGGCACCTTCTCCGACATGACGCGCACCTTCGTACCCGGTCGTCCGTCCGACGAGATCGTCAAGCTGCACCAGCAGTGTCGAGAGGCCCTGAACCTCGCGCTCGAGGCCTGCCGTCCCGGGAGCGACGATCTCTACACGAGGGTTGCGGATTTCTTTCACGGC
>JBOGWU010000020.1:0-8469 GCA_050693935.1 Actinomycetota bacterium | reverse complement strand
TCTTGCGGGCGGCCGGCTTCTTACGAGTTGCCTTCCCGGCCCCCGTGGCCTTCCGGCGCGTGGTCTTCTTCGCGCCGGTCGTCTTCCTGCGAGCGGCCCTTCGTGCCGCGGTCGTCTTCCGCGCGGCGGTCTTCTTGGCCCCCGTTGCCTTCCTGCGAGCGGTCTTCTTCGCGGCTGTCGCCTTCTTCCTCGCGGTCTTCTTCGCCGCGGTGGACTTCTTCTTCATCGAGCGCTTGTTCTGTGCGGTTCTTCGGTTGGCCGTCTTCTTGACGTCGCCCACGGCCTTCTTCAGCTCCTCGGTGAGCAGGCCTTCTTCCGGCCGGGTGACGTCGGCGACCACGCCGACGGTTCCCGCGGCCGCGCGACGTGCGCCGGCCAACGCTCCGGCGGTCCCAGGTTGTGGTGCGACCACTCCGGCCACGACATCCTCGGCCCCCGCGACCTTTTCTCGCGTCCTGTCGACCAAACCCTTGTCCTCTTCGGCCATGTTCCCTCCCTCTCTACGTGATCCCGCGTCTAATTCACAAACTCGTACTCTGCATTCCCCTGTTGCGCAAGGACGAAAACAACAACGGGCACTCAGAACCCGGAGCCGGGATCGATGTCCAGGCGCGCCTCGATCATCCAGAGGTTGCGGCGAACGCAGTCGGGACAGAGCGAGAGATGACGATCGTTTGCGTCCGGCATCTCTTGCCATCCCAGCGGTACGACGCCCTGCCGGCGTGAGGCCGAGGCTCCGCATGACGAGCAAAACACTCGGTTGCGCAGATCATGCTGATCCATCGCTGGGCTCTATTGGCCGCGTGACTCGGCGATCTCGACCCGCGCCATCTCGATGCGCATCCGTGCCTCGGCCATGTCCTCTTCGCGATCCTCGGCTTTGCGCTGTGCTTCTTCGAGCCGGCGGCGAGCCTCGGCAAGGTCGATGTTGTGCAGGTCCTCGGCGTCGTCGGCGAGGACGATGACGTGGTAGTCGTGCTCGTCGGCCTGGTCGGAGCTCGAGTCAAGCCCTTGGGATTTAGAGGCCTCCAGAAAACCTCCCGAAACGAAGAACTCCTCGCGGTTGCTACCGGAAACCACGGAGACGCGGCCCGGCACCAACGCCGCCAGAAACGGAATGTGCCCGTGCAGAATCGCGAACTCGCCCTCCGGCGAGCGAGCGATGACCATCTCGGCCTCGCCTCGCCACAACTCCTCCTCGGGAGACACGATCGAGACACTCATCGGAGTGGCCACTAACTCTGGAGCTCCTTCGCCTGCTTCTCGGCCTCCTCGATGTTGCCGACCAGATAGAAGGCTTGCTCGGGGAGCTGGTCGTAGTCGCCGTCGGCGATCGCCTTGAAGCTCTCGACAGTCTCCTCGACGGGCACGTACTTGCCGGGGATACCCGTGAACTGCTCGGCGGCAAAGAACGGCTGGCTCAGGAAGCGCTGGATCTTGCGGGCGCGCGTCACCGTGAGCTTGTCCTCCTCGCTGAGCTCGTCCACACCGAGGATGGCGATGATGTCCTGCAGGTCGTTGTAGCGCTGGAGGATCTGCTGGACGCGCAGCGCGACGTCGTAGTGCTCCTGTCCCACGTAGCGAGGGTCCAGAATGCGAGAGGTCGAGTCCAGCGGATCGACGGCAGGATAGATGCCGAGCTCGGAGATCGCCCGGCTGAGCACCGTCGTGGCGTCGAGGTGGGCGAACGTCGTGTGAGGAGCAGGGTCCGTGATGTCGTCGGCCGGCACGTAGATGGCCTGAAGCGACGTAATCGAACGGCCCTTGGTCGAGGTGATGCGCTCCTGAAGCTCGCCCATCTCCTCGGCCAGCGTGGGCTGGTAGCCGACGGCCGAGGGCATGCGGCCGAGCAACGTCGAGACCTCTGAGCCCGCCTGAACGAAACGGAAGATGTTGTCGATGAACAGCAGCACATCCTGGTGCTCGACATCGCGGAAGTACTCGGCCATCGTCAGCGCGCTCAGTGCGACGCGCAGACGCACGCCGGGGGGCTCGTCCATCTGACCGAACACCAGAGCGGTCTTCTCGAGCACGCCGGACTCGTCCATCTCGAGCCAGAGGTCGTTGCCCTCACGGGTGCGCTCGCCGACGCCGGCGAACACCGAGACACCGCCGTGCTGCTCGGCGACGCGGTGGATCATCTCCTGAATGAGCACGGTCTTGCCTACACCGGCGCCGCCGAACATTCCGACCTTTCCGCCCTGCACGTAAGGCTCGAGAAGGTCGATGACCTTGATCCCGGTCTCGAACATCTCGGTCTTGGGCTCGAGGTCCTCGAACTTCGGTGCGTTGCGGTGGATGGGCCAGCGCTCGACATCGTCGGGGAGGGTCGAGTCGTCGACGGGCTCGCCCAGCACGTTGTAGACGTGGCCGAGGACCGCCTTGCCGACCGGAACCGAGATCGGAGCACCGGTGTTGGTAACGACCGACCCGCGCACCAACCCGTCGATGTTCTTGAGGCATACGGCTCGTACCGTGCTCTCGCCGACGTGCTGGGAAACCTCCGCGGTGATGACGTCGGTGTCGCCGCCGATGGTGCGCTCTACCGTCAGCGCGAAGCCGATCTCGGGCAGGCCGTCGGGGGGAAACTCCACCTCGATGACGGGGCCCGTCACCGCGAGGATGCGGCCCTCCGAGGTCTTACGGTCTGCGAGTCGTTGTTCGGTTACGGCCATGAACCTCTCTCCTAGTCTCTGCCGGCGGCGGACAGGGCCTCGGCTCCACCGATGACCTCCATGATCTCGGTGGTGATCTCAGCCTGCCGTGCCTGGTTGTAGACGCGGGTTAGATCGTCGATCAGGTCGGACGCGTTGTCGGTCGCGGCTTTCATGGCGCGGCGACGTGCGGCATGCTCGGATGCCGAGGACTCGAGCAGGCCCTGGAGGATGTTGCCCTCGACGTAGCGCGGGACCAGGAGTCCAAGGATGTCCTCGGGCTCCGGCTCGAAGATGTAGCTCGGCCCGGGTCCTTGCTGATTCGCCTGTTCCTGCAACTCGTCGAGCTCTTCCTTGGGAAGGGGGAGCAACTGCACCATGGTGGGTCGCTGAATGACCGCGGACTGGAACCGGGTGTAGACCAGTCTCACCTGGTCGACCTCACCGTCCCGGAACGCCTTCGTGGCGGCCCTTGCGATCTCGTGTGCATCTTCCATGCGCGGATGGTCGGACACACCCTGCCAGGTGCTCTCATGGTCGAACTCGTAACCGCGAAATCGAAAATAGGTGATCGCCTTCTTACCCACGAGCCACAACCGGTTGTCCTTGCCGTGCGACTCCATGTCGCGCTCCGCATATCGCAGAACGTTGGAGTTGTAGGCACCCGCCAGGCCCCGGTCCGAGGACAGAACGATCGTGCCGACCCTGGTGAGCTCGTCGCGCGGTTTCAGCAGGGGATGATCGATGCGACCGGCCTTGGCAGCGACCGAGCTCATCAGTCGCCTCATCTCCTCGGCGTAGGGCCGCGCCGCCTTGACCCTCTGCTGGGCCTTGACCACGCGCGACGAAGCGATGAGCTCCATCGCGCTCGTGATCTTCTGCGTCGACTTGACGCTTCCGATGCGGCGCTTGATCGCGCGCAGCTGCTGGGCCATCTAGGTGCGAGTCTCCTCTTTCTCATCGGACTCATCCGACTCGGCCGGCTGCTCTTCGGTCGGTTCGTCGGCCGCGTCGGCGTCGCCGCTCTCGGAAGCGGGCGCGTCACTGGTTTGCGGCACCCCCTCGTCGGCGGCCACCGTGTCGACCGTCTCGACGTCCTCGGAACTCAGATAGCTCTGCTTGAACTCATCGATGGCCGACCGGAGCTTCTCGGCGGTGTCCTCCTCGAGCTTGCCGGTGTCCTTGATGCCCTCGCCGATGCCGCCGTAACGGCTACGCACGAAGTCGAGGAGCTTGACCTCGAAGTCCTGCACCTTCTCGACCGGTAGGTCGTCGAGGAACCCGTTCGAGGCCGCCCAGATCGAGATGATCTGGTCCTCGACGCTGTAGGGCGTGAACTGCTTTTGTTTGAGGATCTCGACCACGCGCGCGCCTCGCTCAAGCTGCGCTTGGGAAGCCTTGTCCAGGTCGGAACCGAATTCGGCGAACGCCTCGAGAGCGCGGTACTGGGCGAGGTCGAGGCGCAGCCGGCCGGCGACGCTCTTCATCGCCTTGACCTGCGCGTTACCGCCGACACGAGACACGGAGATGCCGACGTTGATCGCGGGGCGAACTCCGGAGAAGAACAGATCGCTCTCGAGGTAGATCTGCCCGTCGGTGATCGAGATGACGTTCGTCGGAATGTAGGCCGAGACGTCGCCACCCTTGGTCTCGATGATCGGCAGAGCGGTCATGGATCCGCCGCCGCGCTCGTCACTGAGCTTCGCGGCGCGCTCGAGCAAGCGGCTGTGAAGGTAGAAGACGTCGCCCGGGTAAGCCTCGCGACCCGGCGGGCGGCGCAGCAGCAGCGATAGCTGGCGGTAGGCGATGGCCTGCTTGGAAAGGTCGTCGTAGACGATGAGAACGTCCTCGCCCTTCTCCATCCAGTGCTGGCCCATGGCGCAGCCGGCATAGGGAGCGAGGTACTGGAAGGGGGCCGGGTCGGATGCCGCGGCGTTGACGATGACGGTGTACTCGAGTGCGCCCTGCTCCTCGAGGCCCGCGACCACCTCGGACACCGTGGACGCCTTCTGGCCCACGGCCACGTAGATGCACTTCACTGCGTTGTCCGTGCCCCAGTTCTCGCGCTGGTTGACGATCGCGTCGATGGCGATGGCCGTCTTGCCGGTCTGGCGGTCGCCGATGATCAGCTGGCGCTGTCCCCGCCCGATGGCCGTCATCGCGTCGATGGCCTTGATCCCGGTCTGTAGTGGATTCTTCACCGGTTGACGCGCGGTCACGCCCGGGGCCTGGACCTCGAGCGGACGCCGGGCCTCGGACTGAATCGGACCCTTGCCGTCGAGCGGGTTGCCGAGAGCGTCGACGACACGTCCCAACAGTCCGTCGCCCACACCCACGGAGAGGATTTGACCGGTCTGCTTGACCGCGCCCCCCTCCTCGATGTGGCTCGCCTCGCCCAGGATGATCGCTCCGATGATGTGCTCCTCGAGGTTCATCGCCAGGCCGACGATGCCCCCCGGGAACTCGAGCATTTCGTTGGCCATCACGCCGGGGAGCCCGGTGACGCGGGCGATGCCGTCGCCCACCTCGTCGACACGGCCCACCTCTTCACGCTCGAGCGTGGGCTTGAAGTCCTCGACGTGCCGCTTCAGTGCCGAGGATATGTCCTCCGGCCTGATCGTGAGTTCAGCCACTAGCCCCTCACCTGCTCTTTCAGATCTTCGAGACGGCGCTTAACGCTGCCGTCGATGACGGTGTCTCCAATCTTGGCGACGACGCCGCCGATGATCGACGGATCGACGAGCACTTTGACCTCGACTTTCTTGCCCGTCGCCTTGCCGAGTGCCTGAGCGAGGGCGGTCCGCTGCTTGGCCTCGAGCGGCGTTGCGCTGCGCACCTCGGCCACGACCGACTTGCGAGCCTCCGCCGCAAGCTCGCTGAGCTCGCCGAGGATCTGCGGAAGTTGCCGTCCGCGCTCCGAAGCCACGACGAAGGTGATGAGCCCCAGCGTGTGCGGCGACACCTTGTCGGCCAGTAGATCCTCGAGCACCTTCACCCTCTGCGAGCGATCGATGCCGGGCTCCTGAAGAGCCTGCTTGAGGTCGTTGTTTGACTCGAGCAGCTTGCCGAATCGGTAGAGCTCGTCCTCTACGCGCTCGAGCTCGCCCTCGGCCTTGACGACGCTGAACAGCGCCTGCGCGTATCCGGCAATGAGCTCGTCGGTTGCCATCAGTTGTTCCGCCCTCCGTTGGGGCTCATGTCCCCGACGTCTTTGATGTAGGCGTCGACCAGGTCCTTCTGCGCGGAGGCGTCGATGCTGCGACCGACAACCTTCTCGGCCAGCTCGATCGACAGGTTGCTGATCGTCGCCTGGAGTTCGGTCACCGCTCGGCTGCGCTCGGCCTGGATCTGCTCCTGAGCGCGCGCCACGATGCTCTCGGAGTCCTTTTCCGCTTTTGCGATGATGTCCTTGCGGACCTGTTCCGCCTGCTGACGAGAATCCTCGATGACCCGGTTCGCCTCACTGCGCGCGTCGGCCATCTGCTTCTTGTACTCGTCGAGCATGCCCTGCGCCTCGGACTTGGATGCCTCCGCGTCCTCGAGATCCTTCTGGATGGTCGCGGCCCGCTGATCGACGACCTCCTTCAATTTCGGAAACGCAATCCTGGTGAGCACGACGGCGACCACCACGAACGAGATGATCCCCCAGATGAGCTCGGCGGTCTCCGGAAGAATCAGATCGATTCCGCTTGGCTCCTCCTCCGCCGCAAGCATCAGAGCGAATGCGGTGTCTTGAAGCATCTTGCCTAACCTCCCGCTCCGAGAACGATGAACGCGAGCACGAAGCCGATCAGGGCGAGCGCCTCAATCAGGGCGAACCCGATGAACATGGTGGCGCGCGTCTGGCCGGCGGTCTCGGGCTGGCGCGCCATCGCCTCGATGGCGGCACCGAAGATCAGGCCGATACCGATTCCGGGGCCGATGGCGGCCAATCCGTACACGAGCCCGGCGCCGATCGCGGCGAGTCCGGTATCGGTCATGCCCCCGCCCTCTTGGGCCAGAGTCACCATTGAGTCAACCATCTCGTTACTCCTCCTCTATTCGCTGTCGGGGCCGTTAGGCCGCTATTCCCTCGGTCTCGTGTGGAGCTTGTTGCGGTGCTTCCTCGTAGTCTTCTTCGCCGTGACCGTGGATCGCCTCGGCGATATAGGACGCGGTCAGCATCGTGAAGATGTAGGCCTGGAGGCTGATGACCAGGAACTCGAAGAGGATCAGCACGCAGGAAATCAGCAACGTCAGGACGCCGATAGGCGCCGAGAGGCCCAGGTTCTCGCGCAGGAAGTCGTTCGTGAACAGAAAGAAGATCGTGAGCAGAGTATGGCCCGCGACCATGTTGGCGAACAGTCGAACAGCAAGGGTGAAAGGTCGAACGATGAACGTCGAGAACAATTCGATGGGAGTTAGCAGGACGTAGACCGCCTTTGGAACACCGGGGGGGAACAACGTGTCCTTGAAGTAGCGATACGGCCCCTGCTTGGCGATTCCGACCACGTTGAAAACGATCCAGGTCAGGATCGCAAGCGCCGCCGGGATCGCCATGCGTGAGGTGACGGGAAAGTTGATGCCCGGGACGATCTCGAGCAGGTTCGAGAAGAAAATGAAGAAGAACAACGACGCCAGATAGTTCGCGTACTTCGGTCCATCCTTGGGACCGATGACGTCGATCGCGATGTTGTTTCGCACAAAGAGATAGCCGGTCTCCGCAAGATTCTGAATTCCCCTTGGCACCAGCGCCTTGCGTCGGGCCCCTATCACGAAGAAAGCGATGCACAGCAACGATGCAACCCACATTAGAAGCACGACCCGGTTGACCGCGAACGCCGTCCCGTCCAGCGCGAACGGGTCGTAAAAGAACAGGTGGTTTACATCAAAGTCCTGCATTCTTCGGCTCCTTTGGCGTCAGCGGCTTGGAGGCGCTTGGCTTGTCGTATTCGTCGACCGTCTGGTGGCGGTGGGCAGCCTCCCACAGCACGAGGCCGAGATGACTCGCAATGAGGACGAGCCCGGTTACCGGGAAAAAGATAACGTCCATACTCTGCAGTGCGAACGCGATGCCGGTCAGAAGCAGCAGGCCCAGCAAGAAGGTGGCCAGGGCGGCCGGCATGAGCATTTGGGGATTGCTCTCGGCGATCGAGCCGATTATGCGAGCCGACAGCCACAGGTTGAAGAGGGTCATGGCGATACCCACCGCGCCGGACAGGGCGTAGTCCGGTCCCTGCCAGAGCCAGAGCCCGGCGACCACGAGCGGGCCGGCGATGAGCGCCCGCCTTGCCATGCGCCCGACCATCCGGAGCTCGATCATCGTCCGTGCCTCCTTTGCACCGCGTAGTACACGTGCAGAGTGCCCCCGATCCAACCGATCACCGCTCCCACGACCTGGCCCCACGGTTCGATGCCGAGCCAGTTGTCCACCAGGCGGCCGGCGAACCAAAACAGGAACACCGCACCCACGAACTCGAAGGCGAGCGAGAGCCCCTGGCCGACGAGGTAGTTAGAGCCTCGCCCCCCGCCCGTGTCGCTCACGCTCGGAATTCCCCTTCCGTCGTTCTTGTCGGCAGCCCTCGCCGGCCGCTCCCCGTGCGCGCTACCGCGATCGCCTTAGTTGGGGATTCAACGGCTTGGGCCGTGGACGTTGCGCATCCTAACCCCTTCTGCGACTTGTGAATGTTTTCACAAGGTACTCGATCCGCGGCCTGAATTCAACCCGCCGAAACCCACAATTTGTCACCCCAAAACTTAACCTCCGCAGACGGCAACTTTGGACCTTAGAGCCCATCCAGCGAAGTGAAAGAGGCCGAGAGTGTGACCCGCACCA
>JBOGWU010000019.1:0-6967 GCA_050693935.1 Actinomycetota bacterium | reverse complement strand
GCAGCCCCGCGGCAAGCCATGCGTTGCGCCCGACGTTCAACGACTGCTCGCCGACCTGGCTCACGCACCCACAGATCACATCGTCGACCACTCCGGCGTCGATCTTGCTGCGGGCCACAGTCTCGTTCAGCACCTCGGCCAGAAGATCCACCGGATGCCAGCCACTGAGCTTGCCATCACGCTTGCCGAGGGCGGTCCGCACCGCCTCGACGATCGCGGCCTCACGCGCCATCTCGATCACCTTTCGGGTAGTAGCTCTACTTGACCGGATGGTCAAGTATCGCGCTTGTTCGCCCGTCCTGCAGCCGGCCCGCCCACGGCTCGTTTGTGCCGCGAGGAAGGGTGGAGCACCCGGGCGACGCTGGGGCTCATCGGGGTGCCGGGCGGGAACACGTTGTGCCGGATGACCACCTTGGTGCCCTGGCCCGAGGAGTCGAACGTGACGCCGTCCATCAACTCCTCCATGAGGTACAAACCGCGGCCTCCGGCCGCGAAGCGGTCCTGCTGGCGAGCCTTGACCTCCTGCATGTCGAAGCCGCCACCATCGTCGGCGATCGTCACGACGACATCGGTGCCGTCGAGCTTGACGCCAACGCGGATCTCGCTGCGTCCGCTGGAGCGCCGCCCGTGTCTCGCCGCGTTGGCAGCCGCCTCGCCCACAGCCAGCAGCACGTCCTGGCTTATCTCGACGGGAGCCCTGATATCGGTGAGGAACCGGGTGACGAATTGGCGAATCTCGCCGAGCCGCGCCGGTTCGTTCTGAAGGACGATCTCTCGTTCGGGCTCCTCGAGGGTCGAGTCGGGCACGACCTGACAAACCAGCAGCGCGAGGTCATCGCGCAGGTCGCCCTCGCCCACCCACGCATCAACGCCGCGACGAATCGCCTGCACGAGCTCGCCCGGAGTTCCCATTCCATAGAGCTGCACGAGGTCGACGAAGCGGGATTGGCCAAAGGGCTTGGATGAGCGCGGCGCCTCGGTGACGCCGTCGGTGTATAGGACGAGCATGTCGCCGGGCTCGAGCTCGATGTGGCCTGCCTTGTACTCCGCATCGCTCTGGACGCCCATCGCGATGCCGCCCTCGTCGAGCCATTCGACCTCACCGGAACGCGCTCGATACACGACCGGCGGAACATGGCCCGCATTGACGTAATCGAAGGTAGCTCGCTCCGGATCCAAGACGCCGAACAAGAGTCTGATGAACCGGTCGTTGTGGATCTGATGTGAGACGTGGGTGTTCATCCGCTCGAACAGAGCGCCGGGCTCGGACTCTTCGCTGAGGAAGGTGCGGAGCGTGTAGCGGGCGAGCGCCGATCCATTGGCGGCCGACGGACCGATGCCGCAGACGTCTCCGAGGGTGATCCCAAGCCTGCCGTCGGGTACCGGGATGAAGTCGTAAAAGTCCCCGCACACCGCCCGGCTCCCGGCTGCCGGAATGTAGCGCGCGACGAAGCTGACTCTCGGCAGGTTCGGCACGCCGTCGGGGAGGAGGCTGCGCTGGTAGCTCTCCGCGGTCTTGCGGGCCTCTTCGTAGAGACGCTCGACCTCACCCGCATGGGCCATGCCCTCGGTGATGTCGGTGTAGACGTCGATCCGGCCGACCAGCACGCCGCTCTCGTCAAAGGTCGGACCCGAGTAGAGCCGCAGCTGTCTGCGCTCCGGCATGATCTGCTCGATCATCACGCGCAGCTCGCCCTTGGGATCGTCTCGCAGCTCCTGGAAGGTCTCCATGAAGCCCTCGGGATCCTCGGTTCGGCGCGCGATGGTTCTCAGCAATTCGGCTCCCGGTAGTCCAAGAAACTCATCGGGATCGATCCCGAAAAGAGCCCCCGCTCGCCGGTTGACCACGCGGACCGAGCCCTGGCGGTCACGGAAGACGATGGCCTCGTCGACCGCATCGACTACGGCCAGAAGCCTGTGCCGGACCGCGGTGGCGAGGCGGTGCTCCTCCTCCTGGCCGTGGAACTGCTTGCGCACCTCGCGGGCGAGAAGTCCCGCGATTGCGCCCGAGAGCAGGAACACCCCCGTGTTGAGCAGCCCCGCACCGAGCTCGGGGAAGCCATCGATCGCCCCCGCGACCAGCCAGTAGGCAAGGCTCCCCGCAACGCCGATCGCCAGGCCGCCCAGCGGGTTGCTCAGCATTGCGGTCGACACGATGGCGGCGACGAGCACCAGTTGAATCGAAGGGACGTGGGGCCGCAGCACACCGAAGATCACGGCACCGAATCCCAGGGTCGTCAGCCCCGCGAGTGCTCCCACCCAGCGCTGATGGCGAGCCTTTTCGATCAGGAAGGTGAACAGCGCCCACACCCAAGCGGCGAGGCCGGCAATCAGGCCGAGACCTCCCAACCGCACGCCGGACGGCAGATCCGAGATCAGAACCACCAGCGCGAGCAGCGCCACCGTCCCCCACGCGGTGCTCTCCGCGACGTTGAGAGCCCACCCCCAACTGCCCCGTTTCACGCCTCGTCTATCTCTGGGGATCATGGTCGTCCTGTTTAGCAGCTCGTCCGGAATCCTAGTATTCGTCCATTGTCGAAACGATTTCACCGTTCACTCTAGTGAACGTCGGAGAGCTTCCAGAGTTCATTGACCTCTTCCACCAGGTTTTCTTCCTTCAAGAGCTCGAGCACGGCTCGAACCTGATACAGAGCGACGGGATGGAGCCGGGGCGGGGTGTCGGTGTAGACGCGTTCGACGATGTCCTCTTCCGTGCTCGGAACGGACAGCGCGGCGAGGATCGCTTGACGGCGCTCGGCCCGGTGCTGCAGGTAGCCCTCGATGACTTGGGTGCCCCCATCCAGCGGGCGGAAGTGCCCGGGATAGATGCGCTCGAGCTCCAAGCCCCTTAGGCGATAGAGGCTGAACAGGTAGTCCCCCATGTTGCCGTCCGGCAGCGCGATCACGGCGGTGCCCTCACCCAGAATGTTGTCTCCAGCGAACAGGCTCTTGGTGCCCACCATCTCGAAGCAAAGATGATCCGATGCGTGGCCCGGGGTGTAGAGGGCGCGTAGCGTGACGCCACCCGCGCGGAGCTCGTCTCCGTCGGCGAGGGGTTCCACGGCGACGCCGTCGACCGGCTCCATTCCGAAGGCTCTCACGTGCGCGCCGGTGCGGCGGGCCAGCGCGGCAACGCCACCGGTGTGATCGGGGTGACGGTGGGTCACGACGAGCGACTCGACGTCACCGGCGACATCCATAACCGCATCGAGGAACGACTCGTCGCTCACGGCAGGGTCGATGACCAGCGTTCGCCCCGGTGCGTGGCGTCCGGGCGAGCCCGCCGAGCGCCCGACGATGTACGTGTTCGTCCCCGGACCCGTCATCAGACCGGCGTTCGGAGCCAGCACCACCGCGACCTGGGGGGACAATCTGGCGCGGAGAATCTCCCCCGATGTCTGCCATTCGACGTTCCGCAATGAGGCCATGATGCTCGCCACGTCCTCGTTATCGTCCAAACGCTGCAGCATCTCGATCGTAGGAGGAGCCATCACAACGTCGCCTGCGGCAAGACTCGCCAATGCCTCAGCGGGGGTCGCCCAATAAGCGTCGTCGACCTCCGTAGGGTCCGGCTCCGGCCTCCATCCTCTGGGCGCCCCCACCACGAAAAACCGAGCGTCGAAACGCACCGGCGAACCTAGCGGGGTGACCCAGCGCCCCGCGGGGACGAGCCGGTCGGCCCCCAGAGTGACCCCCAACTCGAGACACCGCTCGAGGAAGCGATCCGGCTGGTTCGCCGAATCTCGGGAAAGCTCCGATAGAGGACCGTCGCCCAGAAGGAACCCGACCTCCTCGAAGGCCTCACGGAGAGCCGCCACGTAGGCGCCGCGCGCGGTGACCCCGTCCTCCACGGAGAGTGCCGCCGCCGCGTGCTCCCGGTGCAGACCCGTGAGTTGCTCCCAGCGTTCGTCCAGATCAGCCGGCGCGACCGCTCCTCCCGGGAACACAATGGCGCCGCCCATGAAGCGCATGGTCTTGGGGCGAACCGTGAGCAGGACCTCTGGTCCGTGCGTCGAGTCCCTGAGAATCACGAGTGTGGCGGCCGGCCGAGGAACGTCTGCTGCGCGCTCGCCTTCGTTGGTGTGCCCCATCGCTACAGGGTATGTTTTGCGGCCACGGCGCGATCGTCTCGACGATCGCCGAGGATAAACCGAGCGATCACGCTCGCCCTAAGGCAGACGGCGCACAAGAGGAGGCACCAACTGTGGCTGTGAAGTTCCTCTCCCAGGAATGGGCCGAGACCATGACCAACTCACTGAACGCTTCCGACGAGTTCAAGTCGGCCGCCGGCGGTCAGTCCACCAAGCTCCAACAGGTCGTGACGGACGTCGATGGTGGTGAAGTCAAGTACTACTTCGTGCTGGACAACGGCACCGCCGAGGTCTCGCTCGGCGAAATCGAGGGGGCCGAGGCAACCGTCACTCAGAACTACGACACCGCCGCAGGGCTCCAGAAGGGCGAGGTCAACGCTCAGCAGGCGTTCATGCAGGGCAAGTTGAAGGTCTCGGGCAACATGATGAAGCTCATGCAGCTGCAAGGCGTCATCGGTGCCATGCCCAAGGCGGTGGCGGACGTCGAGGTCGAGTACTAGGGCCGCTCTCAACCGCTCGTCACAAAACCAGGGCCCGCCGGCGGGCGACCTACTGGGGATGAAACAGGATTCGAGATGCTCCGACCCGCGGTCGTTCCGAGGGGGTAACTTGTGAGCCATGGACCCCCAGAGACTGTTCGAGTCGCTCGGCGGGGCGATAGCCGATGGGTTTCCCCGGCTTCACAGTGAGGTCGCCCACACCGATGGTGGCACGCTCTATCTGCGGCATCCGGGGGTGGTTTTGGTCGCCAAACCCAACGTGGACATCGAGGGGTTGCGGCAGTTTCTCGAGGGCTACGGCCCCGAGCTCGACTTCGGTCAGTATCTCGAGGACCCCACGGAGCTGCCCCCAGGAGCCAAGCTCTTGAAGACCGCGGGGCAGACCTGCTACTCGAGTTTTGGTCCGAAGCGCACCTACAACGAGAACGCACAGCGTTACTTCGACAATCTCTCGTCGTCGGGTCACGGCTCCGTTTTCGAGCACCCAGTCTTCTCTTTCTTTCTCTACGGGGTGTCGCGGGCGATCACGCATGAGGTCATCCGCCACCGGGCGGGAACCGCGTTCTCACAGCTCAGCCAGAGGTTCGTCTCCGGCAGGGTGCTGCGTTTCGTCGAACGACCCGAATACCAAGACGTGCCCGTCCTGCACAAGCGCTTCGAACAGCGCATCGATTTCCTCGCGCGCGAATACGAAGAGGTCGCGGACGAACTCGTCGAGTTACAGACACAGGGTGACCCGAGGCTCACGGCCGAGGCTCGAACGGACATGCGAAAGCGCGTCCAGCAGACCGCTCGTTCCGTCCTTCCCAACGAGGCCGAGACCACGATGGTCATCTCCGCCAACGTGCGCTCGTGGCGCCACATGATCGAAATGCGAACAGACCAACATGCAGAACGAGAGATCCGAGATCTGTACTTCAGGATCTTCTTGGTGTTGCGTCTCATCGAGCCCATGCTGTTCGAGGACTACGTGATCGAGTCGTTCCCGGATGGGACCTACGGGGCTCGAACCGACTGGCGAAAGATCTAACCGTTTAGGTATGACACTTCGGACTTTTTCCTCACACCGCGGCCGGGTTGTGGAAAAACATGTTGACACCGCAATGGTGCGTTCTTAAGGTCGGAGGTGGCCTGCGCCTTCAGAAGCAGTCGGCATCTGGCCACAGCTGGCAAAGAGTCCCGGAACGGTAGAGCAGGAACGGCTTCGCCGGACCGAACCGTCCGTAACCCGCGAAACGGTGGTTCGTTCGTTCTCCGCTCCCCACGGCAGCGCCGTGAAGGTCGAGCGCAGCACATCCAGGCAACCCGCCCGGGACTCCCAGCGCACCTCCCTAACCGAAGCAGCGCCATGATGTACCCGCGCTACTCGGCGTCGATCCTCCCCCGCATGTCCGAGTGGAAGGTGCAGACGAACTCCAGTCCGTCCTCGGGGACGGTAAAGGTGGCGGTGGACACGTCGCCTGCCTCAATCGTCCCGGTGTTGAGGTCGAGTGACTCCACGGCGAAGTCGTGCGCGGTGTCATCATCGTTGCTGACCTCGATGGTGATCTCCTCGCCGGCATTGACACTCAGGGTCGAGGGCTCGAACTTGTTGCCGTTGATGGTGAGGCGGGTAGCTTCACCGCTCGCCGGCCCTTTGGCCACATCGCCGGCGGGCTCTGAGTCGGAACATGCCGCGAGCCCCGCGGCCGCGAGACCGGCCACGAGCAGAAGCGAAGCGAACCTAGCCGTGCCTCGGGACCTGATTGAGTCCTGCGTCTTCATCCTCGTGCTTTCTCCTCTCTGGCGAATCGCTGTCGACGACACACCCTTCATGGTCCGCCCCAGATCATCGCGGCGCATCAGGGAGAGCACCCAATTCGACCCTTAGTTCCCTGCTCGCCGCGCTCCGGCAGGGCCTCGGCCCTCCATGTCCGATTTCCGCTGGGGGAGAGCCCGATTGGCTGCGATCATGGTCCCATGATCGACGACTTCGAACGCTGCTACCGCGCCGTCGAGAGCCGCGACGCGCGCTTCGACGGGTGGCTGTTCACGGCAGTGACTTCCACTGGGATCTATTGCCGGCCGAGTTGTCCTGCCACCACACCCAAGCGCAGGAACCTGCGCTTTTTTCGTAGCGCGGCCGCGGCACAGTCCGCCGGCTTCCGTGCCTGCCGCCGGTGCCGCCCGGACGCGTCGCCGGGTTCGCCGGAGTGGGGCGTGCGCGCCGACCTCGTCGGTCGAGCCATGCGATTGATCTCCGACGGTGTGGTCGATCGCGACGGTGTGGGAGGACTGGCACGACGATTGGGCTGTGGCGAACGCCATCTGAACCGCCAGCTTCTCGCCGAGGTAGGCGCGGGGCCCCTCGCCGTTGCCAGGGCACAGCGCGCACAA
>JBOGWU010000018.1:0-26938 GCA_050693935.1 Actinomycetota bacterium | reverse complement strand
AGAACCTATGGGAGTTCTCGGAACCCAGGTCCCCCTTGCGTCTGAACACCCGGATGGAGTTCACGCGATCCCCGAGCAGACCCAGAAGCGCGGGCAGCAGGGTCAGCGAAGCCAGCACGGCCACCACGACGACGAAGATCGCTCCGGCGCCCAAGCTTCTAAAGATGGTCGTGGGGATGATCAACATTCCCAGCAGCGCAAGCACAACGGTCATGCCGCTAAAGAACACCGCGCGGCTGGCAGTGGCACCCGAGGCCACTATCGCGTCGATCTTCTCGAGACCCTTGAAGCGTTCCTCGCGGTAGCGGCTGACGATGAAGAGCGAGTAGTCGATGCCGACCGCGAGACCCATCATCGTGATCATGTTCGTGACGAAGAACGAGAAGTCCACCGCACGACCGACGAGTGCGACCAGTCCGATGGCGATGGCTATCGACGCCACTCCCATGACGATGGGGATCACACCGGCGACCAATGCGCCGAACACCAGCACCAAGACGACCAGCGCCACCAGGATGCCGAAGGACTCCCCGCGCCTGAGGTCCTCCTCGGCGATCGTGGAGAAGTCATCCTCGCTGGTAATTGCGCCAAACGAAGTTGCGGTGATGGCTCCCGAGTCGTTGCCCTCCTCCACGAGCGCATCGATGGTCGGCAGATGGTCGGCGAGATTGCGAACGTCGGGGAAGACGACGGGCATCAGCGTCGTGCGTCCATCGTCGGACACCATCGAGGGATCCTCGGTGTCATAGAAGGTGACCGCCTCCGCGCCCTGATCGGCGGCGCCGGCCTGCAGCGACCTCACGGCCTCCTCGAAGGCGGGGTCGGTGACCTTGGCGTTCTCCGAGGAGAAGATGAATACCTCGGTAACCCCCTCCTCGCCGAAGCGCGCCTCCGCCAGTTCCGTCGCCCGCTTGGCCTCCGGGTCGTTGGTGAAGCTTGCGTCGGTGGTCAGTGCGTCGTCCAGATACTGGGAAGACAGCCACCCCGCCACCGCGATCGCGACCAACCACAGCCCCAGGGTGAGCCATGGATGCCCCGCGCTGCCCCTTGCGAGCCGCTCGGTCGAAAGCCTCATCTCTGCTCCTCCTCTGATGGTGGTTGGACACCGTATATGTACCATGTATATGTACGTTGTACATCCAGCATGTACGGTGTAGACTTGTCAACGCCCGCACCGGAAGTTCCAGGAAAAATTTCAGGAGAAATAATGGGCCGGAAGGCGCAGGAAACCGACACCACACGCATACCGCTGTCGCGCGAACGACTGATCGCGGCCGCCATGAGGCTCGCCGACTCCGAGGGCATCGAGGCCCTTTCGATGCGACGTTTAGCCGCGGAGCTGGGTGCGACTCCGATGGCGCTGTACAACCACGTGTCGGGCAAGGACGAGTTGCTCAACGGAATCTCGGGTCGGCTACTTCAGGAGATCGACCTGTCGGCGATCGACCTCAGCGATTGGGCGGCGTCGCTCAAGACTGGGTACGCGGATTTCAGGCGCGTGATGCTCGCCCATCCCAACCTGCTGCCCGTTCTCCAGCGCAAGAGCGAGGTCTCGACCGAAGCGATGAAGCCGATCGAGCTTGCGATGACGCTGCTCAGGAGCGCGGGCTTCACTCCTGAAGAAGCGCTACATGCCCACTGGACCCTGTCTGGGTTCACGATGGGTCACGTGCTGTGGCAGATCACGACCCCGTTGCTCGACGAGTCCGACCAGGGCCTGCGCGCCGGCGCGCTGCAGCACCACCGGATGCTCCCCGCGGATCAGTTCCCGTGCCTGCACGAGGTGCTTCCATCGCTCGAGGAGTGCGACATGGACGCCGCTTGGGAATTCGGAATCGACTCGATAATCGAGGGCTTCAAGGCGAAGCTCGCGCTGGGCTCGCCGGCTGTGGCCTCAGAGGCTCGCGCCGGGCCCCAGGGTTGACTCCTTCTCTAGGCGGGTTCTTGGGCCTACTGTTTTAGAAGTGGCCCATCCCCGGATGTACAGCGATGACGACCCTTTTCTCGCGGACCTGCGCAAGGTGTGCCTGGCGTTACCGGAGTCCGCGGAGGTCGAGGCCTGGGGGCGTCCGACGTTTCGAGCCGGCAAGAAGATATTCGCGGTGTTCGAGGGCCACGACGACCATCCCTTCGCGGTGATCTTCAAGCCCGATCCGGAAGAACGCCTCGCGCTGATCAAGGATCCACGCTTCTATGTGCCCCCCTACTTCGGTCCCGGAGGCTGGCTGGCTCTCGACTTCACGATTGCGCCCGTCGACTGGGACGAGGTCACCGAGTTGATCGACACGTCCTACCGTCAGGTGGCTCTCAAACGAATGCTGAAGCGCTCGACGGCACATGACGCGTCGGTGTCGAGGTTCATCAGCACATCGACGGCAAAGGAGCAGTAACGATGCGGAAGATCATCGAGCAGGCGGTAATCACCCTGGACGGCCAGATCAGCACGCCACAGAACTGGCTCCCCACCAGGTGGGCCGGCGAATTCGAGCAGCTCTCCAGGGACCTGCTCTTCTCCGTCGACGCGCTCCTCTACGGGCGGCTCAGTTACGAGGCCCACGCCGAGGTGTGGCCGAGCATGGAGGAGGGGTTCGGTGACTACGCGGTCCGGATGAACACCATCCCCAAGCACGTGGCGTCGCGCACCCTCACCGACGTGAAATGGAACGCCACTCTGCTCGGGGACGACGTCGTCGAGGCCGTGCGCGAGCTGAAGGAACAGCCGGGCGGCGACATCCTCAAGATCGGTACCGGCGGCTCGTTCAGCCGGACGCTGCTCGAGCACCGGCTGGTCGACGAATACCTGTTCTGGCTGTTTCCGGTTATCGCCGGCAGCGGCGAACGGCTCTACGACGGGATCGACACCATGGATTTCGACCTGATCGAGGTCAAACGGCTCGACAACGGCATCCTCGGCCTCACCTACGTTCCGATCACTCGCTAACGCCCCCAGCTGAATTCGACGCCTCCTGGTTGAGCTCAGCCCTGGAGCGCTGGTTCCTGTTGGCGGGCGCTGCTCGCCTGCTCGACCTCAGGCGCCACGTCCATCGCCTTCATCGAGCGGTTGGTCCAAATCGTGAGTGCTGTGATCACGTACGCGACCCCCGCGCCCAGCAGCGTCGCACGCAGGCCAACGAATTCCACCAGGACTCCGGCCAGGAGTACACCCAGTGGCATGGCCATCCACGCAAATGCATGAGTCAGGCCGAAGACCCTCCCGCGCATGTGGGGCGGCACCCGCTCGAACTCGACGGTGTGAATGATCGGGTTGAGCGGACCGGAGGCCAGGCCGGAACCGAACAGGACCAGGATCGCCCCGATCTCCGGCGGGAAGGTCGCCAGCAGCAGGTTCTCGAGCGCCACCAGCGAGAAGCAGACGGCAAACGTCTGGTGGCGGGGAAGTCGCCGCCCGGTGGCGGCAAACACCAGCGCGCTGACAACCGAACCGGCCCCCAGAGCGCCGAGCATCAGACCGAGAGTGACCGAGCTGCCATAGAGCGTTGCGGCAAGCACCGGCAAAATCACGGTCGAAAACGAGTCCAGCAGGTTGGTGGCGGTGACTGTGAGGGTGATCGCCAGGAGCACGTTGTCGCGCCGCCAGAACGCGAAGCCCTCCTTGAGCTCGGTGAGATAGCGCGACCGCGGCGCCGGCTTGGGCACGGCCAGCGCAGCCGAGGAGATGGCCGCGGCAGACACCAAGAACGTAGCCGCGTCCATCCACAGAACGTTCGTCGCCCCCACGAAAGCGATCAGGATCCCTGCCAGCGGCGCCCCCGCCAACCGGGAGCCACGCTCGACGGCCGCGTACACACCGCTGGCGCGCTCGATGCTCCAACCCGCTTGCTGCGCGGCCTCGGGGAGGAGCGCGGACCGAGCCGTGGATCCGGGGGAATCCAGCAGCGCCCCCACAAAGACGAGCGTTCCGAGCAGCCAGAAGGGAAGTCCCACGGTCGAGTACAGCAATGGGATCAGCGCGACGGTGAATCCGCTGGTTAGATCGGCGATAACGCTCGCGCGCTTGTAGCCGAGCCGGTCGACGAAGGCACCGCCGAACAGATTGGCGAGCACGACCGGCAAGAAGTGAAGCGACGCGATGATTCCGGTCATCGCCGCGCTCCCGGTGGTCTGCAGGACAAACCAGGGCACGGCGGTCATCGTCATTACGTTGCCGGTAAGCGAGATCGCGTTCGCGCCGAACACCACAAACAGAGGAGCCGCTCGAGGATTGGGGGGCTCCGGCGAGGGAGCGTTCATAGCGGAGCCCTGAAGGGATAGGCCTGGAGGATCACGTGCACGGTCTCGGCGTCTTCGCTGGGAGCGCGCTCGTTGTATTCGTCTACCAGCTCATGAAGCCGGGTCATGAGACCCTTCAGCTCGCCGGGTGCCAGTCGGAGAACTTGATCGCCCGTCGACGCGGCGTCCACCCATTGCTCGTCCCACTCAACGCGCTCGTTCAGCCATCTCTGAGCAACCTCGAAGTAGGTGCGATGCACCTCGCTGGCGAAGGCGGCCTCGGCGGCCAGGCCCTCGGGGCTGTCGAGGAAGTCAACTGCCGACCACGACGTGGTCACGTGGGAGGCGCGCCACCAGCGCTCGCGACCGTCGCGCGCCAACTCGGTGGCCTCCTCGATGAATCCATGCTTTCCGAGCTGGCGCAGGTGATAGCTGACCGAGGGGACGCTCTCGTCGAAGGCCGCTGCCAGCGTCGTTGCCTTCGCCGGCCCCGCAGTGCGGAGCTGACCCAGCAGGCGGAGCCTCAGGGGGTGGGCAAGCGCCCTGAACGAGTGCGGGTCCTCGAGTCGTTTCGTGGGCTTTGGGGGACTTTGGTCGGCCTTCACCCCCGCAGCCTAACTAGAAAAGACTTATTGCGCAACATCTCTTTCCTAGTTCAGTGCTCCTCCTTCAAGACCAGCGAAGACAGCTCCTCGATGTCGCGCACCTGCCGGGCAGGGCCTCACCCAGCCTCCGGCAGAATTTCGAGAAAGAATCCCGTGTCTGCCCCTTCCGCGAGGACCTAGGCGACGTCCCCGGACTCGCTCCAGAACGCATCGACAACCTCCGGGTTACCCGGTAGCACGACACGTTCGGTGGTGTCCGCGGCGAAGTCGTGGATCTGCATGGCGGGGTCGCGGAACCCTCCGGTGGTCAGCATGCGCCCCGTGAGCTCGAGCGCGGGCTCCGTTTCGCGCTTGGAGCCCTGCGTCTCCCCTCGCTGCAGGCCGCCGCCAACAACATCACCGCGAGCGGCAAGAGGACACGCGCAAGCTGCCGCCCGCCTCACATCAAAGCTCCTCCGGTTCTCATTACTACGGGAATAGTAGGAGCCAATGGTAGTCGTCGCCTCGCGCGAGTTCAAAACTATGATGCGGCGATGTCGACCGCCGTCTTCTTTCATGCTCACCCGGACGACGAGGCCATCGCCACCGGAGGGACCATGGCCCAGATGGCGGAGGCCGGTCACCGCGTGGTACTCGTCTGCGCGACGCGCGGCGAACAGGGAACACCTCAGCCCGACGTTCTGGCCGAGGGAGAGGTGCTGTGGAAGCGGCGCGAGTCGGAACTCGCAGAGGCCTGCCGGATCCTCGGCGTTGCGCGCTTCGAGTTTCTGGGCTACACCGACTCGGGAATGATGGGAGAGCCGTCCAACGACGACCCCGCCTCCTTCTGGAGAGCAGACCAAGAGGAGGCGGCCCGCCGGCTGGCTGAGATCCTCGTCGATGAAAAGGCCGACGTCGTGACCGTCTACGACGCCGACGGCACCTACGGCCACCCCGACCACATTCAGGTGCACCGCGTGGGGATGCGCGCGGCCGAACTCGCCGCAACGGAACGCGTGTTCATCTCCACCGTCAACCGGGATTATCTAAAGGAGCTGTTCGCGCATGCGGGCGACTTGGGGATGGAGGTGCCGGACGACCTCCGTGAGTCCATAGACACGATGGGGGTGCCGGCCTCGGCGATCACCACGGCCGTCGACGTTACCGGATACCTCGCCGTGAAGCAGGCGGCGATGAGGGCCCACGCGTCTCAGATCGGAGAGGACTCACCGTTCCTTGGGTTGCCGCCGGAGGCCGCGGCGGCGGTCTGGGGCACTGAGTTCTACGTGCGGGTGGGGGCGGGGCCGGCCGCCGAACTCGAAACCTCGCTGCTCGACTGATGCTCGCTCAGGCCCGTCCCGCCTACTCCTTGGCGGTGGGCAGGCCGGCGTTGTTCCACGCGCTCATCCCTCCGATGACGTTGTGAACCTGCTCATGCCCGCGCGCCCGCAGGAGGCTGGAGACCACCGCCGATCGATAACCGCTTCCACAGACCACCGCGGTGGGCCGGGAGGCATCAAGCTCTCCGAGCCGCGCGGGCAGTTCGGCCCCGGTTATGAAGCGCGCTCCGGAGATATGCCCACCCGCCCACTCCGCAGGCTGGCGCACGTCGAGGACCTCGATCTCATCCGCATCGAGCCGGCGCTTGAGATCTCCAACCGCGATCTCGTCGAGCATCTCGACCGACTCGCCACAGGTCCGCCAGGCTTGCATCCCACCCGACAGCCATCCCACCGGCAGGTCGTAGCCCGTTCGTAAGAGCTGCCACGTCGCCTCCCACATGTCATCGGGCTCGTCGAGCACGAGGATGACCTCGGTCCCCTCGTCGAGCACGGTGCCCGCCCAGGTCGAGAAGCTCGTCGACAGCCCGACGTTGAGCGCGCCGGGGATGTGTCCGCCGGCAAAACCCTCGGGAGAGCGCGCGTCCAGCACCACGGCACCATCCGTCATCAGACCCGAGACCTCGTGGGGTTTCAGCGCGGGCGGCTCGCGCAACACCCCTAGAAGCTCGGGACCGGCCAGGTTCTGAGTTCGCATTCGTCGCCAGTAAGGGGGCACCGCCGGCAGGTTGTCGATGCGTATGCATTCGTCCACGAACTCTTCTGAAGTCGAAACGCGCGCCAGCACCGCATTGGTCTTGCGCTCGTAGCCCACGGTTGTTGACAGGCGGCTTCCGATGTTGCCGCCGCACAGGGAGCCGGACACGTGCGTGGGCCAGACCTCAACATGATCGGGCAGGCGCCACAGGATCTTTTCCTGAATCGTGTGGCAGAAGTCCCGCGCTGCGCTCCGCGCTTCCTCCGGACCCCCCATCAGGTCGGGTCTTGCCAGGTCGCCGACGAGTAGCGCCCCGCCGGAAAGGAACAGCGTGGGCTCTTCGCCCGAGCCGCGCTCGTACACCAGCAAGCTCACGTGCTCGGGGGTGTGCCCGGGCGTGTGCAGCACCTCGAAGGCGACGTCTCCCATCTCGATCATCTCGCCGTCCTTGATGCGACGGTGGTCGTAGCCGATCTGCGCCTCGTGATAGCCGAGCAACTCGACGTCGGAGCGTGCGGCAACCTCGCAGATCCCGCTGAGATAGTCGTTGTGACCGTGAGTGTCCAAGGCATAGCTGATCCTTAGACCCTGGTCCCTGGCCGCCGCGTAGTAACCGGCGACGTCTCGCTGCGCGTCAAGTACCAGAGACCGCCCGGTCCTCTCGTCGCCCACCAGGTAGGAGGCGTGGCCGAGGCTGGGAAGATAGAACTGCCTGAAGATCACCATTGATCCCTTCCGGCTCTGTGCGAGCCTGATGCGTCTAACGCGCGGCCGCTCTGGTGCGATCGACCAGATCCCTCAAACTTTGGGACTGCTCCACCCGATACTCCGCCTTCTCGGTCAGCGATTGCAACGAGGTTGGAAGGGAGAGCAGGCTGGCCGCACAACGGCCTCGGATCACATCGAGAGGTTCCGGTTGCGCGATGCGCCTCCCGTCCGCCATCACCTTGGTCAGCAGCGGCCTGGCGCCGGCCTGGGTTTCGTCATCGAGTGCTACGACGTCGTGCTCGATGATTCCGGAGCGCTCGTGACGCCACACCTGTTTGCATCCCGGCAGCGTCACCTTTTCGGCCGACAGCTTGATCTTGGGGCCTCCCTCGTCGGCCACGAGCTTGTAGACCCCGCCAAGCGAAGGAGCGTCGCCGCTGACCCCCAGTTGCGTACCGACTCCGAACGCGTCGACGGGAATGTCCTCGGCCACCAGCTCGGCGATCCGGTACTCGTCGAGGTCGCCCGACAGGAAGATCTGCGTCTCGACCAAGCCTGCATCGTCCAGGATCTTTCGCACGGAGCGCGCGAGGTGGGCGACGTCGCCGGAGTCGATGCGCACCCCCTTCAGCCGGACACCTTCAGAGACGAGCTCCGTGGCCACTCGGGCTGCTCGCCGCGCTCCCTCTTCCACATCGAAGGTGTCGATGAGCAGTACGGCTCGATCGGGAAAGTCCTGAGCGAACGCCGTGAACGCCTCGACCTCGCCGTCGAAGGCCATGATGTAGGAGTGAGCCATCGTGCCACTTAAGGGAATCCCATAAGTCCGGCCGGCCAGCACGTTGGAGGTCGCGCTCGCTCCCCCGACGTAGGCCGCGCGCGCGGCCTTGAGCGCAGCATCCGCTCCGTGGTCGCGTCGCAATGAGAAATCGACAAAGCTCCGGCCGGCGCTTGCGAGTGCCACGCGCGCGGCCTTGGACGCGATCATCGTCTGAAAGACCACGCAGTTCAGAAGGAAGCTCTCGACGATCTGCGCCTCGATCAAGGGTGCGGTGACCCGCAGCAGCGGCTCGCCGTCGAAGGTGGCCTCGCCCTCGGCCATCGCATGAACGTCACCTGTGAACCGCAGCTCGCCTAGAAAACCGAGGAAGTCGTCCTCGAACATATCGAGCGAGCGCAGGTAGTCGATGGAGCCGTCGTCAAAATGCAGGTTCTCGAGGTAGTCGAGCGCCTGCTCCAATCCGCACGAGATAAGGAAGTTGCGTTCGGGAGGAAGCTGGCGGACGAACAGGTCGAAGGTCGATCGTCCATGCATCGAGTGGCGAAAGTAGCTCGCGGCCATCGTCAGCTCGTAGAGGTCAGTCAGAAGCGTCGCGTTGGCCGAGTCGACCCAGGTCACTCGATTGTTCCTCCGGCCGCGCGCACCTGCTCTATCGCCCGCTCATCGTCGCCCGGCTCGAGGTTGACACCCCTGACGCCCGCTGTCAGGACGGAGGTCGCGAAGCCATTGCCCAGAGCATCGGCGGCGGTTTCCTTCACGCAGTAGTCCGTGGCCAGGCCCGCCACCGCAACCCTTTCGATCGCGTGCTCCCTGAGGAGGTCGACGAGCGGTGTGGGATGTTCCTCGGCCGTCGTGGGGTGCCGTTCGGTGAAGCCCGAGTATCCATCGTTTCCCGTCGCTCCCTTTCGGATGATGTCGCCGGCAACGGTGAGCCCGGGATGGAGCTCCGCACCCCAGGTGTCCATGACGCAATGCACCGGCCAAATGCCGCCGTCCTTGGCGAAGTGGGGAGTCGTCGCCGGGTGCCAGTCCTGCGTGTAGACGATCAGTGCCCCGGCTGATCTGGCACGTTCGATCTCACGATTGATCACGTCGACAACGACTTGCCCGTCGGTGACGTAGAGGCTGCCACGCTGATCTGCAAAGTCGTTCTGGACGTCGACAACGAGCAGAGCCGTCTTATCGTCGTAGTTCACCTGACTCACCTCCTGCGAGTTGAGTCTTTCACGACAGACGCGAAGGGTGCGGCCTGCCGCTAGTTGCCGGCAAGCTCCTCGTGAATGCGGATCACGTCGTCGAGCGCGCCGAAGAAGGCCTCGAGCGCCTCGACTTCGAAATGAGTGCCCTTGCCGTCGCGCATGATGTCGAGCGCTCTCCCCAGAGGCAGAGCGGGCCGGTACACGCGGTCGGTGGTGAGGGCGTCGAAGACGTCGGCAACCGCGACGATGCGCCCCTCGAAAGGAATGTCCGAACCCGACAAGCCGTGAGGGTATCCCGTACCGTCGACGCGCTCGTGATGACTGAGGGCGATAATCGCCGCCAGATCGAGCAATTCGGAGTGCGAACCGGACAGGATTCGCCAGCCGATCTCGCAGTGTCTCTGCATGACCGCTCTTTCGTCGGGTGTGAGCTTGCCGGGTTTCTGGAGGATGTTGTCGGGGATGCCGAGCTTTCCGATGTCGTGCATCTGACTCGCCACGCGGATGAGTTCGCCGCGCTCGGAGTCCACTCCCAGTTCGTGAGCCAGCAGAGCGGAGTACCGGCTCATGCGTTGAATGTGCTTGCCCGTTTCGTCGTCGCGGAACTCCGCCGCAATCGAGAGTCGCCGGATGGTCTCCGCGCGCGATCGTCGAAGTTCCTCCTGCGTTGACTCCAGGTCGCGCATCGCATTCCACAGTTCGGCGGTTCGCTCCTCTACCATCCGCTCTAGCCGCTGTTGCTGGCTTCGATTCTCGATCTCGAGCGAGCGGCGGAGCAACGCGTTGCTCACGTTGATCAGGATCTCGTTGGACTCGAATGGCTTGATGATGTAGCCGTAGGCTCCGAGCGCAAGAGCCGAGGTCGCCAGCGCGGTGTCGTCCAGACCGGTGACCATGACGGTGGCAAGCTCGGGGTACTTGGTTGAGGAGCTGCGAATGAGATGCAGTCCCGACTCCCCCGGCATGTCCATGTCCGTCAGCAGGAGGTCGAAGTCCTCCTTTGCCAAAAGCGCCTCGGCCTCGGCCGAGTTTCCCGCCACTGCGCACGAATAGCCACTGCGCTCGAGCAGGCGCGCAAGGAGTCGTCGTACCGCTTCCTCATCGTCCACGACCAGAATTCGGGGCGGGCCGTAATCTCCAGAGTTCGCCATTGAGCCTTCCTCAGATTCGCCCGGCACTCTCACCCATAACAAAGGGGCGCCCCTTCGGGCGCCCCCTCAGTATGCAACCTCTCGAGGTGGCTACTCGGAGAACATGCCCTCGGGGTTCTGCGCAACGATCGCGCCGGCCAGAGCCGAAGCGGTCATCGGCATGTGCCCTTTCGCAGCGGTGTACAGCTTGTCGAACACCTTGGGATCGCCCGCAATTACTGCGTCCACGGCCTCGATGAGACTGTTCACGTGCATCTGCAGTGCTTCGGCGGTGGCGTCGGCGGGAAGCTCTCCACCGGTCGCCTCCTCGATGAAGGCACCGAAGTCGGCGCGGTACTCGTCGAGGTCCTTCGCCGCCTGCTGCTGCATCTTGCTGTCCTTCGTAAGCCCACCAATCGTGTAGTCGACGAAGAATCCGATGTGCGCTCTCCACTGCTTGAGGAACGCATCCCCCGCCTCGGGACCGTAGACCGACTCGATTGCAGCGGCTAGGTCCTGCGAGTTCTGGTCGAGTGTTGCCGCGGCAGCCTTGAACTGCGGCGAGCTCGGGTCCTTGGTGAGGACGGCCTGCTCGATGGCGATGCCCGCAAGGAACACGTGGCTGTCGAGAAGGTCCGTCAGACCGGACTGCAGCTCGGAAGCCGGAGCGTTGGGATCACCGTCGAACTGGTCCGGCATCTGTGCGGAGATGGCTCCCGCAAGCGCTGCTGCCGTCATCGGCATGTGCTCGTGTGCCGCCGCGTAGAGCGCGTCGAACACCTTGGGATCGCCTGCGATGACTGCGTCGACGGCCTCGATGAGGCTGTCCACGTGCATCTGCAGTGCGTCGGCGGTGGCGTCGGCGGAGAGCTCTCCATCGGTCGCCTTCTCGATAAAGGCACCGAAGTCGGCGCGGTACTCGTCGAGATCCTTCGCCGCCTGCTGCTGCATCTTCTTGTCGTTGGTCAGCCCGCCGATCGTGTAGTCGACGAAGAAGCCGATGTGCGCTCTCCATTGCTTGAGGAACGCATCCCCGGCCTCGGCGCCGTAGACCGACTCGATTGCAGCGGCAAGGTCCTGTGAGTTCTGGTCGAGTGTCGCCGCGGCAGCTTCGAACTGCGGCGAGTTCGGGTCCTTCGTGATGACGGCTTGCTCGACGGCGATGCCGGCTAGATAGACATGGGAGTCGAGTAGGTCTGTAAGCGTCTGACGAAGCTTTGCGGAGCCGGTGTCGACGCTCGGCGCCGCCGCCTCTTCGGTTTCCATACCCGAGTCTTCGCTGCTGCCGGTGTCCTGTGCACCCGTGTCGGTGCCCTCGTCGGTGCCCGAACCGCCATCACATGCCGCGCCTACCAGCGCAAATGCGAGGACGACTCCGATTAGCCTCAGCGTTAGAGACTTCTTGGTCCTCATGAAACTCCTTTCGCAATGTTGCTTGGGATGTCGAGAGCTCCTCGGCGGTGAGGTTGGTGCACTCCGTTAGGCGGTGCGTCCTCTGCCCGGCCTCTCTCGTGCGTTATGGGGGGTTCGCAGCAAACGATCACTTTGGATGTATTCGCCCAAAAGTTTTCTCGTCCGGGGGGCGCGCTAGCGAACGATCACCTCGGCCGTCATGGCCGCGTGGATCTCGCAGTAGTAGGCGAAGGTGCCCGGTTCGTTGAAGGTGAACGAGATGGCATCGCCTCGATCCGGTAGCACTCCATCGAAGGTCCCGTCGGGTCGGGCCTTGATGTCCTTGGTCACTCCGGGGACGCCCTGTTCCTTCTGCTGCCCGCTCGTAACCGTGTGATCCACGCTGTCGTCCTGGTTGACCCACGTGACCTCGGTTCCTGCCTCGACTTCGATCGTGGCGGGGGTGTATGCGAGACCTCTCAGCACCACCTCGTTGGTCTCGCTTGAAGCTTGGGAGTCACTTCTTGGTTGCGCGGAATCGGCACCGCAGGCCGCGCCCAGCAACACGACAACAACCAGGAGCGCGGCGACGAGAATTTGAGACTGAGATTTGTTTGCGTTCATGGCTCAGGTTCGTGCCCCGCGGCACATTGGATTTGAGCTAACGGACTAGGAGTCCTCCATCGCAAGTTCGATCTCCACTGGAGCGGCCGGAGGAACCAGGCCCCTCACGGCAAGACGGGCGGCCGCGGCCGACGTGAAGCGCGAGCCACGGAGTGAGGCCCAGTGACCCTGGCGACACAACCGCGCACAGGCGTAGGTGGCGCCGATACCGAGTGCGAGCGGCCTGGCCTCGGCCTGTGCGCGCTCGCCGTCGTCGGCCGTCTCGTTCGATCTTTTCGCAAGCTCGGCGACCGCTCCGAGCACTGCGCGCGCCGTTTCGCCGCTCGTCGGATCGTCAACGAGGTCCTCGACCAGAAAGCGTGCATCTCCCAGCAGCACCGCAAGGGCGTTGGACTTCTGCTCGGCTCGTAGCGCATCGAGGGAGAGGACGTTGGTCGTTCCCTCCCAGATGGGGATCACATGAGTGTTGCGCACCAGCGTGGGGATCGAGGAGTCCTCGCAGTAGCCGACGCCCCCGATGGCCTCCATCGCCTCGGTTACCCCCGCTATCGACCACCTGCCCGTCGTTAGCTTGGTCACCGGGGTGAGGCCTCGCAGCAACGCGATCTCGTCGGTGGTGGCGAGCCCATGCTCGAGGCGTCCGGTCAACTCGCAACAACGAAGCACAAGTGCGAGCGACGCGGCGTAGTCCACAGCCAGATCGGTGAGTGTCGATTGGTGAGCGGGCATCGACTGAAGTGGACGACCGAAGACCTCTCGCACTCGAGCGTATGCGCGCGCCCAGGCGAGGCCTCGGCCGAGCGCACTCGACGCTCCCAGCGAGTTATGGGTGCGCGTGAGGTTAAGCATGGTGGCGATGCGCTTGACACCGGTCCCGGCCACCGGTTCGCCAACCGGGTAAGCAAGCGCCCCCTGCAACTCGAGCTCGGCGGTCGGCAGCGCGCGCGTTCCCAGCTTGTCCTTCAGTCGCCGAACCAGGACGGCGTTGCGTGCTCCGTCGTCTAGAAAACGGTGAACCCTGAACAGCGCGAGGCCGGCCGAGCCGTCCGGCGCCCCCTCGGGCCTGGCGAGAGTCAGAGCCATCTCCGACGTCGTGGCCGAGGTGAACCATTTGGTGCCGTAGAGGCGCCAAGCTCCATGCTCGTCGCGGCGCGCCACTGTCCCGGTGCGCCCCACGTCGGAGCCGCCGGCCGTTTCCGTCATCCACTGGCCGCTCGTCCAAGCGCGGTCGGGGTCGCGTGTCGTGAGTCGATCGATGATGTCGCTCTCGGTGCCGTCTCCGTGCGTCATCAGGGTGCGAGCAGCGGCGTCGGTCATCGCGATCGGGCACGAGTAGAGGGCCGACGACGGCCCCCACAACGACAGCACCCCCGCCCACACGATCCTGGCCTTGTCGGAGTAGGGAGACGGCTCGTAGGGTAGCGCCGTGACTCCGGCCTCCACACCGATTCGCCCCAGCGAAGTCCACGCGCCGGATACCTCGATGTCGTCGACACGCTCGCCCCACGGCGAATAGGGAACGTGGACGGGAGGTTCCCGCTCGGCGCGCGCCGCAAGCGCGAGCGTCGCCGGTTCGGTTGCGACGCGCCCCTGCTCCGCCAGCTCGGGTTGTGCGGCTGCGAACAGGTCATCCCCAAGGTGGAACGCGAGGCTTTCCCTAAGAATCCCGTCCGATTGCCACGCGTCCGGCAAGGCCGGCGGGCGCTGCAGAAAGTCCGTCATGTCCGTAGCTTATGCTCCCGACCCATGAGCGCCACGAACGATCTCGCCGCGCCGGTGAAGTCCAGGGCGATCGACGTTAGAGGCCTCCGGAAGTCGTACAAGGACGTCGAGGCGGTACGCGGCATCGACCTGCACGTAGACACGGGCGAGGTGTTCGCGTTGCTCGGCCCCAACGGTGCCGGAAAGACGACCGCCGTCGAGATCCTCGAGGGCTATCGCAAGAGGGACGCCGGTGACGTCGACGTACTCGGCCACGACCCTCAGAGCGCCGAACGATCTCTCAAAGAGCGAATCGGAATCGTTCTTCAGGAAACGAGCGTCGATCACTTCTACACCGTGCGCGAAGTCGTCGAACTCTACGGTGGTTACTACCCCAGCCCACTGCCGGTCGACGAGGTAATCGAGGTGGTGGGGCTAACGGAGAAACGCGACGAACGAATCAAACGGCTGTCGGGCGGCCAGCAGCGCCGGCTCGACGTCGCGCTCGGACTTGCCGGCGACCCAGAGCTGTTGTTCCTCGACGAACCGACCACGGGATTCGACCCGGGCGCTCGACGAAACGCGTGGGAGATGATCAGGAACCTTCAGGGCCTGGGGAAGACCATTCTCCTCACGACTCACTACATGGACGAGGCGCAGAACCTGGCGGATCGCGTGGCGGTGCTCGTCAAGGGAAGGATCGTGGCGGAGGGCCCCCCCGGCGCCATCGGCGGCCGGGACATCGCAGGAACGCGCATCTCGTTCTCGCTTCCAAACGACAGCCCACAACTCGCTCCCGAGCTGATGGAGTCCTTCAGGAAGGAGGGCGACAAGCTCGTGGCGGAGACCGACAAGCCGACGCGCCTTCTGCACGAGTTGACCGGATGGGCTCTACGCCATCATCTCGATCTGCTCTCTCTGGACGTCTCCCGCCCGACCCTAGAGGACGTCTACCTACAGCTCGCCGGTGAGGACGGGGCAAGGAGGCGAGAACGATGAGCAGCGCAGGATTGGTGGTGCGCCAGGCCCGCTTCGAGAACAAGGCCTTCTGGCGCAACCCCGCGGCGGCATTCTTCACGTTTGCGTTCCCGCTTCTGTTTCTCGTCATCTTCTCTACGCTGCTCGGCGGAGGGACGAGCCCCTCGCCGACGGGCGAGGAGATCGAATCCAACACCTATTTCATCCCGGCCATCCTTTCGTTCTCGGTGATCACCGCGTGCTTCACCAACATCGCCATAGGCATCTCGTTCTCGCGCGACCAAGGCATACTCAAGCGCATCCGGGGGACACCCTGTCCCGGTTGGGTCTATCTCGCGGGTCGCGTGCTTCACGCGACCTTCATCACGTTGATCCTCGTCGTGATAGTGCTCCTCTTCGGGCTCGTCTTCTATGGCGTTGAGTTCCCCCTCGAGACGTTTCCCGCCTTCTTTCTGACCCTCCTCGTCGGAGCGGCGGCGTTCTGCGCGTTGGGATTGGCGGCTACCTGCGCCGTTCCGAACGCCGAAGCCGCGCCCGCGGTGGTGAACGCCATGGTTCTGCCCTTGCTGTTCCTGTCGGGCACCTTCATCCCCATCGCGGACGCGCCGGGGTGGATCAAGTGGGTGGCCGGCATCTTTCCCGTGAAGCACTTCCTGGACGCGACCTTCGAGTCATTTCTTCCGCCACCAGACAACCTCTCGGGCTTACTCTGGACGTCGATCGCGGTGCTCGCGGCGTGGGGGATCGGAGGGCTGCTGGTCGCCGCCCGGTTCTTCCGCTGGGAGCCCAAAAAATAAGCCGGCTCGACTCCGCGGCGAGTACGCTGCTCGCCAGACCATGAACACATCCACCACTTCGCCGATCGTCGGTCACCGGGACGTTACCTTCGAGGTTCCCGACCCCACCGGTGAGCTCGAAGGGGTGAACCTCTACCAAGAGGTCCAAAGGCCGCGCCGGGGGCCGCCCTTCGTTCGGGATGCCGATGGTGGCGGGTGGCGACTGACCTTCGCGCGCGCAGAGATCGACCGTATGGAGTACATGCTCGAGTTCGTGCGCGCCGGCAACTCGGTCGAGTGGACCGCGGACCCAGGCAACCCGCTGAGGGCCCCGGGTCCGTTCGGCGACAAGTCTGTCATCGAATGGCCCTCGTACGAGGCCCCCGAATGGCTCGCCGGCGATTCCCCTCCCGGATTCATCTTCGAAAGCACCGTGGATTGCCACGCGATCCGCACGTCCCTCCCGGTGGTGCTTTGGTCGAGTCACGGTACGAGCGAGGATCAACCGCTGCCGCTCCTGGTGACTCACGACGGCCCCGAGTACGGGCAGTACTCCAAGCTGATGATGCTGCTGGACCACGCGACCTCGCAGGGAAGGCTTCCGCCGATGCGCGCGGCGCTCATCGGACCCGTGGATCGGGACGAGATCTACTCCGCATCGGCAGCCTACGGGCGAACGCTGGCCCACGACGTGCTGCCCTGGCTCAATCGTCATGCCCCTACACCGCAGGGACGCCGCTTCCGCGTGGGGATGGGGGCAAGCCTCGGTGCCCTTGCCATGCTGCACGCCCATCGCACTCACCCTGCAAGCTTCGGCGCGCTTTACCTGCAGTCGGGCAGCTTCTTCCGCCAGCGCTTCGACAAGCACGAATCTGGGTTTCCGCGCTTTCGCCGCATCACGCGCTTCGTCGGGCGCGTATTGGCGGCCGACGACTGGAGCCACCCCATCCCGGTCACGATGTCATGCGGCACCATCGAGGAGAACCTCGCGAACAATCGGATCGTGTGCGAGGCGCTCAGAGGCCAGGACTATGACGCCCGCCTGGTGACCTTTCGTGATGGCCACAACTGGGTGGGTTGGCGCGACACGTTCGATCCCCATCTCATCGATCTTCTTCGCAGGACGTGGGCATGAAAAGGGAGCATGCCCGCGTCTGGTCGAGTTCCATCGGCGCCGACGGGAACCTGATCGTGTATGGGTCTTACGGACGACCGCTGCTCGTGTTCCCCTCGGAGCAGGGCAGCGTGTTCGACTACGAGAACCGGAACATGATCGACTCCCTCGCTCATTTGATCGACGGTGGGCGACTCAAGGTCTACTCCGTCGATAGCTTCGACTCGGGAAGTTGGAGCCGCAGCGACCTGAGCCTCGAGGAGCGCGCCCGCCTCCACGGTCTCTACGACGAATGGATAGTCAACGAGGTCGTGCGGTGGATCCACGACGACTGCGGGGGTGGGCTCGACATCATCACCACCGGTTGCAGCTTCGGCGCGTATCACGCGGCCAACTTCGCGCTGAGGCGAGCCGATCTGTTTCCGCTCGCCGTTTGTCAGAGTGTCGTCTACGACATCTCGAAGATCGGTCACGGTGAGCGCGGCGAAGCCTTTTACTTCAACAACCCTTTCGACTACGTGAGCAACCTCCATGGAGATCACCTCGAATGGCTGCGCGGTCGGGTCAGCTTGTTGCTGGTGTGCGGACAGGGACAGTGGGAGGACACCACCGGCTCGCTCGAAAGCACCAAGGCGTTCGCGTCCAAGTTGAGCGAGAAGGGTCTTCGCCACGAGCTGGACCTGTGGGGTCACGACGTGCCCCACGACTGGGCCTCGTGGCGAAACCAGATAGCACATCACATGCCGCGCTTCTGCTAGTTCAAGGAAATGGGGGGGTTCCTGATGACTGAGCGCAACCATCTGATCGGGCTGCTGCTGGGGACCGAAGAGGACTGGCCAAGCGCGTTCGAGACACTCATGAGGCGGTTGAGCCCCCGCGTCAAGCTCAACGGAACCAACCACGACTTCTCGACGGAGCGCATCACCATCGAGCCCTTTGACCTGAGGGCGATTCCGCTCTACTCCCTGGTCATCGACCGGCTCGCCCACTGGTACTACGTCCCGCGCGAATGGCTGAAGAAGGTCTCGCTGATGAACGACGTGTACTTGATGAACAACCCCTTCACGTTCCAGTCGATGGAGAAACACTCGGCCTATTGCGCCATGATTCGCCTGGGACTCAAGATCCCAGAGACGTGGATGATCCCCACCAAGCAGCCTCCCGAGAACCCGCGCTTTCCTTACACTGCGAGCAAATACAACCTTCCCTTCACTCTCGAGGAGGTCGCCGGGCAGATCGGCTACCCGCTGTACATGAAGCCGTTCGACGGCGGAGCCTGGGTCGGGGTAACCAGGATCTCCGGCGACCGCGATCTGCACCGCCGCTACGACCAATCGGGCGAGCGGCTCATGCACCTCCAGTCCTCGATCGAGAACTTCGACGTCTTTGCCCGCAGCCTGTCGATCGGGGCGGAGACGATGGTGATGAGCTACGACCCGAGCGAACCCCTTCACAACCGCTATGAGGTACGTCACGACTTCCTCACTCCGGAACTCGGAGAGGAGGTCGTAACCATCAGCAGGCTGGTCAATGCGTTCTTCCGGTGGGAGTTCAACTCCTGCGAGATCATCTGCAAAGAGGGCGAGGCCTATCCGATCGACTACGCAAACGCGTGCCCCGACATGAGCCTCATCAGCCTCCACTACTACTTCCCTTGGGCGATAAAGACGCTCGCCAAGTGGGCCGTGTTCTGTGCCGCGACCGAGAGGAAGATGAACGTCGACCAAGATGTTCGGGAGTTCTTCGACGTCGGCGATCGTGAGGACCTGAGCTACGCAGAAAAGATCGCCGAGTACCGCAGGCTCAGCGAGCGCTACTTTGCGCTAAGTGAATATGAGGAGTTTTGCGGCAAACACCTCGCCCACATCGACGAGACCATGATCGACTTCGTGCGCAGCGACGAATTCGACGACCTCCTGGTGAGCACCGTCGTTGCCACATTCCCGGCTCCCGAACGAGAGAGGTTCGTCGAGCACTACCGCGGCTTGTTGAGGGCCTGGGCGGACGACCAAGTCTTGGATGGAGGGACGTAGGCGCGCATCTGCTTGAAGCGCGCCGCGACCGCGGCGGTGCCGGCCAGGCAGGCCACTCCCCCGACCACGACCGAGGACCCCACCCCGATGGCTCCTGCCAAGAGTCCGGCCTCCACGTCTCCAAGGCGGGGCCCGCCCGAGACCACCATTTGGTTCAGGGCGTTCACCCTGCCGCGCAGATTGACGGGCGTCGCCTCCAACAGCATGGTGCCCCGGAACACCGCGCTAACGACGTCCGCGGCACCGGCCACCGCCAAGAAGAACAGGGTCAGCAGCAACGAAAACAGGGACAGGCCGGCAAGCGCGATTGCGAGGCCCCATACGCCGACGGCGATCAACACCGCCCTTCCTTGGTGACGGACTCTGCTAACCCATCCGGTCGTGAGCGCGCCCACCAGCGCGCCCGCGCTCGGCGCCGCGTAGAGGAGACCAAGTCCCGGAGGTCCGAGATGGAAGGTCTCCGCCGCGAGCTGAGGGAAGACGGCGCGCGGCATCCCGAAGATCATTGCGATGAGGTCGATGATGAAGATCGATCCGATCAGTGGCGATCGAAGGGTGAAGCTCATGCCCTCGGCGATCGAGCGCAGTGTCACGCGATTCTCGCGGCCCTCGATGGTGGTTCCCGGGGGAATGCTGGGCACCCAGCGCAGGGCGACCAGCACTGCAACGAAGGTCAGGGCATCCGCCGCGTGGACCCATCCCGGCCCTCCGAACACCGCTATCACCAGTCCGCCGACGGCGGGTCCGGCGATGTGCGTGACCTGGTAGGAGACCTGTCGCAGGGCCATCGCCGCCGGCAGGTGACGCTCGGACACAAGGTCGGGAAGGATCGCGGTTCGGGGCGGTCGATCGATGGCCTCCAAGGCACTCCCCAGGGCGGTGAGGCCGTAGAGGGTCCACAACGAAGGCTCACCCCAAAAGCTCAGCCCCGCGAGCGCGATCGAGTCGAGCATGAGCCCAAACGTCGCGATCGCCATGATCTTGCGTCTGTCGAACGCGTCTGCGATCGCGCCCCCGAGGACCGAAAAGATGATGAGCGGCACGACCTCGACCAGGCCGATGAGTCCCACCGCCACGGTCGAGCCGGTGATCTCGTAGACCTGAAACGGAATCGCAACGAGCCGCATCTGGGTTCCAACCAGAGATATGACCTGCCCGATCCACAACGCCCGAAAGGGCACCGAGTCGCGCAACGGCGACAAGTCGACGGCGATGGAGCGCGCGCGTCCGAACCTGCGCCCCATCTACCAAGCGACCATCAGTACAGAATCGAAGAGTAGGCCTTCAGCTTCTCGCGTCTATGCAACGCGTCGACCAGCCGCACGGTGCCGGAACGCGAACGCATGACGATCGACTGCGTGATCGCACTCGAGCGCTGATATCGAACTCCCTTTACCAGTTCACCCTCCGTGATCCCGGTCGCTGCGAAGAAGACATCCTCTCCCGCGCAGAGATCGTCGGTGGTGAGAACGTCCTTGATGTCGAGGCCCGCGTCGACTGCCTTTTGTCGCTCCTCGTCGTCGCGCGGCCAGAGCTTCCCCTGGATTGCGCCGCCCAGACACTTGATCGCCGCCGCTGAGATGACACCCTCCGGAGTGCCACCGATTCCGAGCAGAACGTCCACACCGGTGCCCTCGCGCGCCGCCGCGATCGCGCCGGCAACGTCACCGTCCACGATGAATTTGATACGAGCTCCGGCCTCTCGAACCTCCTTGACGAGGTCGTCGTGACGTGGGCGATCCAGGATCACGACGGTAAGGGCGTCGACGTCGGACGACTTGGCCTGAGCGATCCGCTTGAGGTTCTCGGTAATCGGCGCCTCGATGTCCACGACGTCGCGCGCCTCTTCACCGGTCGCGATCTTCTCCATATAGACGCAAGGACCGGGATCGAACATCGTGCCTCGCTCCGCCAGGGCTACGACGGCGAGAGCGCCATTCATCCCCTTGGCAGTAAGCGTGGTGCCATCGATGGGGTCCACCGCGATGTCCACTTGGGGAGCCTCGCCGTTGCCCAGCTCCTCGCCCCGGTACAGCATGGGCGCTTCGTCCTTCTCCCCCTCGCCGATCACCACGACGCCGTCCATCGGGACGGTGTCCATCATCAGGCGCATGGCGTCAACCGCAGCCTGGTCGGCGGCCTCCTTGTCTCCTCGGCCCATCCATCGAGCCCCGGCGAGAGCCGCGGCCTCGGTGACGCGGACCAGTTCCATTGCGAGGTTCCTGTCGGGAGCCTCGCCGTTGCTGCCCAACGCCGGCATCCAGTCCCCTTCCTGGTTGGATTGGGTCGAGCGTAACGGGAAAACGCCCGACGCATGAAAGGCGGCATACAAAAGGGGGCCGGCTCCATCGCCGGCCCCCCATTGTGATCTCGGGATTCGCTCCCTTGGGCGCGGTTGCCTAGAGGCCCTTGAACACCGGACACAGGTAGCCGAACTTCTCGGACGGCAGGTAACCGTCGCTGCCTACGAGTTCCTCGCCGTACCATGCGTCCGGGATGGGCGCGGTGCGCGTCCCCGAGTTCTTGCCACCCTGCTTGATCTTCAGGACATCAAGCCCACGGTAGGCGTCGGCGGTGTAGACGATCGTCCCTGTGGTGTCCTTGGGCGCCCAGTAAGCGGCCCACGTGGAGCCGTTCGCCGGGAGGTAGTAACCGACCTGACGGATCTTGCTCGGGTTGGTGGTGTCGAGGAAGCGCGTGCCCTGCTCGTACCAGCCGACCGCGGCGATGCCATCCTGCTGGTCGAACCAGTGAGAGGAGCAGTTGACCGTCAGCGGAGCCTTGGAGTCCCCGGAGCCACCGGTCAGCAGGCCGTTCAGCTCGGTCTTCCAGGTGTCGAGGTTCGTGACGGTCTTTCTCGTGGTGTTGATGCGGTAGGTCTCGAACTTCCCCTGGCCATTGCAGCTCCCCGGCTGCTCCTCGTCGGTGTCGACGTAGTCCTCCTCGGTCACCAGCAGCGTGTTCCCGCGGCGCTGGCTGTTGTGGAGGATGAAGTCGTTGAGAGGAGAGGGGTTCGTTGCTTCGGAACCGGTCTTGGCCACCAGCCGAGGCTTGAGCGGGTTGCTGGTCGGCTTGTAGCCGGCCGCACCGCCGCCTCCCACCGACCAGGCAACTCCCTGGGAATCGAACTCGGTGTCGTGGGTCACGGTGAACGCCTCGCTCTTCGACGCGGCCGACTCGAAGTCGCCGAGCGACCTGGGAGCGGTGGGATCGGAGACGTCGACGACCTCGACGCGGGAGCCGCCGTCGACCCACAGAAGCGAACAGTCCTCGGTCACGAAGTTGGCGATGTGCCCGGCTCCGTTTCCGGTGCCCTCGAGCCCCAGAGGAAAGGTCGACGTGAGGGTCGGCAGCGAGGGGTTCTTGATGTCGATGACGTACAGAGGGGCGGCCGGGTTGACGGCATCGCTTGCGATGACGAGCGTGTTGCCGCAGATGTCCACGTCCTCGTTCTCGAAGTGGGGAAGCGGCAGCCCCCCCACGATGGTCGGATTGGCGGGTTGAGAGACGTCGAACACGGTCAGACCGGTCGAGCCGGTCGCATAGCCGTGGTTGCCCTTGAAGTTCATACCGAAGAACGAGCCGGGCACGTTGCCGATCACCGAAACGTTGTCGGATATGGCCAACGGGGGCGGTGCCGGCAGCACCTGACCGGACGCGGGCCCGAAGGCGGACGGAAGGAGGAGCAGCGAGCTAAGGGCTGCGAGCAGGGTTAAGGCGCGAAGTTTTCTCATGGAACCAGTGGTTCTCCCCCGGTAGAGCGGCTTCCTGCATGGGCTATCCCCGTTTTCCCTGCGACTACGCCTAGATGCTGGAAATTCGAACGCGCTCCTACGAGGGATAGACCGAGATCTCCGTTGCCTTGATCGCGACCCAGATGGTCGCGCCCCGCTCGAGGCCAAGCTCCGCAACCGAAGGACCCGTCACGAGTGCCGTGACCGGAATGGAGCCCGAGACGCGCACCCTGGAGAGGTCGTGGCTGGTCTCGACCGAGGCCACGGTTCCTTGCCAGACGTTGCGCGGACTGCCGGCAGGGCGCTGCGGATACAGCGCCACGGCCCTGGGGTGCACGCTGACGAGCACCTCGCCGGCCGCGGGCGTCGGGACGATCAGCTCGGCGCCCGACTCGAGCCTCACCACGTCTCCCGATCGGGTCCTGCCCCTCCAGAGGTTCAGCCCCAGCAGGTCGGCCACATAGGGGGTGCGGGGTCGCTCGCGAAGCTCTTCGACGGTGCCGCTTTGGACGACGCGGCCGTCTTCCATCACCACGATCCGTTGGCCGAGCAGTACCGCTTCAACCGGATCGTGGGTAACGACCAGACGAACGCCGTCGAACTCGCGCAGATGCCCGATCAGCTCGTGGCGAACGGAGACCCGCGCGGTCGCGTCCAGCGCTGCGAGAGGCTCGTCGAGCAAGAGCAGCCGGGGTGTGGTCGCAAGCGCCCGCGCCAGCGCGACGCGTTGAGCCTGGCCTCCGGACAAAGCCGAGGGACGCGCCTTCGCGTAGGACTCGAGCTTCACACGCTCGAGCCACTCGCCAGCGGTCCGCCGAGCGTCGGCGCGTGCGACTCGCCGGGCCCTCAACCCGAAGGCGACGTTGTCCAACACGCTCATGTGCTCGAACAACAGGTAATCCTGAAAGACGAACCCGATCGGGCGAAGCTCGGCGGGCAGCCGTCTCCGAATCGAAGTGTCCTCGAGCACATCGTCGTCGAGCACGACCTTTCCCTTCCGCAACGGAAGCAGGCCCGCCAGAGCGCGCAACAACGTGGTCTTGCCCGCACCGTTCCTGCCTACGAGCACCACGGTTTCGCCACGCTCGACGGCGACGGCCGCTTCGAGCTCCAGGGCGCCCAGGCTCAGCGAAACCTCCGCCCCCAAACTCACAGAGCCGCCACCAACCGGTCGCGCATCGCCACGATGATCGCGAGAGACACCGCAACGAGGACCAGGCTCAACGCGATCGCGCCGTCGAGGCCTCGCTGAAGCTCGACGAACACCGCCAGCGGCACGGTCTGCGTGGCCCCGGGCGCGTTGCCGGCAAAGGTGATGGTGGCTCCGAACTCACCCAGGGCACGGGCCCATGCGAGCACCGTCCCGGCACCCAGTGCCGGAACGATCGCAGGCATGGTGACGCGCCAGAACACCATCCACCGACCGGCGCCGAGGGTCGCAGCGGCCTCCTCGAAGCGCGTGTCCATCGCTCGGAGCGCCGCCTCGACCGTAAGCACGAGAAACGGAAGCGCCACGAACGTCTCGGCCACGATCACCCCGGCGGGCGTCCCGAAGAGGCGCACGTCGAAGGCGGACTCAAGGAGCGAGCCGACCACTCCGAGCCGCCCCAGTACCAGCAGCAGCGCCACGCCTCCCACCACCGGTGGGAGGACCAGCGGGAGCAGGGCCAGGCCACGCACGAAGGCGCGCCCGGGGAAATCACAGCGCGCCAGCACCCAGGCCAGGGGCACACCGAAGAGCAAGGTAAGGGCCGTGGCCATGAGTGAGGTTCGCAACGACAGAGCCAGCGCTTGTCTGATCTCGGGCCGGCCGAGCTCATCCAACAATCCCCTCCAGGGAGCGCGCGCAACGAGAGCCAACAGAGGGGCGAACAGGAACAGCGCGCAAATGAGCGCTAGCGCTGCCAGGGCGACGGGTGGGCGCCTGCTCAAGGAAGCTCGAACCCGTGTTCCTCGAATATTCCGTCGCCCACATCCGAGCGGAGGAAGGTCACGAACTCATCGGCTGCGGGAGGAGCTTCCTCGAGCACCGCGATTGGATAGGTCGCCACCACGTTCTCCGAAGGTGCGATGTCCACCGCTTCGACGTCGGGATCCGCCTCGATGTCGGTCACGTAGACGATGCCCGCGTCGGCCTCGCCGAGGCCCACGCGCGTCAGCACCCCGCGCACGTCGGCCTCTTGCGAGTCGGCCTCGACCTCGACTCCGGCCTTCTCGAAGACCTCGCGGGCGTAGCGGCCCGCCGGGCACTGGTCGTTGCAAAGGGCGATACCGAGTTCGGAATTCTCGAGATCGGCAAGACCGGAGATGGCGTTCGGGTTGCCGGCCGCCACGACGATCGCCAACCGGTTGAGCACGAAGATCTCCGAATCGGTCGCCAGGCCCTCGTCGATCACCTTCGTCATGCTCGCCTCGTCGGCCGACGCAAACACGTGGGCGTGAGCGCCCTCGACGATCTGGGTCGCAAGGTCTGATGACGCTAGGAAGTTGAGCTTCACCTCGACTCGGGGATGGTCGGCGGTGAATTGTTCGGCGACCTCCAAGAACGCGTCGGTCAGCGAAGCGGCCGCGAAGACCTCGACCACCACGACCCCATCGTCCTCAGCGCTGCACGCGGGGAGCGCGAGGGCGACCAACGAGACGCAAACGTAGGCACCGAGAGCGACTCTCACCCTGCGTTCTTAGGTCCCCGGTGGAAGCTCGACGACGACCGTGGTCGCCTTCACCGCGGCGACGGCCTGCACGCCGGGCTCCAGTCCGAGTTCATCAGCGGCCTCGCGCGTCATCAGGGAGACGAGTCGATGGCGGCCCGATTGGATCTCGACCTGCGCGGTGACCTCGTTACGCAGCACGCGGGTGACGATGCCGCCGAAACGGTTCCTGGCCGACTGTGCGATCGCCCCCTCGGCCGTCGCAACCTGGTTGAAGTCGGTCGCCAGCGCGGCAAGATCGGCACCGTCCACCACCCGGTGACCCCCCTCGGTTCTCACCGTCGGCAGCCGTCCCGAGTCCGCCCAGCGGCGAACCGTGTCCACGCTGACCCCGAGCAGAGCGGCGGCCTGACCGATCCGATACTGAGCCATGCAAGGATTCTAGCCAGAAACCCTCGCATGTGCGGTAGTGGGTCAGTTTGATTTCTCGCTCTCACGGTAGTGGGTCAGTTTGAAACGGCAGGTGCCAGGATTGCTCATCTGAAGGCGAGCTATCAAGCGGCGAAGATTGCTGGACTAAAGAACTGGGCCCCGGTCGTCTCCTACTCACTTGGTCGGCTTTCGGTGGGCGACCGGGGCCCGGCGTCATGGCGCCAAGGGACTTCGCTGCCGCCATGTCCTTGGTCATTTGGCACCACCTCCTCTCTGGCATTGAGCAAAACTACATCCTTGTAAGCTAGCCCAACCGCTCAAGCATTGCTACTCGGAGTGGGATTGACAAGCATGGGAGCATGGGAACATGCGTAAGCGCTCAAGCAAGCCCAGAGACATCAACAAGCTCGCGGCCAGCATTGTGGACGACGCTACCTCTGACGAAGCTTCCGCGGACCCGGACGAGGGCAAAGACCCCAACGCGGTGGCGCTCGGTCGCAAAGGGGGCTTGAAGGGCGGCAAGGCCAGAGCAGAGAAGCTAAGTCCTGAACAGCGATCCGAGATCGCAAAGAGGGCTGCCAAGGCTCGCTGGCATAGTTAGCCGCGATCAGAAGCAGGTTGAACCTCAAATGGATCTTCAATCGGCAGACGCGCACCGAACGCTTTATTCCTGATTGAGTCAAGAGCGGACGCAGCCACATAGTACCTACCCCGCCGTTCACCTATCGGTGTGAGGAGGCCTGCATCCACAATGGCACCGAGATCCTTGGTCGCTACCTTGTCCGAGACTTCGGCCACGGGTTGATAAGTGGCCCTACGCACGCGGTACCCCAT
>JBOGWU010000017.1:0-2909 GCA_050693935.1 Actinomycetota bacterium | reverse complement strand
GTTCGTTCCACTCGGCGCGGGGCTGCTGATGGCCTTCCTGGGGACGTTGGCGCACGGCGCACTCGTCCGCCGGCTCAAGCGGAAAGAGAGCGCGAAGGGCCTCCTCTTTGCCGCGAACGCGGGCCTTTTCGTGGGGGCGTTGCTCTTGCTCGTGGGCATCGATGCGTTGTTCGGGCTCACGACTCTCCCCGTGCATTTCCTGTTGGGCGCGTTAAGCCCGGGTCTCGGGGCCGTACTCATCGCCTACGGGCTGTTCATTCGATCCCGGCTCCTCACGAAAGCCGAAGCTGCTCCGCACTCAAAACGAAGGCCAAATCGCGTCGCTGCCCTCGGCGTCCTCATCGCACTCGTCTCGCTCAGTTTGTTCTAGGCCGCGTCCGAGTACGCGCGCGAGCTAGGTGAATCGCGCGGCATACGCCTCGCGGCCAATCTCGATCTGCTCTCCGACGCGGTCGTGTACAGCCATCAGCAACTTCACATCGACGCGCCGGGAACCACCGAAGACGCCATTGGGGACGACGAGGCTTCGTTCCGCTATCGCACCAGCGGACTCAAGCTGTTCATCAAGAGCGACAACAAGTACTTCCTGCTCTCCGACGGCTGGACTCGGACGCAGGGCACCGCCATCGTTCTTCCCGACGCCCCGGATATCCGAATCGAACTCGCCCCCGGTGACCGATGAAGCTGCGATGCGTCGTCGCCTCTCTGTCATGCGTCGCTTTAGTGGCGATCGTGGCCGGTTGCGGTCCCCGCGCCACCGGACCCTCGGGGCCCGACCCCGCCCCTGCCGACGGGGGAGGGAACCCCGGCGCCCCGGCGCCCGGTGATGGAGACAGTGGCGAAGAAGGAGAGAGCAACGAAGAGATCACCCTGACCGGCCCCCGGGTGATACTCGGCCCCCTCCCGGGTAACTGTGTTCCCCAAACGACTGAAGGAGGGGCGGGGGCCGTGGTGGTCGTGATCGAGGTCGGGTGCGACCCTGGGAAAACGACGACGGTCACGATACGCAACGACGGGACCGAGGCGGTTGCCGGCGCTGCTCTGCAGGGCACGCTGGTGATCGATCCGGCGGCGAGCCCTCCGCCCGAGCCGGTGACCGCGACGGCCAGCACATCGGGTGGCGAATGCTCGGGGCCGGGCACCAGCTTCGCCTGCACCTTGAACATCGAGCCGGGCTCGAGCACCGATGTCGTTGTCACCTACACGCGTCCAGCGTCGACGGTGCTCGCCTCTAGATTCGATCTAGCCGTCACGCTGGCGTTCGCGGCGTAGACACGCGATGACCTCGACTTCGATGAGCCCACAGGGTCAGAATGAACCGCGATCTCGCCGGCAAATGAGGAGCCCCTGATGCCCGAATTCAGCGTCAATCCGCACCGGTTCGACCCTTATAAGAACTTCAAGTTTCGAGTTAGGTGGGACGGCCGCTACGTCGCGGGCGTCAGCCGGATGAGCGGTCTGCGGCGCACCACCGCGGTCGTCGAGCAGCGTGACGGTGGTGATCCCAACCACGTGCGTCGGTCACCCGGAATCACCAAGTACGAACCCATCACCCTGGAGCGAGGTGTTACGCACGACACCGACTTCGAGGAGTGGGCGCGAAAGGTCCTGACGCTGGGGACGGGCTTGGGCCACGAGGTGTCGCTCAAGGACTACCGCAAGGATGTCGGGATCGAGCTGCTCAACGAGGCCGGCCAGCTCGTGCTCGCCTACAAGGTCTACCGATGCTGGGTCTCGGAGTACCAAGCGCTGCCCGACCTCGACGCCAACGGCAGCCTCGTCGCGATCGAGATGATCAAGCTCGAGAACGAAGGCTGGGAGCGCGACCTCGACGTGAACGAACCGGTCGAGCCATCGTTCTAGCCGGCGCACCGGTGGTCTCGTGAACGCGGCTGAGCTGCTCGCCGAGGCAGCAGGTGAGTTCGACCGGCGCGTGCAGCTCGTCGGTGACGACCAGTGGAGCAACGGCACGCCCAGCGGCGAGTGGGATGTCCGCACGCTCGTCAACCACATCGTGCGCGAGGATCTGTGGGCGCCACCTCTGTTCGGAGGCTCGACGATCCAAGAGGTCGGCGATCGCTTCGACGGCGACTGCTTGGGCGACGACCCGAAGGGCTCGTGGACCAAAGCGAAGGATGAAGCGATCGCAGCCGCACGCCAGCCCGGGGCCCTCGAACGCATCGTTCATCTCTCCTTCGGCGACATGCCTGGGCGCGAGTACGCGATGCAACTGTTCGCCGATCACCTCATCCACGGCTGGGACCTGGCGCGCGGAATCGGTGCCGACGACCACCTCGATGCCGAGCTCGTGTCCGCCTGCAGGGCCTGGTTCGAACCGATCGAGGAGATCTACCGCGCGGGTGGCGCGACCGCAGCGCGTCCCGAGATCCCAGAGGGAGCCGACGAGCAGACCGAGCTGCTGGCGATGTTCGGCCGCCGCGCCTGAGCTGACAGAGCTCGCACGATTTCCCACAAAATTCGAGGTTTCGCCCTACCAGCTTCTGGGGCTGGCGGCTATGCTGCCACCGTCTTGTCGGACAGAAATGGGGGGTTTCCAATGACGGTGACCGATCGCCGTACGTTCATTCGCCGCGCCGGCCTAACTGCGGCCGGGCTGGCCGCCATGGCAGGCCCGCTGCAGTCGATCTTCGCTCGAGCCGCGCTGGCCTCGGGCTCGACGGGGGTGGCGCCGAACAACGGTGGTTACGGGCCGATCGGCCCGGTCCCCGACAAATTCGACGGCGCGGTACGGCTACACCTGCCCGAGGGCTTTCAGTACCGGAGCTTCTCGTACACCGGAACGTTGTCTAACGACGGCATCATCACGCCGGGCCGCCACGACGGCATGGCCGCTTTCTCGTTCGGCGACGGGCGCTACCGTCTGGTCCGCAACCATGAGATCAACGGGC
>JBOGWU010000016.1:0-6374 GCA_050693935.1 Actinomycetota bacterium | reverse complement strand
GATTAAGGACGATCTCGGCCGTGGTCATGGCTGATCACCGGCGATTCGAATACGAGGGTTGAGAACCGAGTACAGCAAGTCGACCAACAGGTTGGCGATGATGTAGCCCGCCGTGGTGACCAGGATGACTCCCTGAATCACAGGGAAGTCTCGTTGGAACACCGCCTCGACGATCAGTTTTCCGAAGCCGGGTATGACGAAGATCTGCTCGGTGACGACGGCGCCCGATATCAACACGCCCAGCTGCAGCCCCACGATGGTGGTTACCGTGATGAGGCTGTTGCGAAGCGCGTGAACGCCGATGACGCTCCGCTCACTCAGGCCCTTGGACCTCGCGGTGCGCACGTAGTCCTCGCTGAGCGACTCCAACATGGCGGAACGCATCTGCCTCATAACCACGGCCGCAAGACCGCTTCCGAGCACGAACGCGGGCATGACCATGTGACGCAGGTTTTCGACGGGGTTCGAGAAGAACGGCTCGTAACCTGAAGCAGGCAGCAACGGCAAGTAGATGGCGAACACGAGGATCAGCATCAACCCGAGCCAGAAGTTCGGAACCGACAACCCGAACAGTGCCACGCCGGATCCGACGTAGTCCGACAATCGCCCTTGCTTTACCGCCGCCATGATCCCCGTGGGGATCCCTAAGAACAGTGCGACAAGGATGCTGAGCAACGTGAGCTCCAGGGTCACCGGCAGTCTCGTGACTACGATCTCGCTCACCTCGAGTCCGGTTCGGACCGATTCGCCGAGGTCTCCTTGCAGTGCGAGCGTTATCCAGTTCCAGTACTGCACCGGCAGCGGATCGTCGAGCCCGTAGCGCTCACGGATCGCGGCGAGAGACGCTGGGTCTCGTTCCTCGCCCGCGAGTGCAAGCTCGGGGCCTCCGGGCAACGCGCGGATGCCCGCGAAGACGATCAGCGTCGCCACGAACAGGACAATCAGCGAAGCGCCGACCCTGCGCGCGAGGTACTTGCCCACCAGGCCCCTCGCCGCTCCCTAGTTCTCGGTCTGAGCGAAGCCGGCGTTCCTTACCCGCACGAGTCCGTCGCCGAAGTACTCGATTCCGACGACATCGCGGCTCGCTCCGAGGAACAACTTGTCGTGATACAGGTAGATGATTCCTCGGACCTCGTGCATCTGCTCGATGGCTTGCTGATAGATCTCTTTGCGGGCCTCGCGGTCCTGTTCTACGCGCGCCTCCTCGAGCAGCCTGTCGATCTCTGGATCGTCGGTCCCCGAGATGTTTATCGACCCGGTGCTGTGCTGGAATTGATGGATGTTCTGATCCGGGTCGATGCGCCCCGACCATCCGACCTGGAAGGTCTCGTAGTTCCCGGCGTCTGTCTCGTCGAGGGCCGCGGTGAACTCGGTTGGGCGCACGCTGACGTCGAAGCCGGCATCCTTGGCCATCGATTGAATGACCTCACCCATGCGGACGCTCTCCGCATCGTTGTTGGTAATCAGTTCAACGGGGACCGGCGTGGAAGCGCCGCTCTCCTCTATCAACGCCTTTGCGGCCTCGAGGTCCTGCTCAGGACAGTCGAACTCGAGTGCGAATGGAGACACCGGCGAGATGGGCGAGCACGCCGGCACGACCTGGCCATCGAAGACCACTTCGTTGATGGCCTCACGATCGAGTGATAGTTCGAAGGCCTCACGTAGCTTGTCGTCGGACGCCAGCGCGCTGTCGGGTGGCTTGTGAGGCTCGCCAAGGCCGTCGGCGTTACCGATGTTGACCGAGATGCCCTGATAACCGATCGAGGTCGCCTCGGTCAACTGGAAGGCGTCGTCATCCTCGAGGGTTGCCACGTCGGTGGCGGCGATGCGTTCCGCCACGTCGACGTCTCCCGACCGGAGGTTCGACAGCCTAACGTTCGGCTCGATGATGACTCGGTAGACGACGCGGTCGAGATGCACCTCGTCGGCGTTGTAGTACTCGTCTGACTTCTCGACGACGATACGATCCTGCGCCCGGCGCTCGACGAACTGGAAGGGGCCGACGCAGACGGGCTCGTCGGCGAAGTCCGCACCGAGCGCGTCGATCTGCTGGGGCGACATGATCATGCCCGAACGATCGGCCAGCGCCGCCGTCAGGGGAGTGAACGGCTCCGAGAGCGTGAGCTCGACGGTGAGATCGTCGACCACCTCGATGTTCTTGATCGACGCTATCTCGCTGGCGCGGGCCGAATCGGCAATCGAGAGGTGCCGCTCGAAGGTCGTCTTCACTGCGTCCGCATTGAACTCGGTACCGTCGTTGAAGGTGACGCCCTCACGCAGTGGAATGGTCACGGTCAGTCCGTCCTCGGAGACCTCGGGAAGCTCCGCGGCCAATTGCGGCACGATCTCGAGGTTCTCGTCGACGTCGTACAGCTTCTCGCAAATCGAGGCGAACACGATGCGGCCTACGAAGGTCCGGGCGATCGAGGGATCGAGCGCGTCGGGCTCCTCGGCCAGAGCGATTACGAGTTCGCCTCCATCTCTCGCTTCACCGGCTCGGAGCTCATCGGACTCGGTTTCGGAGTCCCCCTCCTCCACCGGGCTGCAGGCGGCGAGAAGCATCAGGATGCCGACGAATAAGCAGAGCGAGCGACTCCTTCTCATGGCGGTCCCCCTCGTATCGCCAGGTCACGGGATCGTGTCGACAATATACATAGACCCGACGAAACGGACGAACGCTCCATTTCTTTGTGCCGTGAGCGCGCTGGAGCGGGAGCTCCCGCGCTCAGAACGCGTTAGGAGGTCGGGGGGCGGCGGTGGGCCCAGGGGCGGGCCGCCTCGAGTTGGGCCGCCAGCCGGATGAGGGTGGCCTCGCCTGCGGGGCGGCCCATCAGCTGCGAGCCGATCGGGAGCCCGGAGTCGCTCCAGTACAGCGGCACGTTAACCGCCGGCTGTCCCGTGATGTTCGCCCCCACGGTGAAGGGGACGATCATGCCCGCACGGATGAGCTGCATCCAGGGGTCGTCGTCCTCGAACATCCAGCCGACCGGACGCGGTGTCTGGGGCATCGTCGGCGTTAGCACCACGTCGTAGTCGTCCCACTGCGCGACGACACGGCGCGAAAACGCCTCGATTTGGATGCGAGCCTGCACGTAGGTCTCCATCGTCGTCGTGGCGGCGGTCTCGGCAAGGACCCTGTTGAGCGGTTCCATCGACTGCGGATCGACTCCCGCGTAGTAGCAGCAGCCGCTCTGCCAGATGGTGATGAAGTGGGAGGTGAGCTCTGGCTCGTTCCAGGTCGGGGTGAATGGCTCGACCTTGTGGCCAAGCAACTCGAGCAGCTCGGTGGAGGCGCGCGTCGCGTCGGCGACCTCGTCGGAGACCGGCGTGTCGTTGCCGCCAACAAGGGTGAAGCCGATCCTTAAGCTCCCGGGGTCGACCCTCGCCTCCTCTACGAAGGGCCGCTCGGGCGGCGGAGCCCAGTAAGGATCGCCGGTTTCGTAGCCGCTCATCACGTCGAGCAGGGCGGCAGCGTCGGCGACGCTCCTCGATAGGGGTCCCTCGGTCGCAAAGCCGGCGAGCACCTCGCCGAATCGAGGGCCGTTCGAGACGCGCCCGCGCGCCGGCTTGATGCCGAACAGGCCGCAGCACGACGCGGGAATTCGAATCGAGCCACCGCCGTCGCTCCCGTGCGCCGCGGGGAGCATCCCCGAGGCGACCGCGGCGGCCGCTCCCCCGCTCGAACCCCCTGGGGTGAAGTCGGTGTTCCAGGGGTTTCGGCAGATCCCGTTGAGCTCGCTCTCGGTTTGAGGGACGGTCCCGAACTCGGGGGTGTTGGTCTTGCCGAGGATGATGAAGCCTGCCTCGCGAATCCGGCGCACCGCGGCGTTGTCGATGTCGGGTACGTACTCGCCAAAGGGGCCACAGGAGAAGGTGGTGCGGATGCCCTTCGTCTCGGCGAGATCCTTGATGGCGATGGGCACCCCGTGGAAGGGCGGAAGCTCGGTGCCGTCGGTAACCGACCGCTCCGCCGTGCGGGCGGCTTCGATTGCCCGGTCGCCGATCAGGGTCACGAACGCGTTCAGTTGCTTGTCGAGGATATCGATGCGCTCGAGGTAGGTCTCGACCAGCTCGACGGGCGAGACCTCCCGGTCCCTGATCATGCGCGCCTGATCGAGCGCGGATGCAAACGCATCCTCCGTCACCACGGCCCCCATCGAGTCGGCTCGTTGTCTTCTGGATGCAGTGTAAAGCGGCCCGTCAGGGCCGTTTTCTAATGGGCTACCGGCAACGTGAACGAGAAGGTTGAGCCCTCGTCCAGCGCCGACTCCACCTCGATCGTTCCGCCGTGAGCCTCGACGATCCCCTTCGTTATGTACAGACCGAGGCCGGTTCCCTTCTGAATCCAATTGGGTTTGTCGAGACTGACGAACTTCGAGAACAACTGGTTCTGGTCGGCGTCGCTGAGACCGATGCCCTCGTCGCGCACCGATATCTCGATGCTCTCGCCTCCGTCCACCTCCGTTCCGTTTAGTTCGACCGAGGTGTCATCGGGACTGTGCCTCACCGCATTCGTCAGGAGGTTGAGCAGAACCTGTCGAATTCGATCGGGATCGCCGAGCACCTTGGGCAGTCCCGCGGGTATCAGGTCGATCAGGCGATGACGGCTGGAAAGCGAGGTATGCACGGTAAGGACGCTGCGCGCTATGTCCTGCACCGCGACCGGCTCCATCTCGTAACGCAGCGTTCCGGCATCCATGCGCGAGAGGTCGAGCAGATCGTTGACAAGGCGGGACAGCCGGCCGACCTCTTTACCTACGGTGCCGACGATACGCTCGCGTCGCGCGTCGTCGAGGGTCCGCCATTGCTCCTGGAGCACGTTTGCAAAGCCGATGACGCTGGTCATCGGCCCCTTTAGCTCGTGGGCCAGCATCGACACGAACTCGGTCTTGGTATGGTCGGTCTCGCGAAGGCGGTGAACCAGCGCGCGCTCTCGCTCGCGGCCGCGGCTGGACTCGATGACTCCCCCGATACGACTTCCGAGAATGGTGGCGAACCGAAGGTCCGATTGGTCGAAGTGGCCCTTGCGGGCGTTCACCGCTTTGAGCACTCCGAGCGGACGCCCGCCGGTGGCCAGTGGCACGACGAGAAGGGTCTCGATACCCATAGCCTCCCGGATGTCCGCGCTTACCCAGCGATCGACGCGGGCATCGTTCGAGATTAGCGGAGCGTCGGTGCGAAACACGCTGCCCGACAACGACGGCTCGTTCATTGGAATCCGCAATTTGCGAGCCTGGTCGACGGACATCCCCACGACGCGCGGGTGACCGACCAGCTCCCGGCTGTCTTCGTCGTACAGCAGCAGTGCCACCTTCTCGCACTCGATCAGGTCCGCAACGATGCGCACCGATTCACCGATGACTTGATCGGGCGTCTCCGACGAGGTCAACAGGCGTGACAGCCGGTGCAGTCCCTCGATCTCCTGCACCTGGCGATGGAGCGTGGTACGCAACTGGCAATTGTCCAGCGCCAGCGCGACCTGGTCGCCCAGGATCGTTGCGAGCTTGAGATCGTCGTCGGTAAAGGTCCCGCGCAGCGAGTTGATGCCGGACACCACACCGATTCGTTGGTCTGCCACGGTTACCGGAGCTGCGACTATCTGAGTCGCTCCGAGATCATCGGCGAGGACGGAGCTCGAGTCGGGATCACCTACGACGTCGTTGATGGCCTCGGCGCTACCGGACTGGTAAACGCGTCGCACGATCGAGGGCTCGGACAGCGACAGCCTGAACTCCGAGTCGGGCGAGGTGATGACACGCATCTCCTCGCGCTCGTCGTCGACCAAGAACAGCGCCGGCTTCACGCACCCGACTACCTCGCGCGCCACTCTCAGGGCCTCTTTGATGACCAGTACCTCGTGGGTCTCGGACCCGACCACCGATGCCAGCCGGTACAGCGCGTCTAGCTGCGTGAAACGACGATCCACGATGGATGAATCCTGGGCCACTCATTAACCCCTGGTCCGCCTGACTGGTGGTCGTCCTACAGCTTCTCTAGGAGTGGGGGTAAATCCTGCAAGGACTCGATGCGTGGGACCGGTTCGTCCCGGTAACGCCCCGATCGGTCGAGGAGAACGGTGTGCATTCCCACCGAAGAGGCCGGCTCAACGTCCATCGACATCGAATCGCCTACGTGTACGGCCCGATGTGGGGGAACCCCGGCTCGCTTCAGAGCCAGGCTGTAGATGGCGGGGTCAGGTTTCTCGATCAACACGAAGCCCGAGATGACGGAGACGTCGAACAGCTGACCGACCTCGAGCTCGACCAACCGCTCCTCGAGCCACTGTTCGAAGTTCGAGATGAGCCCCAGGCGGTAGCCCCGTGAGTGGAGGTCCCGGAGCACCGGCAGCGCGTCGGGAAACAGCATGTAGCTCG
>JBOGWU010000015.1:0-7467 GCA_050693935.1 Actinomycetota bacterium | reverse complement strand
TTGGCGGTCGTCGCGATGGGCAAACTCGGCGCGCAGGAACTCAATTACATCAGCGACATCGATGTCATGTTCGTGGCGAGCGGAGATCTCGAACGCGCAACCAAGGCGGCGGAGGCCCTGCTCGCCGAACTGGGAACCATGGCTCCCGAAGGTCAGGCTTACGTGATCGATACCAACCTTCGACCCGAGGGACGGTCGGGCGCCCTCGTGCGTTCCTTGGACGGCTTCCTGGAGTACTACCGCAGGTGGGCAAAGACTTGGGAGTACCAGGCTTTGCTCAAGGCTCGGCCGGCTGCCGGGCACCTGCATCTAGGACGAGAGCTGGTCGATGCCACACGCGACTTTGTGTTTCCGAATGAGGTGGACGCGCAGCGTATCGAAAGCATTCGTCAGATGAAGGAGCGCGTTGAGCGCAATGCCCTGCTCAGTGCTCGTCGAGCCCGCAGTCGAGAGAACAACGATGTCAAACTTGGCCCGGGCGGCATTCGCGATATCGAGTTCGCCGTTCAACTTCTGCAGCTCGTCCACGGCAGCAACGATCCCTCGGTTCGATCGCCCGCAACCATCGAGGCGCTGCTCAGACTCGTCGAAGGTGGATATATAGCCGAGGACGATGCCGCAGGGCTCTCGGTCGCTTACCGCTGGTTGCGGAACGTCGAGCATCGTCTGCAGCTGCGGCAGGAAAGACGAGTGCGCCTCCTCCCATCCGACGAGCAGGACCGCTCCGAGATTGCGCGTTCGATGGGATTCAAGGACGGCCACTCCGAGAGCGCAGTCGAGCGTTTCGACGCGGTCCACCACTCGGTTCTGAGTGACGTCCGGGGACGCTTCGAGAAGCTCTTCTATCGACCCATGATCGAGTCACTTGCGGACGCGGGTGGAACGCGGCTCAGCGAAGCAGCCCTCGGCGAGCGGCTGCGTGTGCTCGGCTACCGCGACGTTAAGCGGGCGGCACGAACGCTGGCCGGACTCGTTGCCGGGACCTCCCGCCGGGCCAAATTGCTTCGCGTGCTTACTCCGGCTCAACTCCGGTGGCTCGCATCGACGCCACTTCCCGACGAGGGGCTCTTTGGATTCCTGCGCGTGAGCGAGTCGCTCGGAGGCCGACTGGATGCCCTCGGGGCGCTACGCGACAATCCGCCCGGTCTGGAGCTTCTCGCAAAAGTGCTCGGCCACGGGCGATTGCCAAGCGAGATCCTGAGTCAAGTGCCTGAGGAACTCGCCACGATCGCCGACCCTCGCGGACCAGGCAAACCCAAGGACCGAGCGCGACTGGTGCGCGAGGCCAAGGCGTCGCTCGAATGGCGCGAGCCGGAGCGAAGGCTCGACGGGCTGCGCCGCTTCAAGCGCCGGGAGATGCTGCACGTCGTCCTTTCGGATCTGGCTGGAGAAGCAGACGTCGTCGAGGTAGGGGTAGGACTAACGTCTTTGGCCGATGCTTGTTTGGAGGCAGCCCTCGGCGAGTGTGAGATTCCCTTTGCCGTGATCGGGATGGGCAAGCTTGGAGGACGGGAGCTCAACTACTCGTCTGACATCGATGTGATGTTCGTCCACGACGCGCGGCCGGCCGAAGCCGAGAGCGTTGCCGAGGGACTGATGAAGGCGATCGGCGAGGTCACTCCCGAAGGACAGGCGTTCCGCATTGATGCTGCCCTTCGCCCCGAGGGAAAGTCCGGTCCGCTGGCTCGTTCGATCGAGTCGTTCCTCGAGTACTACGACCGGTGGTCCAAGCCCTGGGAGCATCAGGCCCTCATCAGAGCTCGGGTTGCCGCCGGTGGCGGCTCGATCGGCGAGCGGCTCATCGAGTCCACGCGGACTCTCGCATTCCCGTCGCACATTCCACCAGAAACCCTTGCCGAGGCTCGTCACCTGAAGGCTCGAATGGAACGCGAGCGTATTCCGCGAGGCGTCGAGCCGCGGCGCGATTTCAAGATGGGTCCCGGGGGCACCGCGGATGTCGAGTTCTCGATCCAGATACTGCAACTGCGCCATGGTCATGAAATCGACGATCTCAAGGTCGCATCGACATTGGAGGCGCTCTCGGCGGCCGAGAGCCACGAACTGATGCCGGCGGCGGATGCTCAACAATTGCGCGCCGCATATTTGTTTCTCTCTGCACTCCGAAACCGGCTCTTCCTTCTGACCGGACGCCCGGTCGATGTCCTTCCCTCGCGCCCCGAGGACCTCGAGGCGCTGGGGGTCGCGATGGGTTACGAGGATCAGCCACGCCAAGAACTCGAAGAGGACTACCTACGGATCACCCGTAGAACGCGCAAGGTCGCCGAGCATTACATCTTTGGCTGACCAACCTCTTTCACCGCGTCGACCAACCGGTCGACAGGCGCGTTGTCGGCTGCGTTCTTCGATCTGTGGAGATAGACGATCTCGCCGCCGGTTGCGACCACTGCCGCTCCGCCGAGCTGGTAGGGGTTGCCCTGGATCTTGCCCTGAGGGTTGCCGGCTCGAAACGATCTCAGCGCCCCCCTCCAAACCCTGGGCCCGAGCAGGTCTAGGAGCGATCCCTTCCGGATATCGAGCGCCTTATAGGACTCCCTGCGCGAGTCGACGAGCAGGGTGAAGGGGATGTCGTACCTCGCCTTGAAGCGAGCTGCGGTTTCGGAGCTGTCCATTCCGATGCAGACGACGCGCGCACCGAGTTGGTCGAAGCGAAGCTTGTTGTCACGCAACTGCGTGACCATTTCACGACAGAACGTTCAGCCGTAGTGGCGCAACCAGACCAACACGACCGGCTGGTCGCGCCACAACTCCTCGAGGCGCACCGATGATCCATCGGAATCCATGAGCGAGATAGAGGCGATCTTGTCGAGAGTCTGCATGCTCTAACTCTTTCCGCATCGACTCCCTTCATTCCTCCAATCGGTGCCGCTAAATGTCGTAGTAGAGCGCGAACTCGTAGGGGTGGGGCCGGAGGCGGAGTTCGTCTACCTCGTGGACTCGCTTGTAGTCGACCCAGTGGCTGATGACGTCCTCGGTGAACACGCCGCCCTCCAGCAGATATTCGTGGTCTGCTTCGAGCGCGTCGAGCGCACCATCAAGAGAGCCCGGAACCTGTGGCACCTCGGCGAGGTCCTCGGGGGGCAGCTCGTAGAGGTCCTTGTCCATCGGCTCGGGCGGCTCGATCTTGTTGCGGATTCCGTCGAGGCCGGCCATGAGCAGACCCGAGAACGCAAGGTATGGGTTGCAGCTCGGGTCCGGGCATCGGAACTCGATGCGCTTTGACTTAGGCGACTTCGAGTACAGCGGGATCCGGACCGCGGCCGAGCGGTTGCGCTGGCTGTAGACCAGGTTGACCGGGGCCTCGTAACCCGGGACGAGCCGCTTGTAGCTGTTGGTGGTCGGCGCGCATAGTGCGAGCAACGAGGGCGCGTGGTTTAGCAGGCCTCCGATGTAGTAGCGCGCAGTGTCGCTGAGTTGCGCGTAGCCGAGTTCGTCCCACATCAACGACTCGCCGTCTTTCCACAGGCTCTGGTGGACATGCATCCCGGAACCGTTGTCCTGGAAGATCGGCTTGGGCATGAATGTAACGGTCTTGCCGTTGAGCCGGCCGACCTGCTTGACGACGTACTTGTAGAGCATGAGGCGGTCGGCGATATCGAGCAGTGGGGCAAAGCCCATGTCGATTTCCCCCTGACCGGCGGTGCCGACCTCGTGGTGATGGACCTCGACCGGGATGCCGAGCTCGCGGAGCGTCAGCACCATCTCGCTGCGGAGATCCTGGTAGTGGTCCATCGGTGGGAGCGGGAAGTAGCCCTCCTTGTAGCGAGGCTTGTAGCCGAGGTTCCCGCCCTCCTCTTCCTTGCCCGAGTTCCACACGCCCTCGACCGCATCGATGTAGTGGTAGCTCGAGTGTTGGTTCTGATCGAAACGGATCGAATCGAAGATATAGAACTCAGCCTCCGGCCCGAAGTACGCGGTGTCTGCGATACCGGTCCCGGCGAGGTAGTCCTGCGCCTTCTTTGCGATGTTGCGTGGGTCGCGCGAGTAGGCCTCTCCCGTGATGGGGTCCTTGACGTAGGCGTTCATCACCAGGGTCGGATACTTGGCGAACGGGTCCATGACCGCGGTGCCCGGGTCCGGCACCAGGATCATGTCCGATTCCTGGATTTCCTGGAAGCCGCGAATCGATGAGCCGTCGAAGCCGAGGCCCTCTTCGAACACCTCTTCGTCGATTTCGTCGAACGGGACCGTGAAGTGCTGCATGAGTCCCGGAAGGTCGCAAAAGCGGATGTCGAAGAACTTGGCGCCGTGCTGCTCTCCCAGCTTCAGCGCGTCCGAAGGACTGGCCATGAAACTCCTCCCTTGAGCGATCTGACGTCGTCCGGGCTCCAAGCATGGACGACCAGCCGCCTCACCATTTCAAGAGGCGGTTTCTCGTGAGTTTCAGGGGTGTTACGGCGGGGTTACGGCGAACGCAACCCGCTTGCTCGGCTCGAGAGCCAGGCCTCGAGCCGCCCGGCCTCCTCGTCGTAGGCGTCACTCATCCCCTTGACTATCCAATCCTCGACTCTTCCCCCATAGAAGGGGACCCTCATCTTGACCTTGCCGCGGACGGTGCGAACGGTTCCCTCGCCTTCCGGTTTGATCCCGATCGTTCCCCTCGCGTCGAGCAGCTCGCCCGCTATTTCAGGCTCGATCACGAAGTCCCATTGCATCCTGTCCTCGTGCCAGGTTGCTTCCTCGACCCAGGCCGGGGCCTCCTCGCCTATGAACCTCTTCGCGGTGCCCGGCAGGTCGATGTCGAGTACGCATCGCACCCTTCGCACCACGCGCCCGGCGCCGTTCGTCCGTTGCTCGAGCAGCTCCCGTTCCTTGAGCTGGCCGACGTGACTGAGTGAGTGCTGGTACTCCTCGTCGAGGATAGCGGCGGCGACCTCGTCCGGAGTGGCGTCGAACGAGTGGCTTATCTCGAACTCCATGGCCGAAGGATAGATGAGTGCTCCGGGCGAGGCCCGCCCTCTTGGACCAATGTCATCCTGGCCCCCCCATGGGGGTCTGGAATGACGATGGTCGGCCAACAGACGCGGCGATCGGTGCTAGCGAACCAGTCCTCGCCGGAAGGCCTCGGCCACTGCCTCGGTACGGTCTCGCACGGCCAGCTTCTTGAAGATCGACTTTAGGTAGGTCTTTACAGTCTCTTCGCTGAGGTGCATTTCGGAGGCAATCTCCTTAGTGGACTGGCCATCCGCGAGCAACTGCAGGCAGGAGAGCTCACGATCCGTGAGCGCATCAGGATCCTTGCCGCCGATTCGGCCGAAGATCCCCTCGGTAACGTTGGGGTCCAGAACCGAGCGACCCTGTGATACGTCGCGAATCGCCTGGATCACCGACTCGCGCGATGCGCTCTTGGAGAGGTAGCCGTCGGCGCCGGCCTTGATGCCTTCGGATACCGTCCCGGGGTCCGTGAACATCGACAGGATAAGAACCCGTGTCGAAGGAGAAATCTCCTTTATTTGTCGCGTGGCCTCGATGCCACTCATCGATTGGCCGAGGTTCACATCCATCAAGACGACATCGACCCCACCAACGCGCGTTGCATCGATGGCGGCTTCTCCGTTTGACACAGTGCCCGCGAGCTCCACATCATCGGCCATCGACAGCAGGACTTCGAGCCCCTCGGAGACGAGGGTGTGGTCCTCGGCGATCAGGACGCGCAGGCTCATGGCGCAACACCACCCGGCAGCACAGCCTCGAGCCGTGTTCCGCCGCCTTGTGCAGAGTGCAGTTCGATACGTCCACCCACCAGGGCGGCGCGCTCTTTCATGAGTCTCATTCCTACGTGGTCAGTGCCGATTTCCGCCTCGGGATCGAAGCCCGCACCGTCATCCTCGACGACTATGTGAACCATATTGTCTGAGTCGATGACGCGTACGGTGATCGACTCGCTATTCGCATGCTTCAGCGCGTTGACAAGTCCTTCCTGCAGAATCTGGAAGGCCGCCAACGCAACCGGGACCGGCGGTTCGTGCTCGACTCCTCCTTCGAGATGTACGTGTGTCCCCCAGAGCATCGACACCTGCTCAACATAGGTGTCGATGGTTCGCATGAGTCCTCCCGCTTCCACCGACGAGCGACGGAGGTCGACCAGCGAATCTCTAAGTGCTGCCATGGCTCCCTCGATGGCCGTGCGCGAGGTTGAGAGCAACTGTCCCGCTTCGTCCGTTTTGCCGGCATCCAGGAAGGCACCGGCGTTGCCAACGCTGTACGACGCGGCAGCCAACATCTGTAGACTGCCGTCGTGGATCTCCGCAGCGATCCGCTTCCGCTCGTCCTCACGCTCTGCAAATACCTGCTCGGTAGCCTTAAGGAGGGTGGCCTGCTGCTGCCGGAGCCGCTCCGACAATTCTTGTTGAGTCCGAGCGCCAATAAGACTGAGCCGTGCAAACAGCAGCGGGATAAGAAACCCTGCAACGAAAGGGCCAATGCGTTCGTATGCCGCTGCCGTTGCGATGCCGAGTCCAGCGAGAAGCGCCTGCGCCATCCAGAATCCCGCGGCGGGCCTCGGCACTAGCAGGGCAAGAGCGTCCCGCAAACTCAGGCCGCGAGTTTGAGTGAGCCACATGCCTACCAGCCCAAGGTTGGTGAGGATGAAGAGGGTGGCTGCCACAACAGACGCGACCACGCCCAATGGAAAGGTAAGGGGCCGACCTCCTATTAATACGACCGTGCTCGAAGCGGCGGCGACGGCGAGCATCGTTTGGGAGCGGTTGAATACGGCCTGGTGAAGGGGGATTTCTCGCTTCAGCTCACGAATGTCGAAGTTCCCCAGTCCCACGATGAGCATCGAGGACAATGGGTTGAACGAGACCGCTATTGCAAGAGCAACGGGAAACCCCATTGTAATACGGGTCTCAAATCCCAACGTCACTGGCAGAAGCTCGGCCGCCGCTAAAAGGCAGATCCAGAACACGATGTGATCGACCGAATCGAGCTGGCTTCCAGCCTGGAAGAAGTACACAATCAGCGATGCGGCGCCCATCGCTGTCAAGTAGGCAAGAAACTGAGAGCGCTTCATTTACGAGGAATCTTAGGGCGAAAAGCACCTCCGCGGCCGCCGAACACGGAAATGCAATAAGGGGGCCTGCCGGCCCCCCCCTGCAATCTCGATGGATCAGAAATGCTGGTGCTTAGGCCTTCCACATGGCGCCGGCGACGTAGAACAGAGCGACCATGGTGCTGGCGAAAGAGACGAGACGGGTCTTCACTTTGTTTTTCTCCCTTGTAGTGCTAATGGATTCGAACGAAACAGCCGATGTACGTAGCGGTGAATTAGGTGCTACGCCTTCCACATCGCGCCGGCGGTGTGGAAAAGCGCGATGATCGTGCCTGCGAAAGCTGCGAGACGGTACTTCATCAGAGGGTGACCTCCCTTCTTCCCACGAAATTCTGCACAAATGCCACAAAGAGGCGTAAATGAAGGAGTTGTCACGCTTCGCTGGGAGGGTGGGT
>JBOGWU010000014.1:0-2900 GCA_050693935.1 Actinomycetota bacterium | reverse complement strand
ACGCGGTGAAGCTCGAGGGAGGGGGCCGGATCGCCGACGTCGTCGAGCGCATGACCTCGAGTGGGATCCCGGTCATGGCCCACCTCGGCCTGACTCCGCAATCGGTAAACCAACTCGGGGGCTTCCGAGTACAGGGACGCACCGAGGAGCAGGCCCATCGGATCGCCGAGGACGCCAAGAACCTAGAGGCCGCCGGGGCCTTCTCCCTGGTGCTCGAGGGCGTTCCGACCGAGGTGGCCCGCCAGGTGACGGCGGGCCTCGCCATCCCCACGATCGGAATCGGGGCCGGTCCCCACACCGATGCCCAGGTGCTCGTCTATCACGACTTCCTAGGGATAACTCCGGGGCGCAAGCCCAAGTTCGCCAAGCAATACGCCGATTTGGGACAGGTCATAGGGGATGCCGCCAGGAGCTATGCCCAAGAGGTGCGCGACGGCGTCCACCCCGACGCCGATCACTCCTACACATAACCCCTAAATCCGTCGTCCTCGGCGCTTGAGTGTGACGCTGGGCGCGCCGATGAACACAGAGATGCACGAACAAGCAACGGACACGCGCTCCGAGATCGAAACGGTCAGGTGCCCCAACTGCGGGGGCCTGAACCGCGTGGGCGCACATTGGTGTGGACAGTGCCTCGACCGGTTTATTCCCCCCAGCAACCCGGTCGAGGCGTCCGCTTCTCCTTCTCCTCGCAGCGCTGTCGGGGCTCCGCCGCCCCCGCCTCCTCCCCCGGGCCTCACAACCGCAAAGCCGACGGCCTCGGCGGGTCCCATAACCGTGGGCACCGACGGCATCACCTGGACGTGCAAGGAGTGCGACACGGCGAACCCGTTTGACACCCAGGAGTGCTCGGTTTGCGGAACCTCGTTCGGGGACCTGTTGCGCGGGCCGGAGCCCGAACGGCCGGCCCGCGACCCCAACACCGTCGCGCTGGTATCGCTCTTTTTTCCCGGTGCCGGTCACGGCTACCTGGGGCTATGGGGCCAGGCTATTGCCCGTGCCATCGTCAGCGCGTGGGTGATGTTGGTCACCATCGTGGCCGGCGTGCAAGGCGGGATCGGCTTCATGACCCTGCTGTTCGGTGCCATCGCATTCGCCCTCTGGCTGGTGGCGGCTCACGACGCCTACCGCGAGGCCAGCGGGGCTACGGGTGAGGTCCTGCTCAAGCAGGGTTACTTCCTCTGGGTGGTGCTCGGCATCCTCGCTCTGATGATGGGGATGTTCGTCATGCAGGCGCTGAAGGCCAGCGGCTCCGCTTAACCGCTTAGTCCAGGCGCACGGGGCTGAGCGGACCGTTGGGCCCCTCGACGGCCCACGATCCACCTCTGAAAGCTGCTCCGACCCGGCCGCCTGCGCTCAGAGCGAGTAGGCCCGCCGGCACCTTCGATCGCTCGCCCAGGTAGGTGATGACTCGCTCGCACGCGAGTTGGGGATGGGCTCCCTCTTCGATCATGCGACCTGCGCGCGCGCAAGCGAGCGTCTCCAGAAACAGCTCACCGACGCCGGTTCCGACCGCCGCCGCCTCGCGCGAAGCATAGGTGCCGGCACCGAAGATGGGGGAGTCGCCCACGCGACCGGGGAGTTTGCCGAACACACCTCCGGTCGACGAAGCGGCCGCCAGGCGCCCGCTCGAATCGAGTGCCACCGCGCCCACCGTGTCGACGTGGTCGTCGGCTCCGTACTCGCCGGAGTCGAAGCCCCCGGCATCCAGCGCCCGCTTGTAGCGTTCGACCTGGCGCGGGGTGGTGGTTGTTAGAACCTCGAGATCTCCGGCGAGCCCCATCGCTCCGGTGCCCGTGAGCAGGACGTGAGGAGTCGAGTCGAGCACCCGCCGGGCGAGCGAGATGGGGTTGCGCACCGTAACGCTGAGCACCCCTGCCGTTCTGCCGGTGGGCCCGTCGGCAATGCCGGCGTCGAGCTCCACAACGCCGTCTCGGTTGAGTACCGAGCCCCAGCCCGCGTTGAGGGTCTCGTCGTCCTCCAGTCGCCGCACGGCCTCCTCGACCGCATCGAGCGCCGAGTCGCAGGTAACCGCCTCGCCGAGCGAGTGAGCGAGCGACGGCATCTCCAGCTTGGCATTGCCCGAGACACCGCCGTGCACGTAGACATGAGTTCGAGAGATCGCCATAGGCTCCAAAGCTTAGAGGAGCAGCAGCCAGACCCTCCACGGCTACCATGCTTGCCATGTCGATCTACTTGGTCTCCGACCTGCACGGCTCCGCGGACGCGCTCGCGAAGGCGGTGCCTGAGGGCGCAACGCTCCTGTTGCTCGGCGACCTCATCAACTTTCTCGACTACACCACGATGACCGGCATCCTGACCGACGTCTTCTCGGTCGAGGCCGTTATCGAGGTTGCCCGGCTGCGCACCGAGGGCAAGGTGCTCGAAGCGCGAGACATCATGCGGCGGCGATCGGAGGGGCGCGAGGGTGAGATCCAGGACGAGATCAAGCGTCGCGTCCACGAGCAGTACGCGAGCGTGTTCGCCTCGCTGCCCGATCCGACCTATTTCATCCTCGGCAACGTCGACCAACCTCCGCTCGTCGAGCGTTTCGCGCGCGAGACTCCGGCGGTGACCTTCGTCGATACCCAGACTCTCGTGCTCGAGGGAGAGAGCTTCGGCTTCGTAAGTGGCGCGCTCCCGACACCGCTTCATGTCGCGGGGGAGATCTCAGAAGAAGAGATGCGCGCCAAGGTCGACGCGCTGGGTGACGTCGACGTGGTGTGTTCGCACATTCCTCCCGCCATTGAAGAGCTTTGCTACGACACCCTTGCGGACAAGCGCGAGCGCGGCAGCGAGGATCTGCTTCGCTACATCGAAGATGTGCAGCCGCGCCGCGCCTACTTCGGCCACGTCCACCAGCCGCTGATGTCGTCGTTGCGCATCGGCCGCACGCTGTG
>JBOGWU010000013.1:0-6191 GCA_050693935.1 Actinomycetota bacterium | reverse complement strand
GAGAGGCTCGAATGCCGGCGGCGCGCGGCGGCGTATCCCTCGGAGCGATCCTGACCGGAGTGGTCGTCGCGGTTGGCGCCATGTTCCTGCTCAGCGCTCTGGTAGGCGGTGTGCTGGTTGCCACGGGCACCTCTTTGGAGGAGGTCGCCTCCACCGAAGCGGTTAACGCGGGTATCGCAACCGGAATCGCTCTCGTCGTCGCCCAGTTCCTTGCCTACCTGTGGGGTGGCTACACCGCCGGGCGGATGGGTCGGGGAGCCGGCTTCGCGAACGGCCTGCTCGTCCCCCTGCTCGCCTTGCTGATCGCGCTTGCGGTGGGCGCGATCGCGTCGGCTCTCGGCGCAACCGCCCAGCTGAACGTGCCATGGGATACCGCTCGCCTACCGGTCGAAGAGAACAGCATCGTCGACTTCGGTACGGGCATCGGCATCGCCGCGCTGGCCGCGATGTTCGTCGGCGGGATCCTGGGCGGCATGCTCGGATCACGCTGGCACACCAAACTCGAGCGACGCGTGGTGGAAGAACGTGCCGCCGAAGAGGGCCGGGGAGCGCGCACCGAAGAAGAGGACGCACGCGCAGTCGAGGAACGTCGGCGGCTGGCCCAGCGCGCCGAGACGCGACGCGGTCCCGCCGCCGCTCCCGCGTCACCGGCAACTGGTCGGGCCACCACCACCGACGAGCCGGTGGTGAGAAATCACGGAACGTCGACTGGAGCAAACCCGGCCACTCCCCAAAGAACGCCGCGGGCGGCTCCACCTCCGGCCGACGCTCAGACCACAAGCGAGAAGCCCTCGCTGAAGGACCGGTTCACCGGACAGAGCTAAGGGGATGGTCAGGGGAGCGTCGTTGCTCCCGAGGACTCCCATTCGCTGACGAAGACTCGCCAGCCGGCTTGACGCGCGCGGCACACCCTGCGCACCTGCTCGGCTCTCGTCGCAGCCTCGGTGCGCGGGACGACTATTAGGAGCGAGGGTCCCGCTCCCGCCAGTGCCACAGCGAGACCCGCGTCACGGAGGCTTGAGTGAACGGCAAACGTCTCCGGCATGAGCTTGAGACGGTGAGGTTCATGCAAGCGATCGTTCATCGCGTCGGCCAGCACGTCCGCGCCGGACCCCTGGGTCATCGCCGCGACCAGCAACGCCGCCCTGGACGCAGTGAATTGTGCATCTGCGAAGGCCACGTCTGAGGGAAGCGCCTTGCGTGCCTCGGTGGTGGAGTAGCCCTCGCGGGGCACCGCGACGATGGGCACGAGCCGGTCGTTGGGTTCGGTGCGATAGTGCCTCAGCTCACCCGCCTCGGAGCGGTAGCACACGACCAGTCCGCCGAGCAGCGCCGGCAACACATTATCGGGGTGCCCCTCGATCTCGTTGGCGAGATGCATGGTCTCCATCTGTGACACGGTTCGGTTGGTCAAGGCTCGTGCCGCGATGATTCCACCCACCACGGCGGCAGCCGAGGAGCCCAGGCCGGCTCCCAGGGGGATGGGGTTCTTGACACGCACGGCGTACCCCGCGGGTCTGCGCCCGACGTGATCGAAGAACACGTTCATCGACCGCACTACCAGGTTCGTGTCATCGGCCGGGAGCTGTTCTGCACCCTCTCCCTCCACCATGATCTCGACGGAGTCGCGCCGGGGCTCGATATCGATCTGGAGGTGCATCCGGATGGCGACGCCCAGCGCGTCGAACCCCGGACCGAGGTTGGCCACGGTCGCGGGTACTCGAACCTTCACTGCTGCCGGCATCTGCTCCCCCTTCCGACTCCGTCCTGCGGTCCGGCCGAGCCCGTCCCGCGTCGCATCATTAGAACCCAGTCACGCTGACGGTGATTGCCGCGACGTCCAGGAGGTAGGCGAGCAGCCCGAGAACGGCCGCGACCCCGAGAGCAACGATACCGAGCGCGAGTCCGAAGCCCGCCATCTCGGCTCCGCCCACGGTCCCGCCGGACTTCCTTATCTGCCGCCTGGCAAGCGCCCCCATGATCAGAGCCAGCGCTCCCCCGAGCGCGGAGAGCGGCACCAAGACGAAGCCCATCAGGGACACGATTCCCAAGGTTAGCGATGCCGTCGCGAGACCGTGGTGCGCGGGCGCATTCCCGCAAACGAGCCGGTTCGCCAGTCGTAGCGACAGAACCGGCACACCACGGCCTCGGCACGCACCATCTCGGCGCATGCGGGACACGACTTGTCCACCGGCGACTCATCGGGTGTCGGCCCCTCTGAATAGCGAGCGAAGGGCGGCGGCTTAGGCGGGTCGGCTCGCACTAGACAAAGATCGATTGCATTGCGCCGACGCCGAAGCCGAACAACAACAGTCCACTCCACGTCGCCAGGCCGACGAAGCTGAGAATGATGCCGGCGATGGCAAGTTCGCGCCCGGTCTCTCTCCCATTGGACCGTTCAATCGAGCGCTTGGCCGGGATACCGCACGCCATGCCGACGAGCGATCCGACGATCGGCAGCACGAGAAAGCCCAGAACTCCGAACACCAGCGCGGTGATCGCCAGGCCGTTGGTGCGAGGCTGCACGGGATACCGGGGCTGATAGGGGCTCTGTCTGTAGTCGTTCTCCGGCTGGACCACCGGTCAGGGACTGGGTGTGATCGTCGGGAAGCGATCGATGAGCTCGCCGGTGCTATCGACGAAGCTGAACAGGCCCACGATCAACAGCAGAAAGAACAGAAACACCAGGACGTTCAGGCCAATCCCGATCCAGCCGAGGATTACCCCGGCCTGCGCCAGGTTCTCGCCGCCCTCACGTCCCTGCGACTGGGCGATCTGCTTCTTGGCGGTGTTCCCGAACACGATCCCGAGGATGGGGCCGATGACGGGGAGGATGAACAGGACTCCTACGATGGAGCAGATGAGCGCGGCCACCGCGTAGCCGTTGTTGGGTGGCTGAACCGGAGGGGGGCCGTAGCCAGGGGGATAACCGGGCGCGGGGTAGCCGTAAGGCTGCTGCGGTGCCGCTTGGGGAGGGTACGCAGGAGGATAGCCCTGAGGCGGCTGTTGGGGCGGATAACCACCCGGAGGCGGGGGCGGCTGCCCGGGCGGCTGGCCGCCCGGTGGTGGGTTTCCCGGTTGATCGCTCATGATCGCATCAGGCTAAGTCAAGTCGCTCGAGGATGGTATCTATCTCGGCGGGCACTCGACCGGGCTGCGGCGCCCCCGCGATCGCCCAGTCCGGATCCTTGAGCCCGTGTCCGGTGAGCACGCAGACGACTGTGGCACCGGCCGGAACGAGGTCGCGCTCGCTCATCTGACGGAGGCCCGCCACGCTGGCCGCCGATGCGAGCTCCACGAAGATGCCCTCCTGTGCGAGCGAGCGATAGCCCTCGAGGATCTCCTTGTCCCGCACCGAGCAGATCGAGCCCTGCGACTCTCCGGCCGCATCGGTGGCGCCGTGCCACGAGGCCGGATTCCCGATCCTGATGGCGGTCGCAATCGTTCGAGGGTCGCTCACCGGACGGCCCCGCACGATGGGGTTCGCCCCCTCGGCCTGAAAACCGTGCATTCGAGGCAGACTGCTGCTCCACCCCTGCGCCCTGGCCTCGTTGTAGCCGCGCCAGTAGGCGGTGATGTTGCCCGCGTTGCCGACCGGCATGACTTGGAGGTCCGGGGCACGACCCAGAGCCTCCACGACCTCGAAGGCGGCGGTCTTTTGACCCTCGATGCGGAAGGGGTTTATCGAATTGACGATCGTTATCGGATGGCTTTCGCCCATTCGCTTGGTGAGGTCGAGCGCCTCGTCGAAGTTGCCTTCGATCTCGAGCACGCGCGCGCCGTGAACCAAAGCCTGCGCGATCTTTCCCAACGCGACGTTGCCCTCGGGGATCAGCACCGCGCAGATCAAGCCGGCGCGCGCCGCGTAGGCTGCCGCCGATGCGCTGGTGTTGCCCGTCGATGCACAAACGACGACTTTGCTCCCCTCCTCCAGCGCCTTCGATATGGCGAGCGTCATGCCACGGTCCTTGAAGGATCCTGTGGGATTGAGTCCCTCGTACTTGAGCCAGACCTCGGCCGAAACCTCGGTGGAGAGTCGCTCGGAATAGATGAGGGGCGTATCGCCCTCGTCGAGCGTGACCACAGGAGTCGCATCGGTCACCGGGAGATGCTCGTGCCAGCGGTGAATCAGCCCCCGCCGGCCGGCAACCGTAAGCGCGCCAGTACCGGTGTTGAGGTCGCTCACAACTCTTCCGTTCCCACGACCCGCACACTCGAGTTGATTGCTCTGACCACGTCGAGTTCCCGCAACTCACGGAAGGTCAGGCCGTGTTGTCCCTCGGTGGCGGCGTGGGTGATGAGCGTGAGCGAGGCTTCGTCGCCCGAGCCCTCCTGTCTGACGCTTGCGATGGAAACGCCGTGACGAGCAAACACGCCCGCGACCGTCGAGAGCACTCCCGGCTGGTCGAGCACCGACAGCACGACGTAGTAACGCACCTTTATGCCGTCGTGTGGAGTGATGCGGGCTCGCTCTCGATGCGTCCAACCGACCGAGGTTCCTCCGCTAACGATGTGTCTGGCTATCTCGGCCACGTCGCCTACGACCGCTGAGCCCGTCGGGCCGCCGCCGGCGCCGCGCCCGAAGAACATGACTTCCCCCGACTCCTCGCCCTCGACGAAGACGGCATTGAACACATCGCGCACGCTTGCCAGCGGGTGCGTCTTCGGAATCATGGCGGGATGCACGCGTGCCGAGATGGCACCGTCCTCTATCTCCGCGACCGACAGCAACTTGACCTCGTAGCCGAGCTCGTGTGCGGCGGCAATGTCTCCCGCGGCGACATGTGTGATTCCCTCTCGATGAACGTCGCCGGCCACGACCAGCGCGTTGAATGCGATCGAGGCGAGAATGGCCGTCTTCTGAGCCGCGTCGTAGCCCTCGATGTCGGCGCTGGGATCGAGTTCGGTGTACCCAAGCGCCTCGGCCTCCGCCAGCGCCTCGGCGAAGCCCTCACCGCGCTCGGACATCCGAGTGAGTATGTAGTTGGTGGTCCCGTTGACGATCCCCATGATCCGCCGGATGCGATCGCCCGCAAGCGATTCCTTCATCGGACGAAGAATCGGGATGCCTCCCCCGACCGATGCCTCGAAGAGAACGTCTACGCCCGCGGCATCCGCTGCCTCGACCACGTCTCTCCCCATCGTCGAGATCAACTCCTTGTTGGCGGTTACGACGTGCTTGCCGTTCTTTATCGCCTCGAGGATGAGGTCGAGCGCGGGCTCGATCCCGCCGATTGCCTCGACCACGATTTGAATGGAAGGGTCAGCGACCACCTCCCATGGATCGGGGGTGAATACATCTGCCGGCACCTCGACCTCACGTTCCTTGGCCAGGCTCCGAACCGCGATGCGTCCGATCTCTATGCGCGCTCCGCACCGCTCCTCCAGCGCGCGCGCATGGTCGGCGACGATGCGAGCGGCCGCTCCCCCAACCACCCCACATCCGAGGAATCCCACCCTTATGGACTCGTTCAACCGCTTCCTTCCGTTTCTCCGACTTCTCACGATTGGTACCGAAACGCTGTGCCGCGGGCTAAAGCTATCAAGCGAATCCCGCCCTAATCACTAGGAATCCAAGCACCCTCTGGGCGTAAGCTAAAACTATGAGTGCAGAGTTAGGGGTTCGCGAACGCAAGAAGCAGGCGGCCCGCAAGGCGCTCACCGACGCGGCTCTCACGCTCTTCGAAAAAAAGGGGTTCGACGCTACGACCGTCAACCAGATCGCTCATCTCGCCGGCATGTCGCCGCGCACCTTCTTCAGATACTTCGAGACCAAGGAAGACGTTGTCTTCCAAGACGCCCCAAGACACCTCGAGGATTTGCGAGCGCTGTTGCGCGCGAGGCCGGCGAGCGAATCCAACGGCACCGCGCTCCGGGCGGCGCTGCTGTCGTTCTCCGAGGTGCTCGAGCAGGAACGCGGCGAGATTCAACTTCGCACTCACCTGGCGCGAGCGGGTCGGACCTTGGCCGAGCGCGCCGCGATAGAGCTGCAGAACTGGCGCCTGACACTTGCCGACGAACTCCATGGCCGATCGCCGGATGACGGCTACACGCGGTGTCATCTGCTGGCGGGAGTGGGAGTGAACGTGCTCACAGTTGCCATCTCACTGCGAGCCGACGATGACCGCTCGCTCCCCGAGCTCACGGAACACTGCTACGCACAGCTCGCCGACCTCGTCTCCGCGGCCTGA
>JBOGWU010000012.1:0-3020 GCA_050693935.1 Actinomycetota bacterium | reverse complement strand
CAACTAGCCAGATCCCTTACTGCGGTTGCCGAACCACTAGCCGCCGGCCACCTCACGAGGTCCGTAAGAACAATCAATCACTGTGTGTGGACCACCTCCTCTCTCGTGTACCGCCATAAAAGCACACGGTGCGAGGTTATTGGTGCACTTTCTCGGCCAATTTCGGGGGCTCGAGCCGGGAGGCTCTTGGTTGCGCGAAAGGGCTGGTCGGAGAGGGAAAGCGAGCCGCTGCTTGCTCCCAGCTAGCAGTGGCTATACTGCTCAGGAAACTTGACTGGATGGTCAAGAAGGAGTTAGACCCAGCACCGGGAAAGAGGTCACCCGTGGGATTCGACTTACAGCCGACCGAGGAGCAAACCGCGCTCAGGGACACGCTCGCCGACTTCTCGAAGCAGGTCCTGAGACCGGCCGCCCGCGACGCCGAGGCGGCGAAGCGAACGCCCGACGACGTCGCCCAAAGGATCCACGAGCTCGGCGTGGTCGCGCCCGTCGAGGAGGCCCACGGGGGCGGCGGAACCTTCGACGCGGTGACCTACTGCATCGCGGCCGAGACGCTGGCCTGGGGCGACCCCGCTCTGGCCTACCAGGCGCTCGGTTCGGGCCTCGCCGCCCTCCTCATCGGGCGCGCCGGCAGCGACGATCAGAAGGCCGGCTACCTTCCGCGCTTCGCCGGTGGGGCCCCGGCCAAGTCGTTCGTCGCGGTGGGCGAGAAGGTGGCCGCCGGGGATCTCGAGAGCCTCGAGACGACCATTGCCGGCGATCGCGTTTCGGGCACCAAGTACGGGGTGCTCGACGCGACCGACGCCGCCTGCGGCGTCGTGGTGGGCCGTGGAGCCAACGGGCTCGGCGCCGTCATCGTGGACTCCGACTCCGCTCAATGGCGCGTGGTAAAGCCCGAGGACAAGCTCGGCCTAGAGGCCGCCCCCACCTGGGTCGTCGACTTCGACGTTGCCGGTTACGCGCTGCCGGCCGGCGAGAGCCTCACTCAGGCTCTGCTGTTGTCGAAGCTCATGACCGGAGCGGTGGCGCTTGGTTGTGCTCGCGCCAGCCTCGAACACGCCGCGCACTATGCCACCGAACGAGAGGCCTTCGGGAAGCCCATAGGGGCCTTTCAGGGCATCAGTTTCAAGATCGCAGACATGGCGATTGCGGTCGACGCCGCCCGGATGGCGTTGTGGCGCACTGCCTGGCACATAGACCGCGGCACCGCGACTCTGGCCGACGCAGCCGAGGCCAACGGCCAGTGCCTCGCCGCCGCGGTGTTGTGTGGCGACGACGGTGTTCAAGTACTTGGCGGCCACGGTTTCGTGACCGATCACCCGAGCGAGATGTGGTTCAGGGACGCGGTCACGCTGTCCGTGTTCGATGCCCCCGACGTGGTGGGAGACGTCATGGTCGCGCGCAGCGTCTTCCCCACCCCCGCGGCCTCATGACCATCGACTTCGAGCTCGACGAGACCGTCGCGGCGATCAGGGACTTCGTCCACGCCTTCGCCTCCGAGACGCTGCGACCGCTGGCGCGCGAGGCCGACGAGAAGGGTGAGCTCCCAACCGAGATCATCAAGCAGCTCGGGCAGCTCGCGGGCAACCGCGCCACGATAATGGCCGAGGAGCGGGTCGAGAAGTCCGAGGACTCCAAGACCATCGGCTCGATGGTGGGCGTGGTCGGCTCCGAGGAGCTGGCATGGGGCGACCCCGCCGTGCTGCTGAACATCCCGGGCCCGGGGCTGGCCGCTCCCTCGATCATGGCCTCCGGGACTCCGGAGCAGAAGAGGAGATTCCTGGCCGACATCTTCAACGTCGAATCCGAGGAGCCCCGCTTCGGCGCGCTGGCCGTAACCGAGCCGCAGGCCGGGTCCGATGTCTCGAACGTACAGACGACGGCGGTCCGCGATGGCGACGAGTGGGTGCTCAACGGTACGAAGGTCTACTGCACGAACGGGGCCCGCGCCGACATCGTCGTCGTCAACGCAACCATCGACAAGAACCTCGGGCGCGCCGGACAGAAGTTCTTCGTCATAGAGAAGGGCGCGCCCGGCTTCAAGATCGGCAAGATCGAAAAGAAGATGGGCATTCGTGCGAGCGAGACCGCGGAGTTCGCGCTGGACGACTGCCGGATCCCGTTCGACAACATCCTCGGCGGCGATCAGGCGCTGGAGCCCAGAGGTTCAGGATTCAAAGGGACGATGAAGACCTTCGACTCATCGAGGCCCTCGGTTGCGGCGATGGCGCTCGGGATCGGGCGAGCCGCATACGAGTACTCACGGGACTGGGCAGGCTCCGAGCTCCCGATGTCGTCGAATTTCACTCGGCGCAACGCCATCGAAGCCAAGCTTGGCAGCATGAAGCGCGAGCTCACCGCCGCGCGCGGGTTGATCTGGCGGGCGGCGTGGATGGCCGACAACAAGATGCCCAACTCCAAGGAAGCGTCAATGTCGAAGGCGTTCGCACCTCAGGCCGCGCTGCGAGCCTGCGTGGGCGCGATTCAGGTCATGGGTCCCGAGGGCTACAGCAAGGAGCACCTGGTCGAGAAGTGGTTCAGGGACATCAAGGTTTACGACATCTTCGAGGGCACGGGTCAGATCCAACGGGTAATCATCAGCCGGGCCATCCTCGGCCGGCTGGATGGGTAGGAGAATCAACCAGGAGATTAGAAAGGACATCATCGGATGGGGTTGCTCGATGAAAAGGTAGCGATCGTTACGGGAGCCGGCCGCGGCATCGGCCGTGAACACGCGCTGGCCCTCGCAGGTGAGGGCGCCAGGGTGCTGGTCAACGATCTCGGCGGCTCTGCCGCGGGAGAGGGGAGCGACCAGACCCCCGCGCAGCAGGTGGCCGACGAGATCGACTCGGCCGGCGGCGAGGCCGCCGCGAACTACGACAACGTCGCCGATTTCCAGGGCGCCGAGAACATGGTCAAGCAGGCGGTCGAGCAGTTCGGCAAGCTCGACATCCTGGTCAACAACGCCGGCATCCTTCGCGACCGGATGCTCGTCAACCTCTCGGAAGACGAGTGGGACG
>JBOGWU010000011.1:0-19030 GCA_050693935.1 Actinomycetota bacterium | reverse complement strand
ACGAACTTGAACATCGGGAGCACGTCCCTGTACTCCTTGTAGAGCTGAAGCTCCATCTCGGCCTCGTATTTCTCGAGGTCCTCGACGCTCATCTGGCGATCCTCTCCTCGTAATCCGGGTCGTATGACTCGTCTAGCCAGTCCGCTGCCTGAGGGTCCAAGTCTCGCGCCGGATGAGGTCTGAAAACACCATCCTCGTCCGGAAAACCCATCACCCCGAAGAAGCTCTTTCGATGGATCTCACACGGCCCTTTCTGCTGCAGGGCGTTCCAATGCTGGCGAGTGCCATAACCGACATTCCTCGCAAACCCATAGCCGGGAAAACGGCGGTCGTACCGGCCCATGGCGGCATCCCTGGTTACCTTGGCCACGATCGAGGCGGCGGCGACGGTACGCGACACGTAATCGGCCTTCTTGACTCCGAGATTCGGGTAGGGCAACCGCCTCAGCTTGAAGCAGTCGAGCAGCGCGTAGTCGGGCGTGACATCCAGATGTTTCAGCGCCCTACGAAGGGCCTGGAGATTGCAGCGATGGAGTCCGTCTCGATCGATGCGGTCGTGGCGAACGCGCACGACCGACCATGCCAGAGCGAGGCTCTTGATCTGCTTGGCGAGTCGCTCGCGTTGCAGCCTGGTGCAGAGCTTGGAGTCCCTCAACCCCTCGATCGCCGTACGGGGAGGAAGGATCACCGCGGCTGCCACGAGCGGACCGGCGAGCGCTCCCCTGCCGACCTCGTCGGCCCCCGCGACCCTCTCGAACCCAGCGTCGTAAAGGCGCCGCTCCATCAAGCCCAGAGCGTCGGCCATTACAGCGTGCCGAAGTCCTTGGGGGGCCAGATGATGAGCCACGCCCGGCCCACGATCTTGTCGACCTCCACCGGGCCGATCACCCGTGAGTCCATGGAGTTGCTTCGGTTATCACCCATCACGAACACCGTACCGGCGGGGACCCGACACCCGCCATCGCGCGGCTCGAGTTTCATCGCGTTGCAGTTCGAGGAGGTGATCTTGGTGCTGCCGGTGTCCTTGCCACCCTTGAGGTAAGGCTCATCGATCTTCTCGCCGTTGACGACCAACGTCCGATTGTTGCCTTTGTAACTGATCACGTCTCCGCCCACCGCGACCACGCGCTTGATGAAGTCGGTTTCCTCGCCTGTAGGAAGACCGAGCAGCTCGCGGAAGAAGTTCCGCACGTCCTCGCTCCAGGGGAGGTCGGGCGCCTGACCCGCGGTCTCGCGCGCGAACACGATTACCTGCCCCCTCCCCGGATCGCCGAATCGATAGCTCACCTTCTCTACCAGCACCCGGTCCCCGCGCACCAGGGTCGGGTTCATGGACGCGGAGGGAATGAAGAAGGCCTGGACCAGGAAGATCTTGATGACGACCGCTATGGCAAAGGCGAGCACTATCAGCAGGGGAAGCTCGGCGATCTGCTTGAACAAGCTGCTTTGATTCGCCTTTTTGGTGGGCGCGGCCTCGGTCTTCTCGGCAGCGGGCTCCTCTGCCGCTTTCTTCCCCGGCTCATCCTTCGTAAAGGAGGGCTTCGGCTCAACCTGCTCCGGCGACGAGGCGACCGTGCGAGCTCCGTTGCCCTCTACGTGGGCACTCGCCCGCTCGTCGGTGGGGAGGCTGCTCGTGCCCGTCTCCCGCCTCAGCCGGTCCGCCACGGAGTCGTCCACCGGCGTCAGGTGGCTATCCGCCGGCTGTCCCATTGCCTTGAGCCTGGCGATGACCTCCTGCGAGGTCATGCCTAGTTCACGGGCTACCTGTTGGACGGTCGACATGGAGTGAACAGATTAGGGGCTTTCAGAGGGTTCCGAAGTCTTTCGGGGGCCAGATCGACAGAAATGCCTCCCCGACGACCTCGTCGACGTCCACCGAGCCGAAGCTCCGGGAGTCGTCGGAATTACCGCGGTTGTCGCCCATCACGAAGATCTGGCCGGCCGGCACCGTCTGCGGGGGAAAATCCGTGGTCACGATGCCTCGAGGCAGATAGGGCTCCTCCACGGCCACGTCGTTGACGTAGACGACGCCCTCGCGGCCCTCGATCGTGTCTCCGCCGACGGCCATCACCCGTTTGACGAAGTCTTGCTCGCCCCCGCTCGGGAAGCCGAACAGGCTCTTGAACGCGTTGACCACGTCCTCGAACACCGAGTCGTCTGCCGTCGGCGACGGCGGGGCATCGGGGTTCAGCGACCGCTCGAACACCACCACGTCACCGCGCTGCGGCTCTCCGAAGAGATAGGTGACTTTCTCCACCAGGATGCGCTCGCCGACCTCGAGCGTCGGCATCATCGAACCCGAGGGAATGTAGAAGGCCTGCAAGACGAAGGTCTTGATCAACAGAGCGAGGGCGAACGCCGCGACCACCAGAACGGGGAACTCGCGCCAAAACGAACGGTGCTTGGTGGGCTCTTCGCGATCCTCGGCTTGGTTAACGGCGGGGGCCGTAGCCTCCACTAGGTCTGACGCTTCTCTTTGACCTTGGCCTTCTTGCCGATGCGGTCTCGCAGGTAGTACAGCTTGGCCCTGCGCACGTCTCCCTGGGTGACGCGCTCGATCGTAGCGATCATCGGCGAGTGCAGAGGGAAGGTGCGCTCGACGCCTACGCCGAACGAGAGCTTACGCACGGTGAAGGTCTCCGACAGCTTGCTGCCGCGCCGCCGGATCACGATGCCCTCGAAGATCTGGACTCGCTGCCGCTCACCCTCGACCACGCGCACGTGAACCTTGACGGTGTCGCCGGGCCCGAAGTCCGGCAGGTCGTCCCGCAGATATGGCCGCTCGACGACGTCGGTCGGATTCATGGCGATAGTTCTCCTCTCGCGATCGTCGAGACGATCGCTTGTCCCTTCCTCGCGATCGTCGAGACGATCGCTTGTCCTCCTGTATGGCTGGTGAGTAGCCCGGACGGGATTCGAACCCGTGGTCTCCGCCTTGAGAGGGCGGCGTCCTCGGCCAACTAGACTACCGGGCCTCGTTTCCTGCTGGTACGTCATTAACTGTTGCGGCGCTGGGGTGCCTGGATTCGAACCAGGACTAACGGAACCAGAATCCGCCGGGCTGCCAGGTTACCCCACACCCCAATGTCTCCTGCGGTGGTTCTCTGCTGCATCGGGCGGTTTGAAAGGATACCAGCCCCCGCTCGCTCAGGGCACGATCGCACGAATGCGATCCAGCGTCTTGTCTCGCCCCAGGATCTCCAGCGACTCGAACAGTGGCGGGCTGATCAGCGTTCCCGTCACGGCCGCGCGCACCGGCTGGAACGCCTTTTTGGGCTTGAGCTCCCGCTCGGCGGCGAGCTCTCGCAAGGTCTCTTCGATGTCCGGGGTGATCCACTTGTCGAGCACCTCGAGACGCACGGCAACCGCCTCGAGGTACTCCTCCTGCCCCTCGAGCGTCTTGGCGGCCTTCTCGTCGGGGGTGACGTCGGTGAAGAGGAAGCGAACCATGGGCGGCGCCTCGGTTAGGCGCTTCATGCGCTCGATCAACAGCGGCGCAACCGATTCGAGAACCCGACGGCCCTCGCCGGAGTCGGCCGGGAGGCCCTCCGCCACACAGTATGGGACGAGCGCCTCGGCGAGCTCGGCAGGAGTCATCGAGCGGATGTAGTGGCCGTTGAGCCACTCGAGCTTGTCCACGTCGAACGCCGCCGGATTCTTGCCGACGCGCTCCAGCGAAAAGGCTGCGACCAGCTCGTCGACGGAGAAGATGTTGGTGCGGTCGTCGAGGCTCCAGCCGAGCAGCGCCAGATAGTTGATCATCGCCTCGGGCAGGAACCCCTGCTCCCTATAAGCACTCACCGCCACGTCGCCCCAGCGCTTCGACAGGGGCTTACCGTCGGGTGACACAAGCAGTGGTAGGTGAGCGAAGACCGGTACCTCTTTGATGCCGAGCGCCTCTCGAAGCAACAACTGACGCGCGGTCGAGGCCACCAGGTCGTTGCCCCTGATCACGTGGGTGATGCCCATTTCGTAGTCGTCGACGGTGACCGCGAGCATGTAGGTGGGGCTCCCGTCGGCGCGCATGATGACGAAGTCCGGCGTTCGCCCGAGGTCGGTGGAGATCTCGCCGAGCACCTCGTCGGTGAACGTGATCGTGCGGTCCTCGGGAACTATGAAGCGCACGGAGGGTGGATGGCCCTCGTCCTTGCGGGCACCGGCGATCCCTCTGTGGTCCGGCCTTCGCCCCTCCTTCTGGGCGGCCTTGCGTTCCGCTGCGGTGTCCTCCGAGGTCGCGTAGTCGTAGTACGCGAAGCCGCCGGCAACGAGCTTGTCCGCACACGAGCGATACAACTCGAAGCGCTCGCTCTGCCGGTAGGGCTCGTGAGGCCCACCGATCTCGGGGCCCTCGTCCCAAGTAAGGCCGAGCCAGCGCATGTCCGTGAGCACGGCCTCATAGTTCTCCTGAGTGGCGCGCGCGGCGTCGGTGTCGGCGATCCGCAGCACGAACCGACCCCCGAAGTGGCGCGCCACGAGCCAGTTGAAGAGTGCGGTGCGGGCGTTCCCAACGTGAATCGAGCCCGAGGGTGCGGGCTCGATTCGGGTTCTAACGTCGGTCATTCGACGAAGTCGAGCCAGTCGTAGTACTTCTCGTCCTCGCCCTTGACGATCGAGAAGTACCTCTGCTGGATCGTCGTCGTGATGGGGCCGGGATCGCCGAGCACGCGGCCGTCGATCTCGCGCACCGGTGTGATCTCTGCGGCGGTTCCGCTGCAGAACATCTCTTCGGCGAGATACAAATCGGCGCGGCTGAGTTGCGCCTCCTTGACGGTCATGCCGAGATCGTCCGCGATGGTGATCACGGAGTCCCGCGTAATGCCCTCGAGGGGGCCGGACGCCAGTGGCGGCGTGAATATCTCGCCGTTCTTGACGATGTAGATGTTCTCGCCGGTGGCCTCCGCCACATAGCCCTGGGGGTTCAACATGATGGCCTCCTCGAAGCCGTGCTGGACGGCCTCGAGCTTTGCTGCCACGGAGTTGACGTACGCCCCGGTGACCTTGGCCGTCGGAGGGATGATGTTCGGGTCGTGGCGGCGCCACGACGACACCATCATGCGGACGCCCTTGGCCATTCCCTCTTCGCCCAGGTAGCTCCCCCACGGCCACACCGCGATGGTCACGTCGATCGGCGCGGCCTCGGCGTAAATTCCCATCTCGCCGTAGCCGCGGTAGGCGATCGGTCGCACGTAACACGACTCGAGACCGTTCACCTTGACAAGCGAGAAGGTCGCGGCGAGCAACTCGTCCACCGAGTAAGGGATGGCCATCTGAAAGATGCGAGCCGAGCGGTGCAATCGTTCGAGATGCTCGCGCAGCCGGAACACCGCGGGGCCCCTGGGCGTCTCGTAGCAACGGATGCCCTCGAAGACGCCGGTCCCGTAGTGCAGCCCGTGGGTCAGTACGTGAACCGTCGCGTCCTTCCAATCGACGAGCTGGCCATTCATCCAGATCTTGTCGACCGGCTGCAGCGGCATCGATACCTCCCCTTTCGCCTAGTCGCTCAGCTCGATCAGCCGAGCGTCGCGAGCGTTCACCTTGGTCGCAATCTCGTGCAGAACATTTTCGGGCACCGGCGAGTCCACCGCCAGGCACATCAACGCCTCGCCGCCCTCGCTCTGTCGCGCCACCTGCATGTTGGCGATGTTGACTCCGGCCTCCCCCATCGTGCTGCCGACGATGCCCACGATGCCGGGCCGGTCCTCGTATCGGAGAAAGGCGAAGTAGGGCGAGAACTGCATGTCGAGCTCGTAGCCGTACACGCGCACCAGCTTCTCGTGGTCGCGCTTGCCGACCAGCACACCCCCAACCGAGACGCTCTCGTCCTTGGAGTGCGCGTGGACCTCGATGAGGTTGACGTAGTCGAGCGACTCCGACGACCTGGCCTCCTCGACCGAGATGCCCCGCTCCTTGGCAAGCAGAGGCGCGTTCACGAAGGTGACCGGCTCGTGGACTACCGAGCTGAACGCACCCTTGAGCCCCGAGAGGGTCAACGCCTTGGTGTCGTAGTCGGCGATGCCGCCGTAGTACTCAAACCTGAGCCTCTCAATGCCCGAGCCGGCGAGGGCCACGGCCATTCGCCCCAGCCGCTCGGCGAGGTGCAGGTAGGCACGGACGCTCTCGGGGATGTCCGGGCCCACCTCGATGTTGACGGCGTAAGGGACGAACTCGCCGCGCAGGGCGAGCAGCACCTGCTCGGCGATGGCGAGCCCCGCCTTGTCCTGAGCCTCCGCCGTCGAGGCCCCCAGATGGGGAGTGACCACGACGTTGTCCATGTGAAACAGCGGATGGTCGGAGATGGGCTCGCTGTCGAACACGTCAACCGCGGCCCCCGACACTCTGCCGCTGCGGAGCGCTTCGACGAGCGCCTCCTCGTCGATGATTCCGCCGCGGGCGGTATTGACGACACGCAGGCCGGGCTGGGCGTTCGCCAGCTCCTTGGGCCCGATGAGACCGACGGTCTCGGGTGTCTTGGGCAGATGCACGGTTAGAAAGTCGGATCGACGGCACAACTCCCCCACGTCGTCGACGAGCCCGATACCCATCTGAGACGCTCGACTCTCGGACACATAGGGGTCGTACGCGAGGAGACGCATACCGAAAGCGCTGGCGCGCTGGGCGACGAGCGACCCCACGCGCCCCAATCCCACTATGCCCAGCGTCTTTCCGTGGACCTCCACACCCTGGTAACGCTCGCGGGCCCAGTCACCGCCGACGAGCGAGGTGTGGGCTTGGGGAACGTTTCTCGCCTGGGCCAAGAGCAACGCCATGGTGTGCTCGGCGGCCGACAGCACATTCGATTGAGGGGCGTTGACCACGAGCACCCCGCTGCGCGTGGCCGCCCCCACGTCGACGTTGTCGAGCCCGATCCCGGCTCGGCCCACGACCTTGAGGTTGTGGCCGGCCTCGATTACGGCCGAGTCCACCTTGGTCACCGAACGGATCACGAGGCCGTCGTAGCTCTCGATGAGCGAGACGAGTTCCTCGGGGGCGACATCGAGCTTCACGTCGACCTCGAGATGCTCGCGCAGCCGCTCGAGCCCGGCGGCGGACAGCTTCTCGGTGACCAGAACCTTCATGCCGGAATGGTACAGGCACGCGGGGCGGGCTCGGCCGGACCGCAGAGCAGAATCGTCAGGACAGCCGTTCGACCACGTAGTCGAGGCACGCCGTCAGCGCCACCGCATCGTCAGGGTCGACCGCCGGATATACCGCCACGCGCATCTGGTTGCGACCCAGCTTTCGATAGGGCTCGGTGTCTACGATGCCGTTGGCGCGGAGAACCTCGGTCAGCGCGGCGGCATCGATGGAGTCGTCGAAGTCGATGGTGACGACCACGCGGCTGCGCTGCTCGGCTCGCTCGACGAAGGGCCGGGCCACCGGGCTGGCCTCGGCCCAGGCGTAGAGCGCCTCCGACGACTTGTCGCAGCGCGACGCGGCCCACTCGAGGCCCCCGTTTTCGTTGATCCATTCGACCTGGTGCACGGCGAGGAACACGGTCGCCAGCCCCGGCGTGTTGTAGGTCTGGTTCTGGCGGGAATTGTCGAGGGCGATCTTGAGGTCGAGCGACGCGGGGATGTAGCGATCGGATGCGGCGATCGTCTCGATCCGCTCGATCGCGGCCGGCGATGCAAGGGAAAGCCACAGCCCGCCCTCGGACGCCAGTCCTTTCTGAGGAGCGAAGTAATAGAAGTCGAACTCCCTCGGATCCACCCGCAGTCCGGCCGCCGCCGAGGTCGCGTCCACCGCCACCAGACCACGAGGGCTGACGCGCTGCACCGGCATCATGACCCCCGTCGAGGTTTCGTTGTGAATCAGCGCGTAGAGATCGGCGCCCTCCGAGACGACCGGCGTCGGATGCGTGCCCGGCTCGCTCGAGATGATCTCGGCCTCGCTGATATGAGGCGCCCGGCTCATCGCCCTGGCGCATTTGGCCGAGAACTCGCCGAACACGTAGTGCTGGCTCTTGCGGTTGACGAGCCCGAACGCCATGGCGTCCCACACCAGCGTTGTGCCCCCGTTGCCCAGCAGCACCTCGTAGCCCTCGGGCAGTGAGAACAACTGGGAGAGCCCCTCCTGCAGCCGCGCGACCATCGACCTCACCGTCGCCTGCCGGTGGCTCGTTCCCATGTAATCGAGGGCGCGCCCGGCGAGCGCCTCCATGGCTTCGGGGCGGACCTTCGAGGGCCCCGCCCCGAAGCGGCCGTCGGAGGGTTTTAGATCGTGGGGGATGCGAATGTCTTGGGAGCTCACGGGCTCATTCTCCCCGCGATGAGCCCCCGGGTGGACGATTTGTCGCTAGCCGCCGGGCGACGAGCCGCCTTGGATCACGTCCGCGAACTTGATCAGGTCGTGCATCGCGAAATCTCCCGCCCTGGGAGCGATCGGCCTGACCGGCTTGAAGACCGAGGAATGGTTGACGAACGACGCCTCGTCGAGGTCCAGTAGGCCCAGAAGCACCTCGGCGACGATGCGGCCGCCGACCGGGCCCAGCCGTTTGCCACTCGACGGTGCCCTCTCAGACTCCTTCAGCACGTAGAACCACAGCGGGGCCTCGCCCCCCCACCCGGCACCGCTCAATCCAAGCACTGCATTTGTCAGCGGGGTCAAGCCCATCTCGACCGCCACGGCCTGGCCTGATGGCACCCGGAGCCGCTTGCCCCGCAACAGATTGCGAACCGCGAGCGAGCGGCGATCGGGATGCTCGTCGAACTCCTTCTGCCCTATCACGGTCGCCGGGAGCTTCAACAAGGGAGCCGCCAGCTTGCTGTTGACCTTGCGGGACGGCTGAGGCTCCCCCCTTCCGGGGAACTTGAAGAAGAAGGGCCACTTGATCTGCCAGAAGTCCGGGAGAATGCGTGACCCACCGAGGTGCGACAGTGGCTGATTGGCCCTTCCGAAGATGCTGGCGAAGATCTGGTCGTTTAGCCGGTAGTCCTGGCGCACCATCGAGTGTCCGAAACGATAGGCCGCGACCGCGAACTCGATCGGAATGAACGGGTTGTTGGTCGGCTGGTAGAGGACGTTTGTGATCGTGTGCTTGCCCTGAGTGTCGATACTCAAGAGCGAGTTGACCACCGACTGCCCGCAGATTCTCGGCAGGAAGTCGTGCACGACGACCCACTGGTAGTGCCAGCGCACCAGACGCTGCGCGGTCTCGAAGAGATTCTCCCCAGGCAGCTTGTGCTTGTCGAAATTCGCCTTCTTGGCCCGAAGATGCTCGACCACCGCATTGTGAAAGTGCAGCAACGCGACCTGCATCTGGCTCACGAGAATGTTCTCGTCGTTGCGCGGGTCCCCGACGAGCGCGGTCTCCTGGCTGTTCCGCGGCAGATCGAGCTCCTTGGTGGATTTGGTCTTTGCCGTCAGCAGCTTGTCGGGATCCCTGCGGTTGTAGAGGTGGGGGCTCGCACCGTGTCCGAAGCCGTAGACGGAGTCCAGGTCGAAGCGCGGCGACCTGAAGTTGTGCAGCGAGTCGGGGTCGACCTTCTTGGTGATGCTCGAGACCGGATCGAAGGTCAGATCGTGGTCGATGAACTGGCCGAGATAGGTGAACCCCGCGGGGACCGGCTTGTTGTCGCCGGAGGGCTTCCCGTTGTCCTCCATCGGTCCGCCGGGCTTACCGAGGTCGAAGAGGAGCGCATCCGGAGGAGAGAACTCACCCAGCATTGGGAACAGACGTCCGAACTTTCCACTCGGGAGACTGGAGAGGGGAGTGTTCGGGATCGAGCGACTGAGATCCTCGCCGTGGCCGGGCATGCGGAAGCCTCCTTTATCGCGATGATTTATCGCGATCTTGCTTCGATGATCGCAACGGTCGGCCCGGCCACCCTAGGATAGGTACGGTCGGCGGGCGGACGCAATGCAATCAGAGCAAGAAGGGAGAGCGCCATTTCTCAAGACCGTCTCTCTCAACGGATGAACCAGATCACCGAGTCACCGACCATGGCGATCGACGCCAAGGCCAAAGCGCTGAAAGCGGCGGGCGAGGACGTCATCGGCTTCGGAGCCGGCGAGCCCGACTTCCCGTCTCCTGCACACGTCGTCGAGGCCGCCGTTAAAGCTGCGCAAAACCCCGCCTATCACCGCTACACGCCCGCGGGCGGAATCCTCGAACTCCGAGCCGCGATCGCGGCCAAGACCAAACGTGACTCCGCCTACGACGTCGCGACCGAACAGGTGGTGATCACCAATGGAGGGAAGCAGGCGCTGTACAACACCTTTATGGCGATCGTCGACGCCGGCGACGAGGTGATCCTCCCCGCTCCCTACTGGGTCAGCTACCCCGAGATGATCCGGCTCGCCGAGGGAACCGTCGTCGAGGTCGGAGCCACCAGCGCCACGGGTTTTCGGGTGACCCTCGACCAGCTCGAAAGCGCGCGTACCTCGAGAACCAAGGCACTGGTGTTCACATCGCCGTCCAACCCGACGGGCTCGGTCTATCCGCCCGAAGAGGTCGAGGCGATCGGGCGCTGGTGCGTGGAGCACGGCATCTGGGTCGTGACCGACGAGATCTACGAACACCTCACCTACGGCGACCACACCTTCTCTTCGATGCCCGTTTTGGTGCCCGATCTTGCGGACCAGTGCATCGTCGTCAACGGCGTCGCCAAGAGCTATGCGATGACGGGCTGGCGAGTGGGGTGGTCGATAGCTCCCGCCGACGTGACCGGCAAGATCATCTCACTGCAGAGTCACACCACCAGCAACGTCAGCAACGTCGCGCAGATCGCGGCTCTCGCGGCGGTCTCGGGTGACCTCGAGGCGGCCAAGATAATGCGCGACGCCTTCGACCGCCGGCGTCAGACGATCCACGCGCTGCTGAACGACATCGACGGATTCGACTGCTACGAGCCCGAGGGTGCCTTCTACGCGTTTCCGTCGGTGGAGGGCCTGTTCGGCCGAACCATCGCCGGGGTGACCATCGGCAATTCGGTCGAGCTGGCCGATGTCGTTCTGGGAGAGGCGAAGGTTGCCTTCGTCCCCGGCGAGGGCTTCGGCGCCCCGGGCTACGCCCGCTTCTCCTACGCCCTCGGCGACGACGACCTGAAAGAAGGCATCGGCCGCATCGCGAACCTGCTGGCCGCGTCCTAGCCGTTTGCTCTAAGCACTGTTAGGGGAAGTTCAGGGTCACTCCTGCGGAGGGGGCGTCCGGCCACCGGCTCGTTACGACCTTGGTGCGCGTGAAGAAGCGGATGCCGTCTTCTCCGTAGACGTGGAGATCGCCGTATAGCGAGTTCTTCCATCCACCGAACGAGTGAAACGCGACCGGGACGGGGATCGGTACGTTCACCCCGACCATGCCAACTTCGATCTCGTTCTGGAACCGGCGCGCCGCCCCACCGTCGCGCGTGAACACCGCGGTTCCATTCGCGTGGGGGTTCGAGTTGATCAACTCGACCGCCTCGGGCAACGTGTCGACGCGCGCGACCAGGAGGACCGGCCCGAAGATCTCGTCACGGTAGATCGACATCTCGGGCGTCACCCGGTCGAACAGACTGGGGCCGAGATAAAAGCCGTGTGACGGAACCTCGTGCGCGCGACCGTCGACCACGAGCTCGGCCCCCTCTTTCACACCCGCATCCAGATACGATGCGACCTTGCTCCGGTGCTCGCCTGTGACCAGCGGCCCCATCTGCGACGACTCTTCGTCCCCCGCTCCCACCTTCAGTTCGTGGGTGCGCGACCGCAGGCTTTCGACGAACTCTCCGGCCGCGTCACCGACGGTCACCACCACCGAGATGGCCATGCAACGCTCCCCCGCCGAGCCGTAGCCGGCGCTGATCGCTGCGTCGGCGGCGGCGTCCAGATCCGCGTCCGGCAGCACGACCATGTGATTCTTGGCGCCGCCCAACGCTTGAACGCGCTTGCCACTCGCCGCCGCGGTCTCGTAGATGTACCTCGCTACCGGGGTCGAGCCAACCGAGCTGACCGACGCGACGTCGGCGTGGGTCAGCAACGCGTTCACCGCGTCACGATCTCCGTGTACCACGTTGAACACGCCGTCCGGCAGCCCCGCCTCGCAGAACCACTCCGCAAGCAAGTTCGCGGCGGACGGATCCTTTTCCGACGGCTTCAGTACGAAAGCGTTCCCGCATGCCACCGCCACGGGGACCATCCACAGCGGGACCATGGCGGGGAAGTTGAACGGAGTGATTCCCGCGCACACGCCCACGGGCTGGTTGATGGTGTAGGTGTCGACGCCGCGTGACACCTGCTCCGAATACGCCCCCTTGAGCAGTTGCGGAATTCCGCACACGTACTCGACGACCTCGAGGCCGCGGTTTACCTCACCGGCAGCGTCGTCAAGCGTCTTGCCGTGTTCCGCCGTGATAACCGCGGCGATCTCGTCTCGGCGCGCAAGCAACAGCTCGCGGTAAGCGAACAGCACCTGGGTGCGCTGCGCGAGCGACGATCGCCGCCACCCGGCAAAGGCTTCATGAGCGCTTGCCACGGCGCGGTCGACCATCTCCGAATCGGCGAACGCCACTTGCCCGGCCACCTCGCCGGTTGCGGGGTTGAAGACCTCGCCGGTTCGCTCGGGTGACTCGGCTACGGGCTTCCCGTCTATGAAATGAGGGATCTCACGAATGTCCATCACACGAACATATATGGCCCAGACTCGACGAGTTGGAGTCATAGAATGGGGGGCCATGGCGGAGAGGCAGATTGGGCCCCTGGAGAAGACCGCCCCCCTTAGGCAGCAGGTCTACGAGACGCTGGAGGAGCTCATCATCTACGGGCTCCTCGAGCCCGGCCAGCACTTGGTCGAGGCCGATCTTGCGAAGAGCCTGGGGGTCAGCCGCATACCCGTCCGTGAGGCCCTTCAACTGCTCCACAGCAATCGCTGGGTCGAGCTACGCCCGCGCCAGGGAGCGTTCGTTCATCGACCCACTCTCGAAGAGGTCGACGAAGTGTTCGTCGTGAGGACGCTGCTGGAAGTTGAATCGGCGCGGATCGCCGCCAAGCACACCACGAGTGAATCGGTGAGAGCACTCAGAAAGGCCGTGAGGGCCGGAGTCAAGGCGCTGGCCGGCGCCGAGGAGAGGGATCTGGTGAGACTGAACTCGGCGTTTCACGCCCAGGTGACGGCTCTGGCCGGGAATCAGGTCCTCTCCGAGATGATCGGCCGGCTGGACAAGCGCATTCGCTGGTACTTCGCTCCGGTTGCGAGATCGCGGGGCGAGGCGTCGTGGGAGGAACACGATGAGCTGGTCGACGCTCTGGAGTCGGGAGACTCGCGGGGCGCGGCGAGAACCATGCGCAGGCACGCCGAGCTAACCAGAGCCGCGTTTCACCGCTGGCGGGAGTAAGCCTCCAGGCTTACTCCCCCCCAACGCGGCAGGCTCAGCCGTCCACGTTCCCCTCGAGCGAGGCCGCCTTCTTCGACCTCGAGTTCAGAAGCAACGTCGATATCTGATTCTGGAGAAGCAGGAAGCCGAGCCCGAAGGCGCCCCCCACCAGCGCCTGGTAGACCACGAACCCCACGACGCCGTCGGGGACCCCATCTCCCACCAGTATCTCGTGAGCCACGCGGGCGGCCGGGAGCGCGGCGGTCCAGAACAGGATCCCCGACCCAAACCCCTCGGGCAGGCGCTCGCTGTCCACCAGCCACCCGTACGCAGCCCCCGCGACGACCAGTGTGAACGTCAGTGCGACGATGCCGACCACGCTACCGGCGAGCCCTCCGGCGGACGCGGTTAGCGCCGCCATCAGGCCGCCGGCAACGACCGCAGTGACGCCGCCCGCGACAACGCGCGGCGTCATGCGCTCACCCCCGTGAGAAACGCTTGGTTTGTTAGTCAGGTAGGGCTCCAAACACGGCGAGGCTGACGAACAGTCCGCCTAGATAGATCGCCGCCCCCACAACCAAGAGGATCGTGCTGATTATCTTCGGCTGCAACGCCTTGGGAAGCAGCTTCTTGTTGGTCCAGAGCAGCACGAGACAGTAGGCGCCCATCACAAATGCCGAGAGAAACGCCAGCATGTTGAGGATGAAGCCCGGCCCGTCCTCGTTGCCCATGACGCCGATCCCCACAAGGGTTAGGACCAACGTTCCTGCCGCCACCGCGATCCACACGTAAGTGAGGTAGATCCGGCTCATGCTCCACTTGCGCGCGGCCGGTATGAAGAAGTAGGTCATGTCGGCGTTACCGCGCGCCAGGGCGTCGAAGATACCGAAGCTGAGCTTCCACCCGACGATCGCAATGAACAGGAAGAACGCGATGCGGGCGAAGTCGCCTCCGGCCTCACCGAAGGCCTCGGCCATGGCGGGGATGGTTGCGGAATCCTCACCCGCGCGGATCGCATCGGCTGCACCGGGGTCGATACGTGCGGCCGATAGGGCCAGCACGGTGTAGATGACCGTGGTGACCATCGTGATGCCCCAGAAGAGCACGCCGGCGTCGAAGCCATTCCATTTCCGCCAGCCCTTCCACTTCTCCATCTCGCCGGGGTCCTCCGAGTCGAACGTGAACCCGCGCGCCGGCATCGTCTCCTCTTCGTCGAGACCTCGAAGTCCCCTGATGCGAGGCAGGTAGTGGCCCATGCCCGCACCCTTGTCACGCAGCCACAGCGTGTACCACATCTGCTGCATCCCGGATGGGCCCGCGAACGCGAGTGATCCGATGATGATCGGGAACCAAGCGGCGGTGAACCATTGGTCATCAATGAAGCCGAACGAGAAGGTGCCGGTGATCGTCGAGCCGACGTCGCCCAGCTCACCAACGAGCGAAGCGATGATCGCCGAGCCGATCACGAGGATGGAGATGAACACGGTGAGCACCGTCTCGACCACGTTGTAGACGATCTTGGAGAAGGTAAGGATCAAGCCGATCAGCACGAGACCGGCGATCGCGGTCGGGACCCAGGGAAGGCCCCATAAGGTCTCGAGCGACTGCGCCCCCAACGCGACGTGACCCGGAAAGATGTAGATGAGAATTCCGGTCGCATAGAAGAACCACATCGCCGCACGGTGAATGCGGGCGGCTCCGAAGAAGATGCTCTCTCCCGTCGCCATAGCCCATCGCGCCATTTCCATCATGACGACGAGCTGGACGGTTACGCCGATGAGGAACAGCCACCGGATCTCGGTCCCGAAGACGATCACCAGGCGGGGCCACAGGAAAGTCTCGCCCAGGCCCACCGCGAGCGCGGTCAGGGCCATGCCCGGCCCAAGCAAATGGATCGGCTTCAATGGAGGGGGTAACGGTCTTATGGGAAGGGGTTCCTCCCGTCCCATCACCACTGATCTTTCTTCTACAGCTTGCTCGGCTCCCTTTAGCGTTGCCACGCCATCCTCCCGTTAGAAGTGGCCCGGACCGACGACCGGTATCGGGCAGAACCTTCAGTCCCCCTTCCTTTCACTCCTTTCTCAACCGTTGCAGCAGGGCGAGTGATGCATGTACTTGTCTTAGGGAAGCTTGACCACGCTTATCGGGTGGGGAGAGCGATAGTCCCCCGCGTGGTCGATCAACTCGATCTCCCCCCGGTCCGACATGAGATGAAAGGAGCCGTCGGCCGGGTAGTTGCGAATGATCACGACGGTGTCGTCGGCGTGGGTGTAGCGCTCCTCGCTGAACGCCTCAGTCCGGCGCGTCTCGCAATTCACCGCGGCTTCCCCGGCCCACTCGAACCGGTAAGGAGCGAGCGGGAGCCGCAGCTCGTACGGATAGGGCTTCTCCACGTCCAACACCTCACTCCGCCGCTTCTGCTTTCAGACCGAGCTCTTCGAAGAGCGCGTCCTGCTCGGGCCCAGGCTCCAGGGCGTCGAGCATCTCCACGGGACTTCGACCGGCTTGCGTCAAGAGCTCCCGGGCCGCGTCGAAGAGCGGCGAGCGCTCCTGGGGACTCACCCGCTCGACGGCCAGGTCGGTCATCACCTGCAGAACCGCGGCCCGCATTGCCTGGCCGCGCTGCTCGGGTTCCCTCAACTTGTCGGGCGCGGTCAGCGGGATGACGTTGAGCGGTATCTTCGAGGGTCCCGTCCCCATCAGGACTCGCCGTCCCTCTCGAGCGCGTGGAGCTCCTCCGCAAGGCGCTCGCGCCGCCCATCCTCGGAGAGGTCCCATACCTCGAACAGCTCGAAGCGCTTCCCCGCCTCGCGTCCGTCGGCCAGTACGACCGGCTCGCCCTCTCCCCACACCTCGAAGCGGGGATGGGGGCTCTGGGCGCTCACCCTCAAGACGCATTCGATCAAGTCGCGCCGGTCTGAGAAATAGCGCTGCTGGCGCCCCTCGTCGAAGCGCAACTGCAACTCGGCGTTGCCCAACCCCTGGACCCCCCTTCCCGCCGGGCCCCTATGACGGTGCCCGCGGAAACTCATTCCAACGGATCGAGACTCTCTGCTGCCTGTTCTCCGGATCTATACCTGTTCTATGCCCCTATGCCACGATTGACGGGCAAGGAGTAATCCTCTTCCTTGAGGTTCTTGTGCGCCTCTGGATCCTCGAGCTCCCTCAGTCGCTTGGGAACGTCCGCGCCCATGTCTTCCCAGTTGCGGTTAGCGGCCACCTGCAGGATCGCGACGTGCTCCGGATGCATGTGTCCAAACCGTCCCTGCATGGCGAGGTAGTCGACCACCGGCCGCTGCTCGGGCGGTATGAAGTACTCGTAGCGGCGCTCCTCCGGGTCGTATTCCCACACCGGGAACAGGCCGGACTCGACCACCCTGCGCCCCAGCTCCACGGTCATCGGTGTCTGGTAGACCCAGCCCTTCTGACAAGGCGTGTAGCAGTGCAGGAATGCCGCCCCCTGATGGTTGAGACCCTTGCGAGTCTTGTTCATGAGGTCGATCGTGTAGCCGACCGTGGTGGTGGCGACGTAGCAGTTCGGGTGGCCCTCGGACATCATCTTGGCGAGGTTCTTGGGAGGGAGCTTCTTACCCTCGGGAATCACCTTGCCCGGCGGCGTGAAGGTGGTCGAGCCCCCGTAGGGAGTGGTCGGCGACACCTGAATGCCGGTGTTCGCGTAGCACTCGTTGTCGTAGCAAATGAAGAGGGCATCGTGGTTCCGGTACAGGGCCCCCGATATCGAGCCGAGCCCGATGTCCGAGGCGCTCCCGTCGCCGGCCATCACCATGATGTTTGGATACTCGCCCTTGTACTTACCCTTGCGGATCATGGACTCGTAGGCGGCGGCCATCCCCGAGGTGAACGACCCGCCGGAGGCGATCTGCGTGTGAGCCCACGGAACCGTGTACGGCGTCGACATGTAGGTGGCGTTGGCGACGTACATGCAGCCCGTCGGACCTGCGACGACGGTGTTCTGCCCCGCCGCCTTCAGCACCCAGCGATACTGGATGGCGGGCCCACAGCCCGCGCAGGTTCTGTGCCCCGCCTGATACGGATCTTCCTTCGGCATGTCCGGGAGGTAGTGCAGATTGCGGCCCACCTCGTCGGGCACTGATGCCGACCGGCCCTCCTCTTCGAACAGCGGCAGATGTTGACGAACTACCTCATGAGGCATCGTTTATCCCCTCCCATACATGGGACGATCTCCAAATCTTGACACTTGTGCTTGTGCTTCTCAATCCTCGAATCCCACCCAGTGGCTGGCCTTTTCAACCGAGCCTCGCTCCATCGCCTCGACCATCTTGTCGGCCATCCAGTTGAACTCGTTGATCGGTATGGTCTCGCCGCCGAGGCCCGCCATGAACGAGGTGACCAGCGGACGATTGTCGCCGTGATAGAGGGCGGTGGTGACATCGAGCGAGAGGATGCCCCCGTAGCTCGCCCCTCCGAGCCCCAAATTGGTCTCGACCACTCCCGCCACCTTTGCCTTGCTCAGGGCCTTCTGCAGGTCCTCAGTGGGGAAGGGACGGATCCAGAGTAGTCGAGCCATCCCCGCCTTGATGCCCCGCTCGCGCAGGCGCTTCACCGCCGCCTGGCAGGTGACCGCGTGGCCGCCCTGGATGACGAACACGACCTCGGCGTCCTCGAGCATGAACTCCTCGACGAAGGGCGGATACTCCCGTCCGAACACCTCGGCGAACTCCTTGGTCTTCTCCGGGATGATGTCGAGGGCGATCTCCATGGACCGGGCCCGCTCGAGCTGCAGCGGAGGACCCTGCTCAGGATGGATCTGGGGCCCGTGCGACACGGGCTTGTTGGGATCGAGCGCAAACGGGAGCTTGTAAGGAGGAAGAAAGCGTTCCACCTGCTCGACCGTGGGAAGCTCGACCTCGCCTGAAATGTGCGACACGAAGTAGCCGTCCTGACAGATCATCTGTGGGAGCAGCAGGCGCGGGTCCTCGCCGATCGCGTACCCGAGGAGCTGCTTGTCGAACACCTCTTGCGGGGTTGCGGCCCAACCCATCAGCCAACCCATGTCGCGCGTGCAGAGGGCGTCGGTGTGCTCCGAGCCGAAGTCGCCGGGAGGGTCGAGCGTGCGGTCGGCGATCGCCATCTGTATGGGAACGCGCGCCCCCGCCGCAGGGGAATAGACCTCGAAGGCGTAGGTCACGCCCACTCCCGAAGAGCCTGTGAAGGCCCGCGCACCACACGAACCGGCGCCCAGTGCGGCGCTTATCTGAGCGTGTTCCCCGTCGGAGTGGAGGTATTCGGCATCGAGCAGCCCGTCGGCTATGAACTGAGCCAGGTTCATCATGATCGCGGTGTACGGACGGATCGGATACGCGGTGATCACATCGACGTCGGCGAAGAGCGCGCTGTAGGCGGAAGCAGCGCACCCATTAAGGCGCATCGTCGTCCCGCCGAGATCGGAGAGCTTTTCGGCCCGGTCGATGCCGGGGGTCACTCCGAGGTCGGCCGAACCCTCGCCTCGGGTGAGCGTCTCGACAGACTTGTCTGGAATCGTCGTCTGAGCCACGGTCCCTACCTCCTCTTGCCGTTTCCAGAGGCGGCACCAACCCTGCGGCGGCGGGCCGCGTCGTACTCGGCGATGGCGTCCTCCTGCAGCTTGGCGATGGGGATGGACTGCTCCGCGTGAGAGCCGTCGTAAACGGAGAAGGCGGTCTCCATCCTGGTCACATCGTCCTCATCTTCGAACTCCAACTCCGGAACCTTCTCGAGGC
>JBOGWU010000010.1:0-3433 GCA_050693935.1 Actinomycetota bacterium | reverse complement strand
GGAGCACCCACGAGGCTGACCGATAGATCTGCGGTCGACTGCGCCGACGCCGGCGCCGGAAATGACATCGCGAGGATTGCCGCCGCGGTGGCCAGTGTCTTCAGCAGCCGCATGGCATATTCCTCCGGCTGGTCATGGGTCGCTGCTCCCCGATGCCTTGAACAACGGCAACCGCTTGTCGAGGCCTGCTCTTTACGCTTACTGCGTCGGCCATAGCTGCTTCTCCCATTGCCCAACCGAGATGCTGTCGCCTCTTGAGAGACGGCTCAGTGTAGTCGGCGACCGCGCTTTGGCGGGCCATGGACCGACGCGAGAAAGCTCCTTCCCCTTTGGGAGTCAGCTTGGTTGCTAGCCATCACCGGCGAGTCACCGCACCGTCACCTCAATCAAGACTGGGATTCGCCAGCGAACTGGGACAGGAGACTTCATTTGCCCAGTGGAACCTTGGGGACCTCCTACAAGTGCCGAAGCGCAGGCAACGATTTTTTCAAAAGACCCCGTCCGCTGCGACGACCGTAGGGCCAAGCGACAAGAGGCAGATGCCCGTACACCACTACCCGTTTCCCGGCCGCACTCCTCTTAGTTCCCGGGCCGCGGCGAGGCTACGGTAGCCGGTCGACTCTGCGGTCGAGTGCTCAGCCCTGCTCCCTCTGGTACCCAACCCCGCATGACCTCCTCGTCGCCCAGGAGGCCCTCCGCCTTTTCAGCGGAATACCACCGTCTTTCAGAAGAAGGAGTTTGTGTCACACCCCATCGTCATGATGAGGGCATGGAAGTTGCATTCGTCGATCAGGCCAACGAGCTGCTCGAGAAGGCCAACGCCAATCTCGAGCCGGAGTTGCTGACCCTGGCCGCGGCCCGCGATCAACTCGGGAGCTATGCACGCGCTCAGCGTCTGGCTGCCTTCGGAGTGGCCGCACTGGCGCGCCGGATCGACGATGCATCCGAGATCGCGCGGGCGACCGGGAGTTCGACCGGCAAGGCCAGGGACACCATCGCCACGGGCAAGATCTTGAGTGAATCAGCGCCGCTGGAAGGCGCCCTCAAGCACGGCGAGGTCTCGCTCGATCAGGCCGCCGAGATCGCCAAAGCCGAGGAATCCGCTCCCGGTTGCGCCACCGAGTTACTGAATGTTGCCCAGACCGAGTCCTTCCACGTTCTTCGCGAGAGGGCGCGCAAGGCCAAGCTGGAAGCCGAGCAGCACAAAGGACTTGCCGAGCGGCAGCACGCGGCGCGCTCGGCGCGCAGCCACGGCGACGAGCTGGGCATGGTGCACATCCACATGGAGCTCGAGCCCCACGTGGGCACGCCGATCGTGGCGCGCGCCGAGGCCGAGGCGCAGCGGCTGGCTCGCAAGGCCAAGGCGGCGGGGACGAAAGAGCCGTTCGAGTGTCACCTCGCCGATGCCTATGCCGCGCTGCTGTCGGGCTCCGGCAAGGGGCGGGCCAAGCGACCCGAGCTGGTGGTGCTGGTCAGCCACGAGGTAGCCAAGCGGGGCTGGACCGACGTACGCGAGGGCGAGGTGTGCAAGATCCCCGGGGTGGGTCCGGTGTCACCCCGGGTGGCCAGACAGATCGCCCAGGACGCGTTCTTGAACGGGGTGTTCTACGACGGGGTGGACCTGCGCAACTTCAAGCGCTGGTCGCGCGATCCCTCGGTGGAGGTTCGCACCGCCCTTGAACTGGGCGAGCCGCCCGAGTTCGACGGCGTCTGTTGCGTGGATTGCGGTAACCGCCTCAGGCCCGAGTTCGATCACGTCGAGCCGCGCGTTGCTCTCGGTCCCACATCGCATGGCAACCTCAAGCCGCGTTGCTACGGCTGCCACCAGGCCAAGACCGAACGAGATCGCAAGGCGGGCAAGCTCAAGCCTCCCGAGCCCTGACCTGACTCTTCACCGACTTCCATCTCCTGGCAGAGGTGGACCAGGTGGACCAGGTGGACCAGACGGTTTGGGAGGAACACCCGCTCGGGTGCGACGGGTCAGCTCGCTTCTTTGAGCAGCGCGTCGACGTCCAGCGGCTCCGTCACCATCGCGACGTCGCCGTTGTCGAGATAGGGCCACTGGTCACGGGGCCGGTCCCAGTACAGCTCGATGCCGTTGTGGTCCGGGTCGTGCAGGTAGAGCGCCTGGCTCACGCCGTGATCCGACGCCCCGTCGATCGTCCATCCGGATGCGAGTACGCGCTTCAGCGCGTTGGCCAGGTCGGTCCTGGTCTCGTACAGGATCGCGAAGTGAAAGAGCCCCGCCGCCCTCACGGGGGCGGGCCCCGCGCCCTTTGAATGCCAGGTGTTCAGTCCGAGATGATGGTGATAGCCGCCGTAGCTCAGGAACGCGGCGTCTGCGCCATAGCGCGCCATCACCTTCATTCCGAGCGCGTTCTCGTAGAATTCCACCGAGCGCTCGAGGTCACTGACCTTGAGGTGCACGTGCCCGATCCCGGTGTTGGGTGAAGCGCTGGTTGCCACGTCGTTCTCCTTCTTTCCTCGTCGAGTCGGAGGATTCAACGCGCCCCGCCGGCGAACGATTCCGCCAGGCGGGAGCGACTGATGAGAGAGATGCTAGGCGCGCGTGCGCAGAGCGAGGATCAGAGCGGCTCCGCCGAGCAGGATTCCGATCCCGCCGAGAATCGCGCCGAGGTTGGACCCATCCGAGTCGTCCTCCGACGCGGCGGTCTGCTGTGCCTCGGGCTCGCTCGGCTCGCCGGAGCTCTGATTGAGCCGCGCCAGGACGCTGAGCTCACCCTCATCCTCGGCGAAGCCTGTGTCGATGACGTCCACCATCGCGGCCGGCTCGTCGGAGTCCGCAGGGCCGATCCAACGAACGACCTCGCCGCCCTCGTAGGTCTGCAGAGCCGGAAACTCGAGCTCGCCGGCATCGTCCGGCGTCCGTATCGAGAAACCGAACTCGTCGAACTCGCCCGGCTCGATCGAACCACCCGTCCAGGTGACCGTGTCGACCGCCTCGGTGACCTCTTCGCCGAACACCTCGATGGGCTCATCGAGCGTCTTCATCTTGACGGTGCGGTCCCAGCCATCCTTGGGCTGGAAGCTGACGTTGGTGACCGTCTCGGGAAACTGCACCTCGACCTTGGTGGTGGCCGCGTCCGGTTGCTCGTTGGGGACGCGCACGACGAAGCGGCTAAACGAGCCAACTCCGGCCTCGTTCGGCTGCACGGTGACGTGAGCGAACGCCGGTGCCGCAACTACCAGCGCCAGAGCCGACGCAACGGCGACCGTGAGAACCTTCTTCATCAAGCTTCCTTTCTCTAAGGGTTGTTTACCGTCACGGAGACGGTGGTGCGCTCGTCGGTGAACTTGTCGAGGCGCGCGACGATCTCGAAGCTCCACTCCCCCGGCACCGAGAGCTGATTGCCCTGGAGCACGAAGTGCCCGGGAGCGAGCTTCTTGCCCTCGCCCACGATGGGACCGATGT
>JBOGWU010000009.1:0-4005 GCA_050693935.1 Actinomycetota bacterium | reverse complement strand
ACAAGATGATCGGTTGGGCCTTCGCGCTGATCGCCATCCTTGGGTGCATCGTCGGGTGGCGGGCGGCTCGCACCTTTGTCGCTGAGACGCTGCGCGTGGCTCGCTCGGACGGCAGGTGGTTCGCGCGTTGGCCCGCTGCGCTCATCACCAGGCGATTCGGCTGGCACGATGGTCACTTCGATCCCGGTCAGCGAATCCTCAACCTGGTGCTGACTCTGTCGCTGTTCGCTCTAGTGCTGAGCGGGCTCGGTCTCGTTACGGTGCACGGTGGGCCGGCCTTCGTGTGGATGGCGCGCGTGCACAAGTGGTCCACGTATGTCGCAACACCGATGATCGCCGCGCACGTCGTAGTCGCATCCGGGATCCTCCCCGGCTACAGAGGTGTGTGGCGCTCCATGCATCTGGGCGGACGGCTCGATCGGAGCGTCGCGCTGCGACTCTGGCCCGCCTGGCTCTCCCGAAAATCCTGAAGCGCGCTCAGGTCGTCGCGATCACGGCGAGGATCGCGTTGGCCACCTCTTGCCCGGCGACGTCGCTGTGGTTGGCGATGAAGTCGTCGCTCTTGAGGTTGTGCATGCGTCCGGCTTGGAACTCGTAGCTGCCGCTCGAGGCAAGCAGGTTCCCGGCGACTACCTCGGGAGTCTTCTGAGCTCCGTTGCGTCCGATGCCTCCATAGCGATCGTTGGCGTCACCGAGACCCGCGGCAACCTGGCGCGCGATGCGAGACGCCAGGGGATAGGCCATCCCGACCGCCCGGTCGTTATCGGTGTGAGTGACGATCGAGGGACCTCGCACGGACCGGTTCGTGAGCATGGACCTGAAAAACCCGTCGCTGCCGCCCTCGTAGTTCTCTGCGAAGCCGTAATGCGAGAAGGCGGCCTGCAACAACGCCAGCGAGTCGACCCCGATGGGCGGCTTCCCACTCGGACCGGTCGCGGCCGCGGTTACTAGGCGACCACCAAAGCTGTGTCCCACGAGGTGCAGCTTGAGGTTCGGGCTGGCCGAGCGAAGATCGCGAAGCACTTCGTACACTCCCGTGGTGCCGACCGTGCCTGCACGTGACTTCATCTGGTAGTAGGTGGCGAAGTTCAGGAGGTTGCGCGCCGCGGAACGCGCGTTCTCGACCCAGTCTCCGATGCCGGTCGCGCCTCCCTGTGGCGCCGAGCCGTTCGAAGATCCCCCCACGGTGGCCACGCCGCCTGTGCCGGCGACGGGACCAGACCCCGTCTGCGTGTCGGGAATAGCAAGACGTGCCATGACCTCGTTGCCGGGCAGCTCGAAGAACTTGTCGGATGCGTCCTCGTCGTCGGCCCCGGCCTGCGGAAGCGCGCTCCGAATGAGGTCCACCAACTCCCTCTGCGCCTCGGCATCGTCTTCCAACCTGGAGACCAGGCCCTTCGCCTTCTCGAGGTACTCGTCGGCGCCCGGGTCGTCGAACGTCCCTTTGAGATCCTCGAGCTGATCGACCAGCTCGGTCTCGCCCGGCGGTCCGTGCAACGACGCTCCCCCTCCGGCGATGAACTCCTCCTCCGCGAACCTCTTCGAAGGCCACAGCGCTGCGAACACCGCGACCGTACGATCGTCGAGGCCGGCTCCGCTGAACTGACTGCGAACCGAGTTCAGCAAATGCTCGTACAGCGAGCGAGCCTGATCCATGTCGTTGTTCCATCCGTGCGCCAGGACGATGAGATCGGTCACGCCTTGGGTCGAAACGTGCTGAACGAGCTCAGTTACCTGGGCCCGGTCGTCGATAGACCCGTCTTTTTTGAACTCGACCTCGAGGTAGTCGAAACCGCCGACCTTCTTCATCTCGCTTCTCCTCTCGAGGTAACTACACCGACTGAATCGCGCGCATCAGATCGACGAGACCGTGACCCTGAAAGGTCTTGTCTCTTTTCAGGTCCGTGGCCGTCGTGGTGAAGATCTCTTTGATCTCGTCGGTCCGTCCGATGAACTCCTGCCGCACCGAAAGGAAAGCGGCAATGACCCCGGATACATGCGGTGCCGCCATACTCGTGCCGCTGTCCTCGACGTAGACCGCCTCCGCCTGCGTACTCCCCACGTCACTCAGCTTCTTGCCCGCGGCGCAGGACAGGATCTTCTCGCCCGGCGCGATGAGATCGGGTTTGGGCCGTCCGTCACCGGTCGGGCCCTTGGAGGAGAAGTAGGAGACACCGTAGATGTGCGGCATGTCCCGATGGGTCGCCCCCACGGTGATCGCCCGCTCGGCGTTGCCCGGGTCGTTGATGGTGAGGTCCAGACCCGCGGACACCGTTCGACCGGCGACGTTCTGCCAGCCGTATCCCGTGTTTCCTGCCGCCACAACCACGACCACGCCTGAACGAACGAGATGATCGACCTCGACACACAGCGGGCTGTGTCCGCAGGCGAACCACTCCGGCTCGAACTCGTAACCGACGCTCATGTTCACACCGTGGATCCTGAGACGCCGCCCGTAGTTGTTGACCTCCTGCACGTACTCGATGGCGCTCAACAAGTTGCGCGTAAGGCCGGAGCCACCGTCATCGAGAACCTTGAGGCTCACCAGCTTGCTGAGCGGCGCCATGCCGGTCATCCGCTTGAGCTCCTGCTCGTCGGTTTGCAGCGCGTCGGTCTCGTCGCGGTACTTCCGCACCCCACGTGCCTTGACTCCGATCTCAGACTTCAGTTCCCCTGCGATGATGCCGGCCACGTGCGTGCCGTGGCCGAGCGCATCCTCGAGGGGATCTGCGGCCGGGTCCGTGAAGCTCTTGTGAGCGAGGCCGGGGCCGAGCTCGAGGTTGCGGTGCTCAGCGAAATGAGGGTGCTTTCCGTCGATCCCCGAATCCATCACGGCCCAGACGAGTCCCTCGCCCATCGCCGAGAACGAGGAGTGCGCCGCGTCGGCCTTTACGGTCCGCACCGACTTGTTCAAGCGAGTGCCTCGATCTGAAAGTCGGGCCAAACTCGGAAGATCGAGCGCCGGCGCATGTCGCCGTCCGATCGAAGTCGGTCGGCCTTCACGATGGCCCGGATGGCATCCGCATGAAGGGTCGCAAACAGGTACTGGGCTCCGCCCTCGGGGCCTCTCAGAACTTGACCGGGGGGCACCTCGGCGACGAGCTCCGCCACCCGAGCCCGCGCCTCCTCCCGGCCGCCGGGGAAGGTCAGATTCAGGTCGATGACGATGTCGTGCAGCTGCGCCGGCTCCTCGCTCATCTTCTTCATGAGCGGCAGCGCTATCACCGAGGAATCGAGCGAGTCGGGGACGAACCCCCTGCGCGTCTCTCTCTGAGCCGGTTCGCGAGCATCTTCCATACCGTCAACTCCGGAGTGATCCGATCGATGTACCAGCGCTGCCGTTAGGACGCCGCGCGCCCCGAGGAAATACCTCCACCGTCACCGCAGCATCACCGTTCCGTTGCAGCGAGCCGAGTCAGGACGCCAGAGGGGGCGGCTCCTCGCCGCCCCCCAACCAGCTCGTTTGATGTGTCTAAGGCCTCTGCATCCCGAAGGTGTAAGTGCCGCTCCCGCTGAAGGAGTAGACCTCCCACAGGTAATAGCCGGAGGTGCCGGTATAGGCAATGTCCTCGGACGACGCCGAGCTTTCGCCGGCCGCGACTACCGCCCAATTGAAACCGTTCCATTTGTACAGATACAAATCGAAGTCGGTGCCGGCAGGTCCGCGCAGGCAACCGCGATGGGTACCCGACCCGCTCGAGAAGAAGTAGGTGCCGTTCGGGTGGTAGTCGAAATCGCCCGTTCCGGAGAGCGTTCCGCCGAAGGACTCGGCCAGTCCACAGCCGCTCGGCGGTGGAGGAGGAGGTGCCGATGTCAGCAGTGAGTAGAGCAGTCGGTTCGGCGAACCGCTTCCGGCACCGGATATGACCCCGGTCGTTGCGGTGTTCACGATCGCGTTGCGCACCGTCGACGGCGACGCAGAGGTGCTGGTCTGTAGGTACAGCGCCGCTACTCCGGCCGCGTGCGGACTTGCCATCGAAGTCCCGCTGATCGTGTTGGTGGCGG
>JBOGWU010000008.1:0-4851 GCA_050693935.1 Actinomycetota bacterium | reverse complement strand
CTCGCTAAGGAAGATCTTCGACGACCGCTGCGAGATGCTTGCGGATGCCGGTGAAGAACGGGATCTCGAGCTTGGTGTAACGGCGGGCTTCGGTGGCTCGCAGACGGCGGAGCAACTCAACGATCCTTACGGGGCTATCGGCCTCGAAACACAGGATCCACTCGTAGTCACCAAGTCCGAATGCGCTGGTGGTGTTTGCCCACACATCGGGGAACTCCCGACCGGCCTCGCCGTGGGTACGCAGGAGCTTGCCGCGCTCGGGGGGATCGAGAAGGTACCAGTCGGTGGTGCGCACGTACGGGTAGACGGTCATGTACTTCTTCGGTTCCTTGCCCTGAACGAAGGCGGGTAGGTGGTCGGCGGCGAACTCGGCGGGCCGGACGAGTCCGAGGAACATCTCGCGCGGGAGCAGTGTGCGGCCGAGCTGGGTGTGACGGAAATCGACGAGCAGGTTCTGGAGCACCTCGGGGTCGCGACCGACCAGGAAGAGCATCAGGTCGGCGGTAGGGCTGAACCCCGCGGTCGAGTAGACGCCGCGTACCTCGACGCGATTCCGGTAGTCGTCGAGCAAACTCTGAGCCTCCTTGGCCGCGGTCTCACGGTCGAGGTGCTGGGTCAGCTCGGGGTCGGCTCGAAAGACCGGATAGCTGGCGTAGATCGTCTCTTCGGTCACTTTTTCTCCCGTTCCTGGGTTCGTGCCCCCGAGTCTCAGGGTAGCTTGCGCGGAGGCTCTAGCTGGTTGAGCGCAGGACTAGTTGGGCGGCCAGCTCGGCGCTGCGGACGCAGTCGGAGATGCCCGAGCCTCGATAGGCCGCACCGGCGAGCACGATCCCGGGCGTTGCCCGAAGCGCCGCCTCGGCGCGGTCGACGCGCTCGACATGGCCGACCTCGTATTGAGGCAGCGCACGCTCCCAGCGAGTCAGATGAGTCGCAAGGGGCGCGGCTTCTACTGGCACCGCCGCAGCAAGGTCCTCCAACAACGCCGCAACCAGGCGCTCGTCATCCAATTTCGTCTCAGCATCGCCAGCGGCTCGTCCCGCAAACGCCTTCACGACGATGCGGCCATCGGCGGGAGCGAGGAGGGGCCACTTCGTCGAGAACCATGTGGCCGCCGCCAGGGTGCGGTGCTCGCTGCTGGGTACCAGCATTCCGCTGACCCCGCTGGGGATTTCGATAGAGCTCGGAGGGAACACCAGGGCGGCGGTCGCGGCGGTGGCGTAGGGGATGCGGGCAAGTTCGCCCGATGCCTGGGGATTCAAATCGCGCAGCAGCGCGGCCGCGGCGTAAGCGGGGACCGCCAGCACTACGTCGTCGCACTCGAGCATCTGGTCGTCGAGACGAACGGACAGGCGTGACCCGGTGCGCTCGATGCGAGTAACGGTCGCCCTCGTCCGCAGTTGGACCGTTCCGGTGAGGTCGTTTTCGAGCGCCTCGATCAAGCTGCGCATCCCCCCGCGCGGGGCCAGAAAGGGCGGAGGCCCCGCTGCCGCGCTGCCGCTTCTTCTGGCGCGAGTCAGCCCCAGTACCAGGCTTCGATTGGATCGTGCCAGCGCGTCGATCTGCGGCACCGCGGCGGCGAGGCTGATCTCGTGGGCACGTCCCGCTCTTGTCCCCGCAAGCAGCGGATCGACGAGCTTCTCGAGCACCTCGTTACCGAAGCGCCGCCTTACGAACTCGCCGACCGACACATCTGGTCCGGTCAGCGGTCCCGGAAGCGCGAGGTCGGCTCCCGCCCGCAGCACTCCAATGGGGGTGAGCATCCCCGAGCGCAACGCGGCCATCGGCGAGCCCGGCATGCCGAAGACGAAGTCGCCGGGCACTCGTTTGAGCTTTCCGCCGGCCCAAATCTGGGCTCCGAAGATCGCCGGGGGGACGAGCTGATCGCCGAGACCGACCTCGGCAGCGAGTAGGGGCACGAACGGTTCGCGCGCGACGAACGAGTCGGGCCCGCTCTCGAAGGTGATGCCGTCGAGATCTATCGTCCCGAACTTGCCCCCGGCGCGTTCGGTCGACTCGAGCACAACGACCTCGGCGCGCTCCTTGAGCCGGTGGGCGACGGCGAGGCCGGTGATCCCGCCACCCACGACCACCACCCGACGCGTCATGGGCTCCAGTCGTGCACGAAGTCGACGAGCCGCGCCAGCGTGTCGGGATCGGTCTGTGGCAGTACCCCGTGCCCGAGGTTGAAGACGTGAGCGCGGCCCCCGCCGCTGGTGAGCACCAACCGCGCCCTCGCCTCGAGAACCTCCCAGGGGGCAAGCATGAGCGCCGGATCGAGGTTGCCCTGCAGTGCGGTGATGTTGGGCGGCATGCGGGTTCTCGCCGCGCTCAGTGGTACGCGCCAGTCGACACCCATTACGTCGGGCCCCGTGGCCGCCATGTCGGAAAGGATCTCGCCGGTGGTGACGCCGAAGTAGATGCGGGGCACACCGGCGTGGGCCAGGCCCTCGAAGATCGTCCGAACCGAGGGCCCGACATAAGTGTTGTAGTCCTGGGAGTCGAGCGCCCCCGCCCACGAGTCGAACAGCTGGACCGCGGTCGCGCCGGCCGCTATCTGCGACCGCAGGTAGACGAGCACCGAGGTGGCGAGGACGTCCATGAGCTTGTGCCAGGCGCCCGGTTGAGCATGCATGAAGGCCTTGGTGAGGGCATGGTCCTTGCTCGGCCGGCCCTCGATCATGTAACTCGCAAGCGTGAACGGAGCGCCCCCGAAGCCGATCAGGGGAACGTCGAGCTCGTCGACGAGAATCCTCACCGACTCGATGACGTGGGGCACGCCCTCCGGCGCCAGCGGCAACAGCCTGTCGACGTCGGCCTCGGAGCGGATCGGCGCCTCGATCACCGGGCCCAGGCCACCCTCGATTTCGACGTCGACCCCCATCTCCAGAAGCGGTACGACGATGTCGGAGAACAAGATCGCGGCGTCTACCCCCAGCCGTTTGACCGGCTGCATGGTGACCTCGGCGGCCAGCTCGGGCGTCTTGCAGAGGTCCAGGATCGAGTGCCTCTCGCGCAGCATGCGGTACTCGGCAAAGCTGCGACCGGCCTGCCGCATGAACCAGACGGGGGTGTGCGGGGTCGGCTCTCCCCGGCACGTCCGGATGAAGGCGGAGTTACGTGCGTCTATCAACAAGGTCCTTCATGTCGTGGGTGGTTGGTCTGGCAGTAGGCATCCTAAGAGAGCGCCGCCGGCACGAGCCGTACCGATAGGGTGCCGCGGTGGAATTCGATGCGGTGGTGCTGGCGGGTGGTAGGTCCCAGAGGCTCGGCGGCGAGGACAAGGCCTCGCTACGAGTCGGCGGGCGCTCCTTGCTCGACCGGGCCATAGACGCCTTGCGCGACGCCGGCCGAGTGATCGTCGTGGGTCCTCGCCGGTCGACGCTTCGTACGGTTTCATGGGCAAGGGAGTCTCCGATCGGAGCCGGCCCTCTCGCCGCCACCGCCGCCGGGGTGGAGCACGTGGTCGCCGAGTCGCTCGTCGTGCGCGCGGTCGACTACCCGTTCGTCGATGCGAGCGTGATCGCGGCTCTACTGCGAGCGATCGAGGAGCACGAGGGAGCCGCGCTTACCGACGACGAGGGCAACTTCCACTACGTGGCGGGAGCTTATAGGAGCGCTTCGCTCCGGGAGGCTTTGAAGCGCAGAGGCAAGGTCGAGGACGCTTCGATGCGAGGGGTGTTCGCGAGCCTGGATGTCGTCGCGGTTCACGACGAACGAGCCGCGCTGGACATCGACTACCCCGAGGACCTGGAAGCCGCCCGCCGCATCGCCACTAGCGATCGTCTCGACGATCGCGCCGAGACGAGTGACTAGGAAATCAAAGACAGAGCATCGCGAGGCGTGATGATTCTCAGATCATCAACATCGACCTTCTCGAAGTGCCGGTCGCGCGTGACAAGGAAGCCTGAGTTCGAGGCTCGAGCGAGAGCGACCAAGTAGTCGTCGCCGGGATCGTCCGGCACGGCGCGAGGTGGGTCTTCTGGATCGTCCATCATCAGACCTTCTTCGTTCAACCTTCGAGCGAACGCGTCGGCATCAGCGATTGATATGTCGTAACGCTCCGCCAGCCGAGGCGAGGTCAGTGCCTTCCGGACCTCGTAGACGAGCCGAGGACAAGCCACGAGCTCGAAGCCTCCCTCCTGCCAGCTATCGATTAGCTGTGAGGTAGCGCCCTCTGAGGTGAGCACTCCGGCGATTAGGCAATCGGCATCAACTACGAGCGATTCTGGAGCTCCGATCAGCTCTTCTGCTCCTGAGAGCGGACTTCATGGACCGCCCTGGATGCCAGCGACAGGGCTTCCTCCTCGTCCACCGTTTGCTTCGCGCGGATTCGTCCGACGACGCCAAGGCCTTCGCGCAGCGCCTGCTCCAAGACATCGGATTGCGTCCTGCCTGTGCGAGCAGCGCGCACGCGCACGTGACGCATCAGCTCTTCATCCAGGGAAAGCGTCGTCTTTACCTTAGCCATATCGCCATATTGCCATATTGCCATCGAGACGGCTAGGCTTTGGCCGGCCGAGGGGTAGGTGACTGAGATCGCGGATCAGGACATCGAAACACGGTTGTTGCTCATCCCCAGTCGATGTCATTCCGCAGGTCGGCGCCGTGATCGAAGTGAGCTTGCACTGATTGTGCGCACATAAGCGATTTCGCCCCTTATACGTATTGCGGCGCTTGTGGGGCTTTGGTTCCCTCCCAAAGAAGGTCGGTGGACGAGTGGGGGGTAGCAGACATGCATCAGAAGTGGGGCTTTCGGAACGCTCTTGCTGTGATGGCGGTATTGGCGATGGCGCTGCTTTCAGCCTGCGGCGGCGGCACCGATACTGTTGAAGAAGTCGTCACCAGTAGCGG
>JBOGWU010000007.1:0-11433 GCA_050693935.1 Actinomycetota bacterium | reverse complement strand
AACTTGGTCTGCGGTTGCTGGGCGCAGCCGCGTTCGGCGGCATGATCGGATTCGAGCGCGAGTACAGCGACCAGCCGGCCGGCTTCCGAACCCACATTCTGGTGACGCTTGGGGCCGCGCTGTTCACGATCGCAGGGGCCTACGGAGCGGCGGCGTTCGCGGGCGAGGACTTCGTGCGCTTCGATCCAACTCGGGTTGCCGCACAGGTCGTGACCGGCATCGGCTTCCTGGGGGCGGGGGCGATCCTGCGTCAGGGCATAAACATCCGCGGTCTCACCACCGCGGCCAGCATCTGGGTCTCCGCCTCCATCGGCGTCGCGGTCGCCCTGGGGTACTGGACCGGGGCCGCGTTCACGACCGGCATCGCCCTCGGCTCGCTGTTGCTCCTGAGGCCGGTCGGGCGGGTGGTCATGCGCTCGCTGCGAAAGAGTGTCATCAAGGTGGTCGTCGACATCGAGCCGGGCGCACGCCTGGGACAGGTCAACGACGTGCTCGACCGCCTTCGTGCACAGGTGCAGATGATGAAGATCGTCGGCGAGGCCGACGGCGAACGTCAGATCGTCATGAGCCTCGAGTTGCCGTCTCACCTCGAGCCCCGTGAGCTCGTCGACGCTTTGAGAGAGATCGACGGTGTGAACGAGGTCGACTGGAGCCGCTAGGGGCGGCGAGTGTGCCAGTCGGTTAGCGATTGGTAGAGGGAGGCGACGGCCAGCACGGTGGCCTCGTCGGTCCCCACCAACTGCAGCCCGACCGGCAGATCGTTCTCGTCGAATCCGCAGGGGACGCTCGCCGCCGCAAGCCGGCAGACGTTGACGGGCCCGCAAATACGCGTCAGCGCCCGCACGACCGGCGTGCGATGCCCATCGTCTTGCCCCTTGGACTCGTCCACCGTGGGGGCGGTGGACTGCGTCGTTGGGAGGGCAAGCACGTCGATGTTCTCGAACACCGAGTTGAGATTGTCCACGAGCGCGGGCAGTGCCGCGCGGTAGGTCTCGATCGTTTCCTGCGTGAGTTCCTCGGCGTAGCGCAACGAGCCCAGCGTTTCCTCACTGTAGCGATCCGCGTGCTGCGGATACCAACCTCGGGAGCGATGAACCTCCAGCGCCTCCAGCATCAGCGGCATGGAGCGAGGTCGGTCCCATTCCGCAAATGGCACGAGGTCCACCTCGACGCGCTCGACCCCCGCAGCCGCGAGCGCGCTCACGGCCGCGTCGACGGCGGCGGCCACGCTCTCATTCGCCCCCGCGGTGGAGGTTGAGCCGGGCACGGCGAGCCGCAGCCGCCGTGCGTCGGGGAGGGCCTGCTTGCGTCGGGCGATGACCTCGAACAGAAGGCGAAGGTCGTCGACCGTCCGCGCCATGGGCCCGCAGGCATCGAGGCTCGGCGCCAGCGGAATGATGCCGTCGAGCGATACTAGGCCTGGTCTTGGCTTCAGCCCGCTGATTCCGCAAAGGGCTGAGGGGATCCTGATCGACCCTGCGGTGTCGGTTCCGAGGCCGCCCAGCGACATGCCTGCGGCGATGGCCGCGGCCGTGCCTCCACTCGACCCACCCGGTATGCGGTCGCGATCCCAGGGGTTGCGGGTCGGGGCGGAGACCACTCCGTAGGCGAACTCCTGGGTGTTGGCCTTGCCCATGATCACCGCGCCCGCGGCGCGCAACCCGGCTACGACCGGCGCATCGGAAGTTGCGATGTTGTCCTCGAGCACACGCGACGACGCGGTCGTAGGCAGCCCTTCGACGTCCACGAGGTCCTTTATGCATAGCGGGATGCCGTGCAAGGGCGTGCGAGGCCCCGAGGAGGCGAGCTCGTCGGTGAGCCTCCGGGCCTGGGTGAGGGCGCCTTGTTCGTCGAGAGTGACGAAGGCCTTGATGTCGGGTTCGAGTGCGCCGGCTCGCTCGAGGCACGCAGTGGTCAGCTCGAGGGGCGACAGCTCGCCGCGCGCCAGCGACGCGGCGGCACGGGTGATGTCGAGGTCGGCGGGATTCGTCACGAGATAGGAGACTATCTCTATGACTGCTCTCGCCACCGGAGCCGACACCCTCGTCGGCGTGCTCGAGCGGCGCGCCGCCGAGCGGCCGTCGGCTCCGTGGCTCGTGTTCGAGGATCTCGACGGCGCGGTCGTGCGGCGTTCCTACGGGGAAGCGCTGCAGCGAGCTACCCGTACTGCGAGCGTGCTTCGGAAGCTGGGCGTGGGCACCGGCGACCGGGTCCACATACATCTGTCGAACTGTCCGGAGTTCTACGACCTCTGGTTCGGGACCGCTCTGCTCGGTGCAGTCATGGTTCCGACGAATCCGCTGCTGACCGCCGGCGAGCTCGCCTACGTCGTGACCCACGCCGGCTGTGTGTTGTCGGCCACTCATCCCGAGCTGATCGACACGGTTCGTTCCGCCCACTCGGGCGACCTAATGGTCGTCGGTTCCCCGTCTCCTGTCGGAGGCGCGCTCATGCTCGAGAACGAGCTTCAACGGGCTGAGCCGTACGATGCCGCCGAGGCTGCGGCTCCCACCGACGTCGCCGCGATCCTGTACACCTCGGGCACGACGAGCCGGCCGAAGGGCGTGCAGGTGACTCACGCCAACTACCTTCACGTCGGCGAGATCGTGGCGCAGCATCTGCGAATCCGCCCCGAGGACCGCATGCTCGTCGCCCTGCCGCTGTTCCACGCCAATGCCCAGTACTACTCGACGATGTCGGCGCTGGTGACTGGGGCGTCCGTGATCGTGATGGAGCGTTTCAGTGCCTCTCGCTGGCCCGGTGTTGCGGTTCGTCACGGCGCCACGCTGGCGAGTCTTTTCGCTGCGCCGATTCGGATGCTGCTCGCCCAACCGGAGCTCGAGGACGTCGCTCGCAACGAGCTACGGGCGGTGATCTTTTCGCAGAACGTCACCCCGGCGCAGCTTGATGCCTTCGAACGGCGTTTCGGCTGCCCTCTGCTTCAGCTATACGGCATGACTGAGACCATTGCGCCGCCGACGCTCAACCCTCTCTACGGACCGCGCCGCAACATGAGCATCGGGCGTCCGACGCTCGGGGCCTCCTTGCGAGTCGTCGACGAGCGAGGTCACGACGTCGCTCGGGGTGAGGTGGGGGAGCTCCAGGTGGCGGGCGAGCCCGGCACGACCCTCATGGCGGGCTATCTCGGCGACGAAGAGGCCACGCACGATGCGATCATCGAAGGATGGCTTCACACCGGGGACAACGTGCGGGTGGACGAGGATGGGTACTTTCACTTCGTGGACCGCGCGAAGGACATGATCAAGCGCGCCGGGGAGAACGTAGCTGCAAGCGAAATCGAGAGCGTAGTCAACTCTCATCCGGCGGTCTTCGAGTCGGCGGCAGTCGGGGTGCAGGATGAGAGGCGCGATGAGGCCATCAAGGTTTACGTGGTGCTCGCGAACGGAACCAGTGCCACCGCGGACGAACTGACTGCTTGGTGTGCGGCTCGCTTGGCGAGATTCAAGGTTCCGGGGAGCATCGAGTTCGTGGAGGGCCTGCCGCGAACCTTGGTAGGAAAGATCCGTAAGGAAGTGCTCAGGACGGGGGGAAGGGTTTGAAGATTCAGGGGCGCTACGAGTTTCGGGCGGACCGCCGGAGCGTGTGGAAGGCACTTCAGGATCCCGAGCTGCTCGCCGCAACCCTGCCCGGCGCGAAGAGCTTGGAGGTCGTCGGTCCGGATCGGTACAAGATCACGGCCGACGTCGGGGTCGGTAGCGTCAAGGGCACCTACGACGGAATCTTCAGCGTCGAAGACAAGAAGGACTTTGAGTCGTGCGTGCTGCGAGGCTCGGCGCGCGGCGGGGCCGGGTCGATCGAGGTCGAGGCGCTCAGCAGGTTGTCCGACTCCGATGCCGGCGGAACGGTCCTTGCCTACGATGCCGACGCAAAGGTGACCGGCCCCATCGCCGGCGTGGGCCAGCGGATGATCGGGGCCGCCTCCAAACGAATGTCGAAGGAGTTCTTCGGTGCGATGGACGGGGTGCTGACCGGCGCAACGGTCGCTGCGCCTGCGGCCGCCGAGACGGGTCCCGCCGAGATCGGACGGGTCTACGCCAAGCCGCAGCCGGCCCGCGCCGACAACAGGGCGTTCCTCGCGGGCCTGGCGATCGGCTTCGCCCTGGCGATCATCGGAGTAATCGTCGGCCGCAGGACCGCGTGAAACCCCCACCGTTCACCTACCACCGCCCCCGGACACGCGACGAGGTGGATGCGTTGCTGGAGGAGCTCGGCGGCGACGCCAAGGTGCTGGCGGGAGGCCAGAGTCTCATCCCCATTCTCAACATGCGCCTTTCGAGCCCCGGGCACCTGATCGATCTCAACCACCTCGCCGGCGAGCCCGGCGAGCCCACCACCGACGGCGGCTTCGTGTGCACGGGACCACTCGTGCGGCAGTCGGTTGTCGAACACTCCGCTCTCGTCGCCGAGCGCGTGCCGCTGTTGACCGAGACGATGGAGTTCGTCGCACACCCCGCGATCCGGAATCGCGGGACGGTCGTCGGAAGCATCGCCCACGCGGACCCGGCCGCGGAGCTGCCCGCCGTGCTGGCGGTGCTCAACGGCGAGATCATTGCACGCTCCTCCAAGGAAAGGCGCACCATCGGCGCGGACGACTGTTTCGCCGGGCCTCTCGAGAACTCGCTCACCGATGACGAGTGGGTCGAGGAAGTGCGCTGGCCCGTCGCAACCGAGGGTCAGGGCTCCTCGTTCTTCGAGTTCGCGCGCCGCAGCGGCGACTATGCGCTGTGTGGGGTCGCGGCCACCGCGTCCCGCACACCGGAGGGCGTCGCCACCATCGCGCTCGGTTACCTCGGTATGGGCGACGTTCCGGTGCGGATCGAGCTCGAGCCCTTGGAAGACGCCGCGCTCGAGAGTGCCGAGCTCGAGGACCTGGTAAGCGAGATCGTCGAGCACCGCCTCGACCCCGCCGAGGACATTCACGCGAGCGTCGCGTTCAGAGCCCATCTCGCCCGCCGCCTGGGAGTCAGGGCCGCCCGTTGTGCCTCGGCACGCGCTGGGAAACCACTTCACGAGCGGAGCACCTCATGATGGTGAATCCCGGCGACAGCACGCGCGTCGAGCTGACGGTCAATGGTGTCTCGCACCAAGTCGACGTGGAGGCGCGGTGGTTGCTGTCGGACGTCCTCCGCCACGAGATCGGCCTCACCGGCACCCATGTCGGTTGTGAGCACGGTGTGTGCGGGTGTTGCACGGTGCTGCTCGATGGACAACCTGCCCGGTCCTGCCTGACCCTCGCGGTGCAGGCCGACGGATCTGAGATCACGACGGTCGAGGGCCTGGCCTCAGAAGACGGCGAGCTGCATCCGCTTCAGGAGTCCTTCATGACCCATCACGGTCTTCAGTGCGGCTACTGCACTCCCGGCTTCCTGATCGGCGCGCTGCCGCTTTACGAGCGAGCCGCCGACATGAGCGACGAGGAATTGCGCAAAGCCATTAGCGGTCAGCTTTGCCGCTGCACAGGATACGCCGGCATTCTCGCCGCGATCCGGGGGGCCGCCGAGATCGAGCGAGGCCGGGCCAAGGAAGACGACGCATGACCACCCGCATGCTCGGGCAACGCGTGCAGCGCAACGAGGATCCGCGCCTGCTGACGGGCAAGGGACGCTACGTCGACGACATCGGCCACCGAGCGGCCCAGGTCGCCTTCGTGCGTTCCGAGCTTGCCCACGCTCGCGTCGTGGATATAGACGTCTCGGCCACGCTCGACATCGACGGAGTGCTGGGCATCTATACCCACGAGGACCTCGAAGGCGATTTCGCAAAACCGTTGCCGTTGCTGATTCCCAGCGACGGACTGTTCGCGCCCAGAACGCAGTACTCGCTGGCACGCGACGAGGTCTGCTATGTGGGCGAGATCATCGCGATGGTTGTGGCACGCGACCGCTACATCGCAGAGGACGCGGTCGCCGCCATTCGGGTGGAATACGAGGCTCTGGAGGTGGTCTCCGACCTCGAAAGGGCCGCGCAACCCGGTTCTCCCGTTGCTCACAGCGACATGTCCGACAACGTCAACGGGCGCGTTTCCGAGTCCAAGGGAGACGTCGATTCCGCCATGGCGGAGGCGTCGCACGTCTTCGAGTGGCGCTTCACGATGGAGCGCGCCGCGGCGATGCCGATGGAGGGACGCGGCATCCACGCCCATTACGACGCGACCGAGGGCTCGCTGCTGCTGCACGACTCGACGCAGGCGCCCACCGGAGTGCGGGGTGGTCTCGCGCTGCTGTTCGGCCTCGATCCCGACAGGGTGCACGTCGTTGCCCCGGATATAGGCGGCGGCTTCGGCATGAAGGTGATCCAGTTCTATCCCGAGGAGGTGCTGGTCCCGTGGGCGTCGCGTCATTTGGGCGTCCCGGTCAAGTGGATCGAGGACCGGCGCGAGGACTTCATCGGCTCGAACCACGAGCGCGGTCAGGTACACGACGTGCGGGTCGGAACCGACGACGACGGCCACATCCTTGCGATGGAGACGAAGTTCCTCAACGACGCGGGCGCCTATTGCTCCTATGGATTGATCATCCCGATCATCACCGCCGCGCAGATGCAGGGCCCGTACAAGATCGCCAACTTCCGCTACGAGTTCCGCAATCTCTTCACCAACAAGGTTCCAACCTCGCCCTATCGGGGCGCCGGTCGTCCCCATGCGGTCTACGTCATGGAGCGCGTCATGGACAAGCTGGCGCTCGAACTGGATCTCGACCCCGCCGAGATCCGCAGGCGCAACTTCATCGGTCCGGACGAGTTCCCCTACGACGTCGGGGTGACATTTCAGGACGGGGGCCCCACCGTCTACGACTCGGGCGAGTACGAGCGAGGCCTCGACGTACTACTCGACGCCTTGGGGTACGACTCGTTTCGCTCACAGCAGAAGAAGGCGCGCTCGCAGGGTCGCAAGCTGGGGATCGGGATCGCCTATTACGTAGAGGGCACCGGCATTGGCCCCTACGAGGGTGCCGCCATGAAGGTTCTCGCGGACGGCAGCGTGAACGTGGCTCTGGGGTTCTCGTCACAGGGACAGGGCCACGAGACCGTGTTCGCGCAGATCGTCGCCGACGAGCTCGGCGTGGCGGTCGACAGGGTCAAGGTGACCTCCGGAGACACTCGTCGCATCGGCTACGGGGTAGGCACGTTCGCGAGCCGGTCGGCCGTCGTCGGCGGCAACGCGGTGTTCAAGGCGTCGAGGGAGCTCCGCAAGAAGGCGGCAGAGGTGGCGGCTCGCTCGCTCGAGGTTGCGCCCGAGGATCTGGAATTCATCGAGGGCGAGGTTCGAGTCAAGGGAGCTCCCGACCTGAACGTCGAGCTCGGGCAACTGGCGCTTATCTCCAACCCGCTCCGGTACGCGTTCGGCGAGGACTCGCAAAAGGCCGTGCTGCTCGCTCAGAAGGCCTACGCCCAGAGCGACAGACCGCTGCCGGAGGGGATGCACCCGGGCCTCGAGGCGGCCGAGTTCTACAGCCCGACCTCGGGCGTGTTCGCGTTCGGCGCTCACGCGGTCGTGATCGAGATCGATCCCGACACCTGCAACCTGAAGATTCTCCGCTATGTCGTGATGCACGACTGCGGGACGGTGATCAACCCGATGATCGTCGAGGGCCAGGTCTTCGGTGGAGTAGCTCAGGGCATCGGAGGGGCCTTCTACGAACGGCTCGCTTACGACGAAGATGGACAGATCCAAAACGCAAGCTTCATGGACTTCCTGATTCCCTACGCGACCGAGATTCCTATCGTCGAGTTGCATCACACCGAGACGAAGTCGCCGCTGAATCCACTTGGAGTAAAGGGCGTGGGGGAAGCGGGCACGATTCCGGGGGCGGCGGTGATCGCCAACGCGGTGGCCGACGCGCTCGGACGCCCCATCGACGCGATGCCGATATCCCCGCTGGATATCTTCGAGATCCTGCACGGCGAGGCTTGATGGGCGGCGTTCGCGTTGGGATCGACACCGGGGGCACGTTCACGGACGTGGTCGCGATCGACGAGTCATCCGGTCGAATCGTCTCGACGAAGACTCCGTCGACGCCGGCCGACCCTTCCGAAGGGTTCATGACCGGCGTCGCCAAGATCCTCGAGCACATGGGATCCGGGGCCGCCAAGCTCACAACCGTGTCGCACGGCACCACGGTGGCCACCAACGCGCTGCTACAGGAGGACTTCACCGGGCTCGGCTTCATCACCACCGATGGGTTTCGCCATGTGCTCGAGATCGCGCGGCAGAGCGTGCCGGAGGGTTACGGCAACTCCTACTTCTGGGTCAAGCCCGAGCGCATCGTCCCGCTCCACCTAGTCCGAGAGGTCCCCGAGCGACTCGACTCGACCGGCGACGTCGTGCGCGAGTTCGACGAGGGTGCAGCCGTCTCGGTCGCCCGCTGGTACAGGGAGCAGGGCATCAACTCGGTGGGCGTTTGTTTCGTAAACGCCTACGTGAACCCGGCCCACGAGCAACGGATGCGAGAGGTGCTGAACGCCGAGCATCCCGATTGCGCGGTGTCGATCAGCTCCGATGTGTTGCGCGAGTACCGAGAGTACGAACGGTCGGTTACGACCCTGGTCGACGCGTTCGTCAAGCCCAAGATCTCGAACTACATCGCCGGCATAAAGGCAAGACTCGACGAATCCTCCCCCCACCCCCGCGTTTTGAGCGCGAGAGCTCCCGCCCCAGCGCGCTCCTCGCGCTCAGAAAACCAGGGCCCTGTTTTGAGCGCGGGAGCTCCCGCCCCAGCGTGCTCCTCGCGCTCAGAAAACCCGGGCGGGCCCTTAGAAGGCGTCCCCGGGGCCGTGCCCTTCTATGTCATGAAGAGCAACGGAGGCGTGATGTCGGCGGACGAGATCGGGGGGCAGCCGATCACGACGATTCTGTCCGGACCGGCTGCGGGCGTGCTGGGCGCGGCGATGATCGCCCGGCAGGCGGCCTTCGACAACGTGCTCACGCTCGACGCGGGGGGAACCTCCACCGACGTGAGCGTGGTACGACGTGGCGAGCCGGCGATAACCACCGAGGGCTCGGTCGGACGGTGGCCGGTCAAGGTGCCGATGGTCGACGTCGTGACGGTGGGGACCGGCGGCGGCTCGATCGCGTGGGTGGCGCCCGACGGCGGACTCAAGGTAGGCCCCCGCTCCGCGGGGGCCGACCCAGGCCCCCTCTGCTATCGCAGAGGAGGCACCGAGCCGACCACGACGGACGCCCATCTGGCCCTCGGGCGCATCCCACCGGCGCTGCTCGGCGGCGAGCTGGCGCTCGACACCGACGCGGCGCGCTCGGGCCTCGAGCTGCTCGGCGAGCGAGTCGAGCTCGACGTCGAGAAATGCGCCGCAGGCGTGCTCGAGATCGCGGCCTGGAACCAGGCGAACGCCATCCGCCAGGTGACGGTCCGCCGTGGCCTCGACGTCAGGGACTTCGCCATGATCGCGTTCGGGGGTTCGGGGCCGTTGCAGGCCTGCCGGCTCATCGACCTGCTCGATCTCGACGCCGCGATCGTGCCGCTAAATCCCGGCAACCTCAGTGCCTTCGGCCTGCTCACCGTCGACGTCCGCAACGACTACGTGCAGACCTTCGTGCGGCGTCACGACGACGTCGACGCGGCCGAGCTCGCCGCAGTGTTTGCCTCGCTCGAGGAGCGCGCGACCGCGGCGTTGAACACCGAGGGCTTCGCCTCCGGGGATCACGTGCTGGCGAGGTCGGCGGACTTGCGCTACTACGGTCAGGCCTTCGAGGTCCGGGTCACGGCTCCAACCGGGCCGGTCGACGCCGGCTTCTCCGCCGAGGTCCGCGCTCGCTTCCACGACGAGCACGAGCGCCTCTACGGCTACAGCTACAGCCACGATGATTCACAAACCGTCGAGTGGGTGAACCTGCGAGTTGCCGGGATCGGGCCGATAACGCGACCGGAGGTCGAGGAGTTACCGGCCGGAGACGGCGATGTGGCCGGGGCCCTCACTGGCGCGCGTACGGTCTATTTCGACGATGCGTGGCACGACGCCGCGCTGTACGAGCGAACACAGCTCAAAGCCGGCGATGTCGTCCCAGGACCGGCCGTGATCGAGGAGTTTGGCTCGACGCTGCCACTCGCGCCGGGGTTCGCGGCCCGTGTCGACGAGCGAGCGAACCTCGTGGTTCGTAGGAGCGAGGCATGACGGTCACCATCGATCCGGTCGTGCTCGAGATCGTCCAGGGGACGCTCGCATCCATCGAGGCCGAGGTCGAGGACGCGATCGGGCGCACCGCGCGCTCGCCGATGATCCGCGACCAGCACGACTACCGCGCGGGCATCCACGATCGCAGGCTCCGCAAGCTCACCGGGCGCTCGTACTCGGCCCTCGTTCACCCGGTGGTCCGCGACTATCCGATCGAGACCATGAATAAAGGCGACGTCTACTTCCACAACGACGTCTATACCTCCGAGGGCGGCGTCGGGCACCTTCCCGACCTCACCGTTACGGTTCCCGTGTTCGATGGTGGCGAGGTAGTCGCGTTCGTGCAGGCATTTGGGCATCACGACGACATCGGGGGCATGGTGCCGGGATCGATGCCCTCGAACGCGACCTCGGCCTTTCAGGAGGGCCTAATGGTGCCTCCGGTCAAGCTCTACGACCGAGGTGTCCCGAACGAGCCCGCGATCAAGATCATCACGCGCAACTCGCGGCTACCGGATCACATAGCGGGTGATCTCGACGCCGAGTGCGCGGCCTGCTCCATGGGAGCCAGTCGCATGACCGAGTTGTTCGAGCGCTACGGACGCGCGGTGGTCGAGGCCTGCTTCGACACGATCATCGCCCGCACCGCCGAGACCTTTCGAAGGGAGATCCTCACCAAGATTCCCGACGGAACCTACGTATGGGAGGACTACGCCGAGCACGACGGGGTGGATGAACCGCGTCTGCACACGCAACGCATCACGCTGACCAAGACCGCGGACAAGCTGATGGTTGATTTCAACGGGACCAGCCCGCAGGCGAAGGGTCCGATCAACCACGCGGGCGACTACGCCGACGGCAACTTCCTGAAGAAGTGGATGGCGCCGATTCTGCGCAACCTGGCCGACACGCCCGAACGCATGGCCGAGCTGGATGTCAACGAGGGCGTCGTCGAGTTGATCGACATGCGCTTCCCACCGCCGGGCACGCTCCTAACTCCGGTGTTCCCGGCTCCCACCAACGCGCGCACCTTCGTGATCCTGCGCCTCCTCGGGGTGTTCGCGGGCGCCCTCGCGAAGGCCGTCGACGGCTACATGCCGGCCGATCAGGAAACCATCCGCTACACCGGCATAACCGGTCACGATGCTTCGGGCGACTGGTACCTCTATCGCGAGATCCTCGGGGGCGGGTCGGGCGGTCGTTACTACGCCGACGGATCGGACACGATCCACGTGGTGCCCGATTCCAAGAACATGCCCGCGGAGTTCATCGAGACGAGCTTTC
>JBOGWU010000006.1:0-3042 GCA_050693935.1 Actinomycetota bacterium | reverse complement strand
CCCGACCTGCGGCCAGCATGAGGTCCACATCGTCGTGTTCGTCACGCGCCGTCGCGATCGCCTCTCGGATGGTTCGCATCGAGTCATCCTCGTCGGAGAACTGGGAGCTGAAACCCACGAGCAATCCTGCGAAGAAGCGATCGTGATCATCCGTACTGAGATCCAGTGACGCCGCCACCTCCCCAACTTCGAGGCTCGTGGCCGGATCAAGTGCAAGCCATGCTCCCTCGCCTGCAAGCGTGAGCAACTCCAGGGAGCGCCGCGGATCCACCTCTGCTGTTTGGCGAGCTGCGTCGATGAACCGTCTGATAGATGTGCTCGCCGAACCAGAAGCAAGTTCGACGGACCCTCGCAATCGATAGCAGTTGGCAAGAAGAACCGGGTCATCGACCAGCAACTGAGCCGCCCCGATGAGACGCTCTGCCTGAGGTAGGAGACCGGCCATCCAGGCATCGGCCGCCGCCTCGACGAGGAGGCGCGCGCGTTCCTCAACCCACGGCGACAGCTCCGCCGCACGCTCCAACGCGATTGATGCGGCGGCATCGGCGTTCCGGCCTCGAGCACGAGCAGCTGCCTCCACAAGCTCGCGCACGACGTCGGGATCAGGTTCGATGGTTGCGGCCGCTAGATGCCACGCATATCTATCGACCTCGCCAGCCTGCTTCAGCACATCAGCAAGAGCACGGTGGACGGCTTGTCTCTCGCTGAACACTGCAGTTCCGTAAATCGCGGACCGGATCAAAGGGTGGCGGAACCGCACCTCTTTGGGGCGCACCGAGATGAGCGCTCCCTTCTCAGCTGGGTCCAGTGACGACACATCGAGTGACAACCTCTGCGCCGCGGTAAAGATGATGTCAGGCCTGCCGGAATCATCCGCAGCGACAATGAGCAACAGACGACGAGTTGCATCGGGAAGGGCCTCCACCTGACTTGCAAATAGCTGCTCGATACCCGACGAGATGGGCAACGGGCTCGGAAGCAGCTCATGACCGCTGAGCTGCGCCTCGGTCAGGATTCCCGCGACCTCCATGATCGCCAACGGATTCCCAGCGGTTTCTGTGGTGAGTCTCTCGGCGACCCCCCGCTGAACGGTCACGCCATACTTGTCGGCCAGCAGATCGAAGGTGGCGGCGCCGTCCAGAGGCTTGAGCCACATCTCATCTAGACCTTTTGGTTCGAAGCCCTCGTTGCGCGCGGCGAAAACCATCAAGACGCCTTCGGCGAGCAGCCGCCTTGCCACGAAGACGAGCGTTTGCTCCGACACCTTGTCGATCCACTGTGCGTCATCTATCAAACACACGATGGGACGATCCCCGCTTACTTCGGCCAGGAGAGCCAAGAGAGAAAAGGCGACGCCGTACGAATCGGAGTGGACCCCATTCCCCAAGCCCAAAGCGCCCCGCAACGGGGCTGCTTGATCAGGGGGAAGTCCTTCGAGAACGTCCTGCAGCGGGCGTAGCAGTTGGTCGAGGGTCGCGAAGGGCAACTCTGATTCGGTCTCGACTCCTTGCCCGGTTATCACGAGCGCGTCGGACGCGTTGGCCGCGAGGACGTCGAGCAGAGCAGACTTGCCTGCCCCCGGCTCACCCCGTAGGACTATCGCCGCGCTGTGACCTCGACGAGCGTCTTCTAGCAGGTCGAGGAGTCTGGCGGTGTCATCTTGCCGTCCGTACAGCATTCCTCATCCTAGGAACCCCCGCACCAAATGAACAACTGGGGTAACCCAAATAAAAGCATCCCAGAATCGACATTTCTCGGGGGAAACTGGCGGAATCGCCGATGCGATGCGCGCCGCCCAGCTCCTAGGGTCGAGTCATCTCGTAACCGACCGAAAGGAAATTCGCGTGGCCGTCCGCTGTACACATCTTGAGCAAGTCCAAGTCTTGACGCCATCATCGGACGGCTGTGCGGATTGTCTCGACCTTGGAGACACGTGGATCCACCTGCGTATGTGTACTCAGTGCGGTCACGTGGGGTGTTGCGATAACTCCAGAAACAAGCATGCCAGCAACCACTACCGGGCGACGGGTCATCCGATCAGCCGTTCACTCGAACGGGGTGCGACCTGGTTGTACTGCTACGCCGACGAAGTCTTCTTGTCGGATGAGGCGTCGTGAACTCCATGCTCACGCGGGATGGCGGAAGGTGAAGACGTTCGTCCTGGAACGCGACTCCGTAAGTCCGTGGCCTAGTAACAGAAGACCATCAAGACCTTCGCGCATCCGTCGCCTGGGCAACGGCCCTTACGCTGGACCCGAACGTTATCTCCCCCGAGCATCCCTTTGGAGATGGAGTCCAGTGCTTGAGGGTCGCGCCCAGAGGTAGTTCAGTCTTACGACCCTGTCGATTACGTCCGGATCGACGACCTTGGGGGGAAGGCCTTGGGTCACTCGGGATCGCCGCACGAGGTCACGAGCTGCCTCTTTCATTTCGAAGTTCTGCATTCGATACCTCTCTCCCCAGTCCGACTCTCCTCCATAACGATGCGTTCCCTAATCAAGGGCGTGTTGCGGTGCGAACCTTCCCCTCTTCCAGCCGAGCAAGCATCACTATTTCGGAGTGATTCATTGCCCGTCCCTGAGCAAGCAGCTGGCACCGAGCCACGACCAGGGGAAACGGATCTCCGGGATTCAGATTAAGAGCCCGAGGCGCATCCGAAACGAATCAGGATGGCCCGAACATGGCCCGGACGGACAAGTCGCGAACCCCGGTTCCAAAAGGAAGGCCCTGTGACCAGGGCCCTTTTGTCGGAGCGGGCGACCAGATTCGAACTGGCGACCCTCACCTTGGCAACGTGTTGAAGGGCCCGCGCCGTCACCGCCTGAACTGAGCGTTTTCCCTGCTCAGCCCGCCTTTTCGACTTGCGTTCTTTTGCTATCTGTTCTCGCCGTTTGTTGGCGTCGCGTGGGAAATCTGTGGGAAGGAGATGCACGATGCGAGTCGTCGCGTACCTAAGAGTCAGCACAGACCGGCAAGCAGAAGAGGGACTCGGCCTTGAGTTGCAGGAGCAAGCCATTCAGCGATGGGCGCGCGACGAGGGGC
>JBOGWU010000005.1:0-2234 GCA_050693935.1 Actinomycetota bacterium | reverse complement strand
CCTGGATCACTCCCGCCTTGCCACCCTCTTCTCCGAAGGCGAGGTAGGCCTGCATCTCCGCGGCCCCCTGCTCCTCGGTGAACTCCGCGTTCTCGTCTCCGTAGATCAATGCCACATAGCGCATCGGCAACCTCCCGTCTCTGGCCCCCGCCGGCGGCGGCGGTGGCTCTCCCATCATCGCCTTAAAGACGAACCGCTCGCAGGCGAATCGACAGCTCTACAACAATTTCTGGCGAGGCGACGGCGTCACGCGAGCAGGCCCGCGAACGATCCTGCGTAGATCGCGGCGCAGGCCTCGAGCTCGTCGAGTCGGACGTGCTCGGTGGCGGTGTGTGCGGTGGCGATGTCGCCGGGTCCGATCACCACCGTTTGAGCTCCCAGCTCCGCCATGAAGCGGGCGTCCGAGGCGCCCCTGAAGCCCACGAGCTCGGCCGGCTTGCCGGTGACGGCCTCGATGGCGCGGGAAACTCCTCTGACGACCTCTGAGGTCTCGTCCAGCTCGAAGGGCTGCCCGGCGAACATCAACTCGACGGTGGCGGTCAGTTCGGGAAAGCGTTGCTTCGCAAGCTCGACCGCGGCCTCGAGCTGGGCGATGAGATCCTCCGGAGTCTCGCCGGGAATGCTCCTGCGGTCGATCTCGATCGTGCAACCGGCGGGGATGATGTTGACCTTTTCGCCTCCGCTGATGGTGCCGACGTTGAGGCTCGGGCCTCCGAGCACCTCGTGGCTGACGTCGGGCATGGTTTCCTCGAGTCTCAACACGAGCTCGCTCATGTACTTGATGGCGTTGCGGCCGCGCTCGGGGGCCGAGCCGTGTCCTGCCAGGCCGTGCGTGGTCACTCGGAACCAATTGGCCCCTCGCTGCGCGCGCACGAGCCTGAGCGAGGTGGGCTCGCCGACGATGGCGAAGTCCGGATCGATGATTCCCTGGGACGTGAGCCAGCCCGCGCCCTTGAAGCCCATGGCCTCTTCGTCAGAGACGAGCGCGAGCTCCAGCGTTCCGTTCAGCTCCACAGCGTCATCGACCAGCATCGCGACTGCCTCGAGCGCGGCCGCACACGGCCCCTTGGCGTCGGCGCTGCCGCGTCCGTGCATGACCCCGTCCTCGACATGAGCCGAGAAGGGATCGCGCTCCCACAACGCCCGGTTGCCGACCGGAACCACGTCGATGTGGCTGCAGTAGGTCAGCGTTGGTCCCCTCCCGTTACCGATCCTGGCCACGACGTTGGGTCGCCCCGGCGCGGCGGAATGAACCGCCACCTCCATACCGAGATCCCGGCAATACGACTCGATCAGGGCGCCCGCCGCGGCCTCCTCGCCGGGCGGATTCTCCGAGGGAGTGCGCACCAACTCGACCAGCCGCGCCACCAGCCGGTCCCGGTCGACAGACCCCGCGAATTGTTCCGTCGTCGCACTCACGCTCTGTCAGGATGGTCGTGATGACTGCTTATCAACTGTTTCTCCTCCTGGTGATCATCATCTGGCCTTTCTTGATCGGGGGCATGTTGTTCGCCATGAGCAGGATCGAGAACTGGATCGAGCGCGTGGATGCCGCCACCCCAGAGGAGGCCGGCCTCGAGCCCGTCTCGGGTGGAGAGAGGGAAGTCCGCATCGTGTTCGGAGACCAGGTGGTCGGCGAGCCCGCCGAGGACGACGGCCGGGTAGACACGGAAGAAACGGTGAGGGGTAACAACTAAGCGCTTAGGGCGATGCACTCGACCTCGACCTTCGCCCCCTTGGGCAGCGCCGCGACGCCGACCGTAGCGCGCGCCGGCACGGCTCCGGTGAAAAACTCCGCGTAGGCCTCGTTGAACTCGGGGAAATCGCCCATGTCGGTGAGGAACGCGGTGACCTTCACCACGTTGTCGAGCCCGGTCCCCGCCTCCGCGAGCACCGCCGCGAGGTTCGTGAGGCACCGCCGCGTCTGCTCTGCGATCGAGTCACCGGTGCGGTCGTCGCCCTCTGGTGTCAGCGCGATCTGGCCCGAGCAGAACACGAGCCCGTTCGCACTCGTCGCCTGGCTGTAGGGCCCCACCGCCTCGGGTGCGTTCGAGGTCTGGATCACCGTTTTTGCCACTGCTTTTGCCACCTGCGCGCTCCCCCCTGGTCAAAACCCTTTGTCGAAGCCGGCTGCCGATGCTAGCTAGTGCGGGACATAGAGGAAAGCAGGCCTGTAAGCCGGGTCCTGTACTCGCCTCGCGGCGAGCGGTGGCCATCCATCTGGGACGACCGTT
>JBOGWU010000004.1:0-12133 GCA_050693935.1 Actinomycetota bacterium | reverse complement strand
TCGAGAGCAAGACCAAGACGGCCACGATCCCAATACCACCCATCAGCGCTCCGGTGGCAACGCCTCGACGCCAACCCCGGCCGGCGAGCCAGTTCACGCCCGGTTCGAGCGCGAGGGCAATGAACTGGGAGAAGAGGAGGATTCGAAGGATGCCCGTAATCGCCGACAAGAAATAGAGCGTCGCCACGACCGCGATCGCGGCGAGGGGCGCGATCACGATCAGCCACAGCATCCACCGGTAATCGGCCCAGGGGGACGTCGTGGTGGTCGCGTGAGGGTCCGTGCCGGCAGTCGATCTGTCGGTTGGGTCGGTTGAGGCGGGTACCGAGCCTTCTGCCCCGACGTCCAATGGCCCTCCTAGAGCGTGCGTCGTTATCACCCGAGCTTGAGGGGCCTCGCAAGCATGAAGCAAGATCGGTCCGACGGCGAGACATTTCGTCCACTTTCTCGACCCCTCCGCCGAAAGGAGAGGACAAGTCCGGCCTCTTTGTCGGATGATTAGCCCACGATGAGTCGCACCCCGTCCGACAAAGCGGGCCCGAGCGATGCCGTGCGCCCCACCACGGCTCCTACCTCGCCCGCGCCAACCGGGAAGAAGGGGAGAGGCCGGCTGAGCAACCGGGTAAAGGATGCGCGGGCGTCGATTGACGTGAGAAAGCGAACCTTGCTGGAGAGGGCGGCAAGGGAGCGTGAGAAACACGAATCGGTGCGCGCGCTCTTCCATCTTTTCGAAGAGGACAAGGGTCGCGGTGGAGGTCTTCTCGCGGGCGGCCTTGCCTACCGGCTGTTCATTTGGCTGCTCCCGGCCGCTCTAGTTGCATCCTCCTTGCTGCGCCTCGTCTCCGATCTAGGGGGTGAGTCTCCTTCATCGACGGCGAAGGACCTGGGCATGGGCGCCGCGGTTACGACGAGCGTAAATCGAGCCGCCACACAGACGGGTCGGGCTGCGCCGGTCCTCTTGGTCGTGGGACTAGTGATCATGCTGTGGGCGGCCCGGGGTGTGCTGAAAGCGCTGCGGCTTGTGTCCGCGATCGCTTGGGAGATGGGTCCAGCTCCACTGCGGTCGCCGATCCGTCCAACCCTGGCGACGGCCGGCCTCCTGATCGTGTTTCCCGTCTACGGCATCGCGGTCGGCCCTCTTTATGGAGGGTCGCTCGCGGGTGACGTCGTTGCCACGTTGCTCGCAATCACGGGGATGGTCGCGATCGTTACCTGGGCAACCGGCACGCTTCCGCGCCCGGACGGGGTAGGGCGGCTTGACCTGGTCCCCGGCGCGATCCTGTTTGCAGCCGGCATAGAAGCGCTGAGGCTGGCGACGACGTTGTACTTTGCCAACAAACTGGAGCGTGTCGATGATCTTTACGGAGCCCTCGGTCTCGCGGCGGTCTTCATGACCTACCTCTACCTCTTGGCGCGGCTCGCGGTTGTAAGCCTCATGGCCAATGCAGCGATGTGGCGCTCCGGGCTCTCCCGACTGAGCATCAAAGATCTATGAACGACGACACTGGCTTGGCGAGTCGCTTGCAAGATGCGATCGGTGGGATTGCCGGTCGGTCCGAGCAGGTGGGGATGTTCGTGGCCGCGGCTTCGGTACCACGGTCTTTACAGCGGACGTTGATGAAACGCAGTAGCTCAGATCAAGCCGTGATCACGGGGGCGGCAATGGCGATCAACTATGGTCTCGCAACGCTCGTTCACGACTCAATTGAGGCGGTCACCCAGTGGCGCGCCGGAGGTGAATTGGAGGATCGTGGGTGGCGCGGCAGGACCGCGGCCGCCGACGCCGCCGCGATGATCGCAGGCTTCGCACTGCAGACGGCATTCCAACAGCAGCCGGGTGAGCGCCTCTTGCGAGGTGGTCTGCGCACGACCGGATACCTCCTATCCGCCACGGGGTTCGCGGGAACCACCACCGCCGCCGTCCAGGAGGGAATGCAGTTCCTCGATGAACGAACCGGGAACCGCTTTAGGTTGCGTTCTATGCCCGTGGCGATTCTGACCGGGGCCGGAGTCTCGCTGATCCAGCAGCGAGGGCTTCTGCGACGGTACGAAGCAGAGGACCGCTCGATCTTTGAGGAACAGGGAGAGACATCACCTACGCGGGCGCTCGTTACGGGGACGTTGGTCAGCGCGGGACTTGGGCTGATATCGATCGCTGAGCGCAAGCTCGCGGCGACGACCTCGGAGAGACTCGCCCGACTCTTCCCAGGAAGAGAACGAGGCTGGAGGTCATCCGGCCACTTACTCTCACTTTCCCTGATGGGCGCCGGCGTTTCGGCGGCACTGCATCGTGTCTATCGCCGCGTCGAGTCGGCGGCCAGTAAGCCGGAACCCGGACTCGAAATCCAACCGTCGAGCAAGTACGTCAGCGGTGGCGTGGGCAGCCACGTACGATACGACGCGCTCAGCCGGCAAGGACAGCGACATGTCAACACCTTTGTCCGGCCTGAGTGGATCGAGCGGACTATGGGCGAGCCCGCCAAGTCACACCCGATAAGGATATTCGTCGGCCTCGACTGTGCGCCCTCAGAGGAAGAGCGGGTTGCACTTGCGCTCAAGGAATTGGATCGGACGGAGGCCCTCAAGCGAGCAGTGCTATTGGTCGTCTCTCCCACGGGGACCGGCTACGTCAACTACCAGGCCGTCGAGTCGCTCGAGTACCTGACGCGAGGCGACTGCGCAACCGTAACCTTGCAGTACTCGAAACGACCCTCTCCGCTTTCTCTCGGTCGCGTCGAAGTCGGTCGCAAACAGAACGAGATGCTCTTCTTGGCGCTGTGGGAGCGTCTCGAAGGCATGGACCCTTCGGAAAGGCCGCGCCTCGTCGTCTTCGGGGAGAGCCTCGGAGCGCACACAAGTCAGGACGCCTTCGTGCACCGGGGGACACGTGGCTTGCAGGATCGAGGCATCGATTCGGCCTTGTGGATCGGGACTCCATTTGCCAGCGAGTGGAAGAGCGAGGTCCTCGGCCGACCCCGCCACGACACCGACTCCGCGCTCGTCGGGCACTTCAACGAAATCTCGGACATCGAACAGCTCGACGACGAACGAGTCGGTCGGCTTCGTTACGTCATGCTCACTCACAACAACGATGCCGTCGCATACTTTGGCCTCGATCTGTTCCTCGCTTGTCCGCCGTGGTTGGGCCCTCCAGAAACGAGACCAACCGGCGTACCCAGGACGGCTCGATACGGCCCCATCATCACGTTCCTACAGACCCTCATCGACATGAAGAACTCGATGTCCGTCGTGCCCGGGGTTTTCGAGGCCAAGGGGCACGACTACAGGGCGGACCTAGCGCGTTTCGTTCGGGCGGTCTACCGGCTTGATGCAACCGAGGAGCAGATGGAAAGAATCGAGGAGGCCCTCAGGACCTTCGAGTCGCGCCGTGCGGAGTGGATAGAGGAGCACAAGAAAGCAGCAAACAAGCCAGCGTGACGCTCCGCCGGCGGAAGCACACCCAACCCTTCTTATCGATACCACCCGAGATCATCGGGGCGTCGGTCCTTCTCGCGCACAACCTTCTCGTTCATCGAGCACTTCGGCCGCCGGCCGACGCCGCCCTCAATCTTGCGTCCGCGATCAGTCTGACTGCGTTTGCTCTTCGCACCGGATGTTCAGCCGCAGAGCTTGGCCTCGACCGGGCCGATCTCAAAAGGGGCCTGAAGACGGGGTCGATCGCGGCCGCGTGCTGCTCAACAGGCATTGGCGTCGCGGCCGCCTTCCCATCGACACGAAGGTTCTTTCTCGATGCGCGACTCAGAGGCATGTCCCGCAAAGAGACCCTCTATCACGCAAGTCTGCGCATACCCGTAGCCACCGCGCTGGCTGAAGAGGTCATGTTCCGCTCGGCCCTGCACGCGCTCTTCGCGCGGGAGCATTCGCTTCAAACGACGTTGACATGGACCTCTTTACTATTTGGCTTGTGGCACATCCTCCCGACCCTCGACACGTTAGAAGGAAATCCCGCCGCCAACATCGTCCAGGATCCGGGTCGGGCCCGTCTGACGGCCGCGCTTGGCATCACGGGGACGACGGCTGGTGCCGGGCTCTTTTTCTCGTATCTGAGATTGCGTTCGAGGAGTTTGGCGGCCGCTGTTGTAACGCACGCTGCGATCAACATCGTTGCATTGGTGATCGGCAGAGCCCTTCTAGCGTGGCAACCCGATGGGCCTATGCATGGCTCTGAGCATCACCCCTCGTAGGCAAATCTCCGGGCGGTCTCGAAGTCTCTGGCCCCTCCTCCTCGATGTCGCCCGCCCCGAGGCGCGCCAGCCAGATCTCGTAAAGGGCGATCAAGCCGCCGAGTAACAGAAAACCGAGCCACGAGAGATCGAGGATCAAAAGGAGAACGATGAACACGATCGCGCCGCCGAGCTGCAGGGCTTCCCGGTGCGCCCGCACCCAAACCACGGTCGACTCTTGCCGGGCCGAGTCGCTTGCGGTGTTGACGACGCCTTGAGCCAGTGCGCTCGACTTGGCGCGGGCGGTGACGGCCCATCCGTAAGGTCCCGTGACCAGCGCAATCGCAACGATGGCTAGACCAACAATAATGACGACGGAGGTGACCGCAAAGAACGAGCCGAATACCTGATCGGTGATTGCCCCCAAAGCCCGCTCTCCGTCGGGCCTTTGCGCCAGGTCGACAACCTGATCCTCCACCCACATTGCCAGGCGTCTGACCACGACGATTCCCACCATGGAGCCGACGACGAGTTGGAGAAGCGTCCTCCGCCGGCGTCGCGACATCGACAGCGCCAGCACGATGAGAACGAGCGTGAGAATCACGAGGAACACAATGGCGCGATCGAAAAACGACACCGCGTCCTGAGCCGCCTCGAGCCGGTCTGATTCGAATACGACGATCTCACCAAAGTCCTCCGGCACCTCGACTCCGAGGGCCGACGAGATCGCCTCGCGCGCCTCGTCGGGAACCTCTCCGCCGGTGACCTCGGGTAGATCGACGTCCTTCTGGAACAGCCCCGCCGCCCGTGATTCGATCCTCTGTAGAGCCTCGTTCACGACCGGGAGAAGGTTGAGAACGACTCGGCCGCCCGCGGTATCCACGATGTCGCTCTCGTTTCGGAGAACCGCCACGATCTGCGTGTGCGCGAATCGATTGGCCTGGATCCAACGGTCTCGAAATCGGTCACTCGAAAGTACCTCGTCGACTTTTTCGCGCACGAAGTCTTCGATCCCGCCGGTCAGAGGCCCCGCCAGTATCTGCCCGCGGGGTGGGAGGGCGTCCGCCACTATCGCTTCCACATCGACCAGGCCGAAAATCTGAGTCGTGAGTCGATCGCTCAGCACCGGTGTCACTGCGGGGTCGAACCCGATCGGAGTGACTCGATCGACGAACGCGTCGGTGTTGAAGATGGTCCGATAGGTCCAGGCGGCCGGAACCGTCACGATGATCGCGAGGCACGCCAGCAGGGTGAGCAAGCCCGCAGTGACCGAGCGAGCCCGCCCACGCCGGCTCTTCCGTTCTTCGGCACGATTGAGGCGCGCATCCAGCTCGTCACGCTCCCTGCGCAACCGTTCTACCTCTGACTCCAGATCCTCGATGGGCGCGTCCGGCTGCGGGAGATCAGTTCGCTTGACCATGACGATTCCTCTCTCTTCGTTCCAGCCATGGTCGGACGTGAGGCTGAAAGAGGCGTCGCCCACCCCGAGCAATCACCCAGGTGAGATCCGGGGGGCGGCGATCGCGCCCCTAGGTGCGACGTGGCCTCCGGCGGGGAGCTTGCCGGATTCTCCGAGATTGGGCTGGTCTGAGCAGCGAGAGCGCCCTTCACGGCGTCAGCAGGAGGGTCGCTATCTCCCAGGGGGCTAGATCGATCTCGAGGCACCCTTCGTCGACCACCATCGACTCGAGTTCCGCGCCCATCAAGTCGGTCTTGACGGCGCCCCTGAAATCGCCTCGCAGTCGTGCTGTGCCGGGCTTTGATTGTTCGCAGACCAGGCGCACTTCGAGGCCGCCCCCTCTGTGCCGCAAGCTGGTGAGAACGATGTTCGGACCGGATAGGTGAAGTCCGTCCCGCCGCTGGGAGGTCGGCGCCTGATCGGCGGTTCCGGGTGCGAGGGTAAAGGGATGCGCGAAGCGCTCCTGTTGTTTTAGCGAACTCGCTTCTTCCCACGACCCGCCATGGAGATACAGCCCGAACTCGATTTCGATGGGACCGAGGCACTGGGCCTCGGGTATCGGCACCTCGGGGCCGGCCGGCTCGCGCCGCAGCGCGTTGTCGTCACGGCTGATCATCCCAATCGAGCGCAACATCGTCAGCGCTAGCTCGCGTCCATCGTCGACGAGCTCGTATTCGACTACGTGGCCGAGTAGCACCGAGAGGCCATCGGTCGCCACCATCCCGTGCGCCGGAAAGGTGGGAAGGGGGTGCTCTCCGTGCCCGCCCTCGACCTCGAGCCCGCGCTCGACCACCGCGAACTGTCCCTCGGCATACGAGCACGTCACGGGGGCCGGAAGCGGAATGTGAAAGCGCACGCGATGGTCGGAGCAGGGGTTGTCGAAAGCCACTCGGACGCGTGCGAACGGCTCGTCAACGCGAAGCTCGACCGTCGTGACTACGTCCACGCTTCGGCGATTGGTCGAGCGAGCCCGAAGATCGGTCGAGGCGGGCCAGCCGAAGCTCCTAGTGATCTCGAACGAACCCAAGAGCGGACCTGTTGCAACCGGGCGCACCTTTACCTGATCCGCGTCGGAGACCAGATGATCGGACGCAGGAGGCGCGTAGTTGTAGCTGTCTCCCGAGTCGCCACCATCCACGAGCCGACCCACCCCCTCGGTCGTGACCCCGTTGGTCTTCAGGGTCAGCTCGCCAAGGTCGTCGATGGTGATTCGCAACAGACCGTTGTCGAGCATTCGTTCCTCGACCCGGACTGGAGAGGTCGCCCGGACGGCCCCTTCGACCAGATGAGCCGTCGCCCAGCCCAACGCGGGAGCCCGCAGGTGCGCGAGTAGCGTTCGCCGGGGTCGTCCTTCGACGAGGGTCTCCCCATCCTCTTGACCGCGAGCGGTGGCCCCCACCCTCTGAGTTGGGGCAAGGTTTCCGTCGGCGGTCGCCAGAGCCACATCGCCCCATCCATCGGGAACGGGAAGGTCGACCTCCACTAGGTCGCGGCGGTCGAACGGCGAGGGGTTCAGCACCGCCACTCCATCGCGTCCCGCATTTATCGCAACCCGGTCCATCACGCGGCGAGCGAGGCCCTCGCCGATCTGGCGGGCCTCGTCGTAACGAACGACAACTTGGCGCGCGACCTCGTCGGTGGAGCAGCCGCAAATCGAGTCGTGTGCGGAGTTGTCCACGACCCTCCTCCAGGCGAGCTCGAGCAGCGATCCGAGATCATCGTCACCGTGAAGGGCCGTGAGCGGCTCCGCTAATCGAAGGAGCGAGCGTTCGGCCCTCGCCGCTGCGATCCGCAGCGGCATGCGGGCCGACGTGACCCCCATTAGCATGTTGGCGCGCGCCCCCGACCGCAGTTCGCCAACGCAGCGCTCGTCGCCAGCGCCCGGTCGTCGCGCCGCTTCAAGGTAATCCGTCAGTGTCGAGACCCGCAGAACCGCATCCCCAACCGAGCGATTGTGGTCGCGCACCAGATGCGCCAGCCGGGGCAGCGGCTTCATGTGGTCGGTGCCGTGCATTGCCAGGAGATCGTCGTCCCCGAAGAACGGCGCCATCGTCGTACGGAACTCCTTTACTCGTTCTTCGATGTCGGCCGGCACCGCAAAGAGATGGGCGGCATTGCCATAGCCACCCACCAGATACTCGGCCGCCACCGAGGAGCCGTCGGGCGCCTCCCAGCTAAAGACGTGTGATTGAACGTTGCGAGGCACTCCGCGCCACACGACCGCACGATCGATACCTGCGAGCGCCATCAGCTGTGGCATCTGTGCGATGTGGCCGAACATGTCGGGGAGGTACCCAACTCGCATGACGGCTCCAAGCTCGGAGCCGCGCACCAGTCCCATCTCCAGATTGCGAAGGATCGTTTCCCCTGACACAAGGAACTCGTCCATGAGGATGCGCCAGGGCCCGACGGCGAGCCGCCCGGAAGCGATGTACCTGCTGATGCGCTGCTCTTCGTTCGGTCGCGCCTCGAGGTAGTCGTCGACCGTAGCCAGCTGCCCGTCCAGAGTGAACGCAAGTTCCGGCTCGCGCTCCAAGAGGTCGAGCAGCCGGTCGATCACCTCGACGAGCCTCAGCCGAAAGTCCTGAAAAGGCCGGTACCACTCTCGGTCCCAGTGGGTGTGTGGGACGACGTAGATGGTGGGCGTTACGTCACGCTCCCCAAGGCAACAAGGTCGTGGCCGGCCGGAGTCTCATGGGCGAGCGAGTGGCCCGCCACCGGTAATTTCCGAGACTAGGAGCGGGAGAACTCGATCAGGTAATGGCCCGGCATCCCGTCCACGTGCCATGGCTTTCCGTTCTCACTCTCCTCGAGGCGAGGACAGGTAGACCACCACTGCGGAAGGGCCGCCTCGTCCGGGAGCCGGCGGCCGATTATTCGCTCGACCTCCGCAATCGAGAGCACGAGGCGCGCTACATCGCCGGGACGGTCTGCGAGATAGGAACGGAATTTCGCCCATTCCTCGTCGACTAGGCACTGATCCGCACCCCATACGGATGCTCGAGGTGGTTGAGTCGGATAGGTGTTTACCGCCATGCTGCCGTCACTGTTCAAGTCGTTAACCCCCAACGCCATTGTTGAGCTTGGTTCTCATCTAATCTTGCTTACCCTCTCACATCGGTCGTACCACAACCCAACTCAAGCGGAACATGCGTCCGCCGTAGCAAGAATACGGAACCCCTGCAGTCGCTGTCATCCCGGTCTCTAGAGCGAGATCGTAGGGGCGTCTATCAGGCCCTCACGGTGCTGTTCGAGCACCGCTCGAGCGATGGCGAGGTCCTGGATTGCGAGTCCGGTCGAGTCGAAGAGCGTGATCGCCTCGTCGGAGGTCCGACCCGGCGATGACCCCGTCAGAACCGCCCCAAGCTCCGTGACGCGGTCGCTCGAAACGAGCCCCGCCGCGACCGCGCCGGTCAGCTCGCCGCCGTGACTGGCCTGACGCCACTCATCGCAGAACAGCTCGCAGGCCGCCACAGCCTCGACCTCCAACTCCGCCTTGCCGGGACCATCTGCGCCCAGCGCATTTATGTGCATCCCCCCTCGCATGTCGGAGACTCTGACTACCGGCTCGAAGCCGGGTGTTACCAGCGTCACCACGTCGCAATCGAGCGCCTCGCCGAGCCCGCCCGCTCGCCATCCGAGCTCATTCGCAAGGCTCTCCGCGACTCGCGGGTTCACGTCGGTGCACACACCGGCGTCGTAACCGGCCGCTTTTAGACACAACGCGGCCCAGCGACCGTGGAGCCCGCAGCCCACGATGCCGACGGTCTCCGCGTCGTCGCTCTCGAGCGCCTGAGACGCGATGGCAGCCGCGGCCCCGGTACGAAGCGCGGTCACCGAGCGTCCATCGATCAATGCCAGCCAGCGCCCTGTCTCTCCGTCGCTAACCAGAATGGTTCCCGTGACCGTGGGCAGGCCCCGCGTCGCGTTGCTTGGGAACGACGTCACCCATTTGAGGATCGCGAGCCCATCGCCGGACGCAGGCATCGCCCTGAAGTCCCCGTGAGGCGCCGAGTCCAGATAGACCTTGGGCGGCATGCTCCACTCGTCCTTGGCGTACCTGATGAACCCCTCGCGCACTCTCTCGATGGCGCGTTCAGGCGACACCGAGGCCATAACAGATTCGTAGTCGAGGACCACCACGTCGTTGTTCATCGCGCAGTTCTAGCCCATCTGGGGCCTCTGGTACAGGGGCGACGGCTAAAGCGTGAGGATTGCGAGGATGAGACTGATGGGGAATCAAAAAGCTGTACTTGGCCGGCTAGCGCTCGTTGCGATGGTCGCGCTCCTGGCGAGTGGTTGTAGCGGCACCGAGGATGAGGAGCCCACCACATCGCGGCCGGATCGGCCCTCGTCATCCTCGCCCTCGCCGGAGGACTCGAGCTCTCCGAAACAGGTCGCGGAGTTCAACCCTTCGAGCGTGGACCTCGGTCTCGAACCGGTTGCAGGAGGGCTGGACTCTCCTCTGGGCGTGACCCATGCGGGTGACGGGAGCGGTCGCCTCTTCATCGTCGAGCAGACAGGCGTCATCCGAGTCCTGCGCGACGGGGAGGTTCTCGATGAGCCGTTCCTCGACGTAAGCGAGGCGATCGTCGCCGGCGGCGAACAGGGTCTGCTGGGCCTTGCGTTCCATCCAGACTTCGCGCGCAACGGACGCTTCTTCATCGACTACACCGACGTCAACGGGGACACGGTGGTTGCCGAGGTCGTGGTTTCGGAGGATCCCGATCGCGCCGATGAGGACTCGGTCCGAATTCTTCTCCAGGTGGACCAGCCGTACGCAAATCACAACGGTGGCCAGCTTGCCTTCGGCCCCGACGGGTTTCTCTATGTCGCCCTGGGGGACGGGGGCAGTGCGGGGGATCCGGAGAACAACGGGCAGAACGCCGACGTGCTGCTGGGAAAACTGCTGCGACTGGACGTCGACTCCGGCGACCCATACGGGATCCCCGGCGACAATCCGTTCGCAAACGGGGGCGGCGAGCCGGAGATCTGGGCCTACGGTTTACGCAATCCCTGGCGCTTCAGCTTCGACTCGAAGACCGGCGATCTCTGGATCGCCGACGTCGGCCAGGGCGAGTTCGAGGAGATCAACCGCCGGCCCGCGGCCGCCGGTGGGCTGAACTATGGGTGGGACCAGATGGAGGGCCTGGAGTGTTACGAGGGAGCGGATTGTGATCCCGCCGACAAGGTCGTTCCGATAAGCGGCTACGACCACGATCGCGGCTGCTCCGTGACCGGGGGTTATGTGTACCGGGGCAAAGACTTCCCGGAGCTACGCGGCGGATACGTCTTCGGCGACTACTGCTCGGGCCTCATCTGGGCGATCGACGCAACCACACGAGGCTTTACCGAGCCGGTCGAACTGATGGCAAGCGACCTGTCGATCAGCTCCTTCGGGCTCGACGAGGCCGGCGAGCTCTATCTCACCGATCTTGCGGGAGGCGACCTGCTGCGGGTCGTGGCCCGATAGTGCGCATGGCTAGGAGCACGATGAGCCCAATGCCGCAACCCAGGGCGGCGCCTCCGATGCTATCGAGCGGTAGGTGCGCACCTACGTAAACGCGCGAAAGGCTCACCAGGATCGCGAGCGTCCACGACACGATGCGCCATCGGCGAGAGAGATAGGGATGCAGAACCGTTGCGAGCGCGAACACGACGGCCGCGTGCCCGGAGACGTATCCGCCTCCTCCCGCGTGACTGTTCCTTAGAATCACGTCCTCGAGCAGCGCTCCGGGGCGACCACGACCCACGAAGTCCTTGACGACTTTGGCCAGGATCCAGCATGCGAGTCCGGCGACGGCCAAGCCCGCGGCGAGGCGCCAGCGCCGGAATATCAGCGCTCCGAGCGCCAGCGCGGGAATGGCCAAAAGGTTGCCGAGTTGCATGACGGGCCACAGCGGCCAGAACAGAGAATCGGAGAGCTCGTTGATCACTTCGAACGCGCCTGCCTCGAGCGAACTCACCGATCCCGATGCCGCGGCCGTCGATAATCCAAAGACCGCGACCGATCCGAGCAGGAGCCGGCCGAGGCCGCGCGTCGAGCCGGGTCGGCGTGTGTCGACGGTCGCTGATGCGAAGGTTTCGGACAAATGAGGCTCCCCGAGATTCCGAGTGCTCTGAACATACAGAGCCGTCCTGCGATTGGGAGGCCTTTCACGAGAAAGCCTCGAGGGCCTAGCTAGAAGCGCGCTCGAGTGTCAGCATCGAGGACACGCCTCAACGGTCGGGAGATCTCGGTGGCCGACGCAACCAGCGCTGCAAAGAAACGAAACGTCCGCATCCTGCAGGCGCTGTTGTCGGTGGTCGTGGTGGTCGCCATCTTCGGGTTCGCCCTTCCGAAACTGGCCGACTTCTCTGAGGTGTGGCTGGCGATAAAGGCGATGACTTGGATCGAGCTCGTGACCCTTCTGGCGATCAGCGTGTGGAACATCGTCACCTATTGGTTCGTCATGGTGGCCTCTCTGCCGGGTCTCAACTACTGGCAGGC
>JBOGWU010000003.1:0-18038 GCA_050693935.1 Actinomycetota bacterium | reverse complement strand
TGGACGTCACCCCGGTGGTTCACCAACCCATGGGCCTCTTGCATGGAGGCGCGTCGGCCGTCATCGCAGAGAGCGCGGCCTCGATGGGCACTTATCTGAACTGTGATCCGGCCACGCATTTCGCCGTGGGTGTCGATCTGAACGTCACCCACCTGCGAGCCAAGCGCTCGGGTACGGTGACGGCCACCGCTACTCCGGTTCGCAAAGGACGAACCGTTCACGTGTGGAACATTGACATCGTGGGCGAGGACGGCAAGCAGGTGGCCGTGGCTCGCTGCACTCTGGCGGTGCGAAGTTTGCCGGAGCAAGGCGGATAGCCGAGGACGCAAAGGGGATTCGATGTACGAGCGGATCGTTGCCGGAACGGATCTCAGTAGCACAGCCAAGGTGGCCACCGACCGCGCAGCTTCACTGGCAAAGGCGCTATCGACTCATTTGATCCTGGTGCATGCCGGCTCGGATCCGGGTGAGTCGCTGGGCGAGCTCGGCGACTCCTACGGGGCCGAGGTCCAGGTGGTGAAGGGCAACCCGGTCGACGCGCTCATCGACGCGGCGGAATCGAGCCCCGGCTCCCTCCTCGTGGTGGGCAGTGTGGGCATGAGTGGGACGCGACGGTTCATGCTCGGCAACGTTCCCAACAAGGTGAGTCACTCCGCGACCACCGATTTGTTGATCGTGAAGACGGATCCGCCTCCCAGACCAGTCGACGACTACTCGAGAATCATGGTGGGCACGGACGGATCGGCTACCGCCATGTCGGCGGTGGACCGGGCCGCGGATCTGGCCTCCGCACTCGGCGCGCATCTGCTGATCGTGTGTGCTTACGATCCGCCCTCCGACGCGGAGCTCGAGCGCATGGCCGCGAGCGCCGGGAGCATCAGCGCGCAATGGGACGCCGATCGCTCGTTGCGGGATGTCCCCGACGAGTTCCGCTGGCGAATCGCCGGGGCGGCGCAGGCGCAGGACGTACTCGAACGGTCGGAAGAGCACGCCGCCAAGCACGACGTCGATGCCGAGGTCCGCACGGTCAAAGGCTCTGCCCCCGAGGTCCTCATCTCGATAGCGAAAGAGGAAGATTTCGAGCTGGTGGTGGTTGGAAGCGTAGGCATGACCGGGGCACAGCGTTTCAAGCTCGGCAACGTGCCCCACCGGATCAGCCATCACGCGCCGACCGACCTCCTCATCTTGAGGACGGCCTGAGCAACAGAGGGGACGAGCCTCGACATGAGAGTTCTCAGCGTTACCGCCCATCCCGATGACGTCGAGTTCGGGTGTGCCGGCACGCTCGCAAAATGGGCGGATGAGGGGGCCGAGGTGACGATGTGCATCGTGACCGACGGCTCGACCGGCACTCAGGACCAAGGACTGATGGGTGCCAACCTGGCCGACCTGCGCAGACAGGAGAGCCAGCGCGCCGCCGACATCATCGGGGCAAAGGAGCTGGTCTGGCTCGACTACCAGGACGGCTACGTTCAGTATTCACTCGAGTTGCGTAAGGACATCGCTCGGGTCTTCCGTCGCTACCGCCCGCATCGCTACATGGTGATGGACCCGACGCCGGTGATTGGCGACTTCGTCAACCACCCCGATCACCGAGCCATCGGGCAGGCCTCACTTGATGTGACCCTGACTGCGGGAACTACACCGGGGCACTTTCCTGAGTTGCTCACCGAAGGGCTACAGCCATGGCGCGGCCTGCGGGAGCTGTGGATCATGGGTCCCGGGGACCGCCCCCACGCTGAGGACATCTCGGCCACCATCGAGCGCAAGATCGAGGCGCTGCTATGCCACCAGAGCCAGGTAGGTGAGGACGCCGAGCGAATAGCAACCTGGATGCGGCAGCGCTTCGCGGAGGTCGGGCAGAAGTACGGGTACGGCGCCGCCGAGACCTTCCAGGTAATCGGGCAGGGCCCCGGCTTTCACGCCGAGGAGGTCGAAGAGGACGTGGACATGTCCACACCTCCCATGGATCCGGCCGCCGCCCCCGTCCGGCGCCGGTCCTAGGTTCCGCTGCGGCGGACCCGACCGCTCCGCTCGCGGTCCTCGAAGACCGCCGCTTCAGCGGCAGTCTTCTGCGGAGGCACGCTCCGGGTCGGATCCGTCCTCGCTCTGTCGGCTCGGGAACATCGAGCCCGGTTTTGTGTTTTAACCTCCGTGAGCAGGGCAAATGTCGACGCCCCGAGGGTTGGGTTAGGTAGACCTAACTGTTAGGGTAAAGACCGAGCGACGACGCTCACGGCGGCGTCCGAAAGACCCGACCATTGCATTTGAGGGGGTCTCCCGTAGTGGCAACAGAGACTGAAGACCTGAAGGTCCAGCAGGAAAACGAGCAGGTTCGCCAGATAAAGGGCGACTACAAATACGGCTGGCACGACGCGACCTCTTACGACGAGGCCCCCGAGAAGGGTCTGTCGCACGAGGTCATCGACATGATGTCGGACCGCAAGGGCGAGCCCGACTGGATGCGGAAGATCCGCCACAAGGCTCTCGACGTCTTCTACCGCAAGCCGATGCCTACCTGGGGAGCGGATCTGTCGGGTATCAACTTCGACGACATCTACTACTACATCAAGCCCATGAACCAGGTGAAGTCCTGGGACGACATGCCCGAGGACATCAAGTCGACGTGGGACAAGCTCGGCATCCCCGAGGCCGAGAAGAACTACCTCGGTGGGGTCACCGCTCAGTACGAGTCCGAGGTCGTGTACCACAAGACCCAGGAAGAACTCGAGAAGCGCGGCATCATCTTCTGCGACATGGACACGGCTCTCCGTGAGCACGAGGACATCGTCAAGCAGTACTTCGCCACGGTCATTCCCGCCGCGGACAACAAGTTCTCCGCACTCAACACCGCGGTGTGGTCGGGTGGCTCGTTCATCTACGTGCCCCCGGGTATCGAGGTCGAGATCCCGCTCCAGGCCTACTTCCGCATCAACCAGGAGAACATGGGCCAGTTCGAGCGGACCATGATCATCGTCGACGAGAACTCCTACGTGCACTACGTCGAGGGTTGTTCGGCGCCGGTTTACTCGAGCGACTCGCTTCACTCCGCGGTCGTCGAGATCATCGTCAAGGACCACGGCCGGGCTCGCTACACCACCATCCAGAACTGGTCGAACAACGTCTACAACCTCGTCACCAAGCGTGCGACTGCGGGCAAGGGCGCAATCATGGAGTGGGTCGACGGCAACCTCGGCTCGAAGGTCACGATGAAGTACCCGTCGATCTACCTTCTGGGCGAGCACGCACGCGGCGAGGTCCTGTCAATCGCCTATGCCGGCGAGGGCCAGCACCAGGACGCGGGCGGCAAGGTCATTCATGCTGCGCCGAACACCTCCAGCGCGATCACATCAAAGTCGATCTCTAAGGATGGTGGAAGAGGCGGCTACCGGGGGCTCGTGCGCATCGACAAGGGTGCCGAGCATGCCAAGAGCCACGTCATCTGCGACGCGCTGATCCTCGACGAGAAGTCGCGCAGCGACACTTATCCCTACATCGAGATCGAGGAAGAGAACTCCGCGGTCTCGCACGAGGCCACGGTGTCCAAGGTCTCCGACGACCAGCTCTTCTATCTGATGAGCCGGGGCCTCGACGAGACCGAGGCGATGCAGATGATCGTGCGAGGCTTCATCGAGCCGATCACCAAGGAGCTGCCGATGGAGTACGCAGTCGAGCTCCAGCGTTTGGTCGAGCTGCAGATGGAAGGCTCGGTCGGCTAACCAAGTCGTACAAGGGTCAAGGCAGGAGGGGAGCCACACCGGCTCCCCTCTTTGCGTCGTCGGGATCGGCCCAAGTGCTCGGCGCCCAGCGATCTCACGAGATTCAGCCCCGCTCAGCGAGGTAATTCCTCGAAAGAATGAACGCGCTGTGGCTCCCTTTCGTGCATATCGGCGACGTCTGGCAACACCGTGGTGGTTGGCTTCCCCGCCGGCAATGCGCCGCTCCCGGTGCATAGAGATGCAACTCCCGAGCGGGTCGAGCTACCAGAACAGGATCAGGGACAAGAACCCCGATGAGTGAAGGGGGAGCAGATGCTCCCCCTGTTTGTTTTCCGGCGACAGATTTCTTCTGTGGTGCGATTTCATCGTCGGCGATGCATCTGCCCCCACGGTTGGTGTGGTTCGGGCTCTTAGGCCAGGCGGACCGGCTCCGGGTGGCCGTTGCTCCCTCGGCCCTCACGGGCGCTGCGGATGCGGATGTCGCCGCTCATAGAGGTGGCCTTCAGGTCGACGTTGCTCCCGCCCGGAACGCTGTCCTCGAGATCGAGCTCCGAGATCACGTCACCGCTCATGGATTTCGCGTCGAGGTAGGCGCCGGCTCCTCTTGCGATGGCGATTTCGACGTCACCGGACGCGCTCTGGACCGACACTCGGCCCTTGGAGACGGAGCCGATTCGGGTGTCGCCCGAGGCCGTCTGAATCGTCACCGACGATGACGCCGTGCCGATTCTTACGTCGCCGGAAGCCGTCCGCGCAGTCGCCGAGCCACCGACGCGGCCCACCTCGGCGTCTCCCGAGGCGGAGTGAAGGCTGAGCTCGCCGCCAACGCTCGTGATGCGGAGGTCACCGCTGGCGGAACGAACCTCCGCGTCGCCGGTGACATCCTCGACAGAAAGATCTCCCGATGCGAGGTTTGCTTCGAGCGAGCCGAAGGTGCCGCGTCCGACCAGGTTCGCCGAGGCGAGGCTCGTCTTCAATTTGCTCCCGGTAGGCGCTTGCACGCGCACCTCGACCTCGGCTCCCATGCTGAAGGAGAGGAACGAGGAGCGCTCGCGGACGTCCACCAGCACCAGGTCGTCTCCGCCGCTCTTTTGGAGCTCGACGCGCGCGTGCTCGACGGCTTTGTGGCTTGCGGCGTTGTCCCGCAGGGCCTGAAGTTGCACGATCGTCTCGTCGCCCTCGTGGGTCGAGATCTCGACTCGTCCCGCAGGGAGCCGCACCTCGATGATGGGGGTTCCCGGAGTCTCGAACCGGCGTTCCATTTGCTGCTCCCTTCGTCTCGCGATCGTCGAGACGATCGCTGGTCTACTCGCGATCGAGATGATCGCTGGTCTGTTAGCCCTGCACGAAGCCGCGCAGGCGATTGCTTCGTCGCGACGTTCGGCCGCGCTCGACGCTGCGATGCAGCGCTGTGACGATCCAACTGTTGAGGGACAGCCCCTCCTGTGCCGCTTGGTTCTCGAGTGACGATTTGAGCGCCTCCGGGAGCCGCAGGGTGATGCGGGCGCCAGCATCCTCGGCCGGCGAGGAGGGCGAGGACGGAGGCTCGTCCACGAACACGAGTTCGGGGTCACGGCCGACAAGCCTGACCTCGAGATGGCCGGAGGGGAGCTGGTCGTTGATCTCCAGAACCACCTGCGCCAGGAGGTCGAGCCAGCGCCGCTCAATGCTGGCGCTCATGGCGACCGCCAGCGACTCGGCGGCCACCGCGGTCCGCTCGTCGCCCACCGCGGCCACTTCTCTCAGGTCGTTCAGGAGGCTGTCTAGCCACATTGATGTCTGCATGACATCACTATGACATCATAAACGCACCATGGCAAGTGTCAATTTCTCCGCGAACCGGCGCGGGGCTCGACGCGATTGTCCGTTTCGCCCCCAAGCCACTACCGTTGTGGTGACCGATCTGTTGAGATAGGCGGGCTCAGAGCGGACATTCGATCGAAGGGAGAGAGGTTGAAGGGGCGCGCCGCCGTAGTTGGGGCGATGTTGCTGGTGGCGAGCCTGCTCGCCGGCATCCCCGCCTCGGCTGCCAAAACCAGAGCCCCGCGTGTCGTAAAGGCACGCGGCACGGCCGCGCCCGCTCTGGTCAGCGGGATCAACGCTCGTCCCGAATCAGGCCCGGCGCCGACCGTCGCCACGGACCACCTCGACGAAAATCCCGCTCGTTACGGCATCGCCGATCCCCAGCAGGAGTTGAACCCCCTCGAGGTGGTCGCTGACGAGGGGGGCCGCACCGTTCGCTTCCAGCAGCGGCATCGAGGCGTGCCGGTGTTCGGGGCGCACTACCTGGTGCATCTCGACGACACCGCCGACGGCAAGAGGGTGACGACCGTCAACGGCGACTTCTTCACCGAACTCGACGTGCCCATCGAGCCTCGCGTGAGCCCCGCCGATGCGCGCACGCTCGCGCTGGCGAGCATCCGCCCGCTCCGCGGGGGGAGCGCCGAAGACCACGGCCTCGTCGTTCTGCCGGTGGGCGACGGAGTGCTCGCATACCACTCGACGGTCCAGGGCGAGGGGCTCGGCGCACCCCTGCGCGAGCAGGTGTTCGTGGACGCCGTGACGGGCCATGTCGTGCTCAGCTACAACGACATCAAGACCGCGGAGCCCGCGGACGGCACTGGGGAGAGCGTGAAGGAGCCGGAGCCTCTCCTCGACTTGTTCGTCTCCCGGCGTGACAACGGCCAGTATCAGATGCGCAAACTGAGCCCCGTCGAGATACTCACTCACGACGCCGAGGGCGCCGACGGCAACACCTTCGACCCGGCGAAGACACCAAGAATCGCGGGATCCTCGGAGAGCCACTTCTCCGGCGAGGACACGGACTCCGGGGCCGTGGACGCGCACTGGGGGGCCCAGGAGGTGTTCGAGTTCTACTCGTCGCTGGGGCGGGACTCCCTCGACGATGACGGGATGGACATGGTCTCGGTCGTCAACGCGAGCGATCACGGTGGTCCCCTCTACAACGCCTTTTGGAACGGCAAGCACGTCACCTTCGGGAATCCCAGGCCAGGCCCCGCCGACGGGCTCTATCCGCTATCAGCCGCGCCCGACATCGTCGCCCACGAGTTCACCCACGGAGTCAACGAGTTCAGCGCGGGCTCGGGCTTCGTCTACCTCAACCAGTCGGGCGCGCTGGACGAGGCCTACGCGGACTACTTCGGCAACGCGGTAGAGGTCACCGCCGAGGGAATGAAGATGACCGATCCCGAGGCGAGCCGAGTCGGCGAGGACGTCTGCAAGGAAGATGGCGCCAACCCCAACCCTCGTCTATGGCCCTGCCCCTTCGTGCGAGACCTCAACGAGGAAGACCAGGGCGGGGAACCGCGCGGCACCGACGACTACCTCTACTACCTCTACGACTTCGACAACGGCGGAGTGCACGACAACGCCACCATCTACGGGGGCGCGCTCTGGGAGATACGCGAGGACCTCGTGATGCAAGGCTTCGAGCCGCTCTTGGCCGACCGCATCGTCTACCAGGCGCTCATCAGCCACACGCCGCTCGACAGCTTCTACAGGGGCCGCATTCTCGTGGAGGAGGCGGCCAAGAGGATCGGCGAAGCCGAGCTTCCGCCTGGTCAGCGGGACGAGGTGAACGCAATCGTAAAGGCAGCGTTCGATGAGCGCGACATCACCCCCGACTGGGACACTGGCGCGGAGACAGACACGCTCCCGCTTCTTGAGAACACCAGCCCCCAGGGCTTCGAAGCGTCGGTGCCGCAGGTGTCTAGCAACACCTTCGTGACGGTCCACCGCCCGAACCTCGCCAAGTCGGGGAAGCTCTTCATGGGCGACGTCAGGGGCGACGTCACGGGCGAGGGTGACCCCCGGAAGATCACCGGATCTCAGTCGAATGATTCCATCGTCGACGAGCAGCCGGACATCGGGGGAGGCGAGATCGTTTGGTCGCGCCGGACGAACAGCGGCGGCGTCGATATCGACGTGATCGGAACCAGGAACGGTCCGGATTCCGGACTTCGGACCGTGGCGGGAACATTCGCCTGGGAATGGTATCCCTCGGTCGACGGAAACCTGGTGGCGTGGGAGAACCGTGACGCGAGGCAGACGGACATCTATGCCCGCTACGGGGGCGGGCGCATCCGCAAGCTCACGCGGACCGCGGGGACCGAGTTCTATCCCCAGGTGGCCGGCGACACCGTCGCATGGTGGGACGTGCGCCGGCAGGTGGGGCGCATCCAGATCAAGAACCTGAGGACCGGCAGGAAGGCGACGATCAAGCTGACCCGGCCACCCTCGGGCGCAGAGATCGGCCCCCCCGCGCTCACCTCCCGGTACGTGTTCTGGTTCCAGGACCGCAACGGCGACGGCCGAGGCGCGATCAAGCGCTCGAACCACCGGGGCAACAAGAAGAAGACCGTGGTACCCGAGAGCAGCCCCTTCGCCCCGGTGTGGGTTGGGGTTGGCGGTGATCCGCCGCGTCCGTCGGCCAATAACTCGTGGGTCGCGTACACCACCGAGGCGGGGTACCAGGCTAGGTTCGACGGCGAGCCCATCGCCTCCGACGGGGTCGGCCGCGACATCTTCCTGGTGCCCACCGGTGGGGGAAGGCCCAAACCCGTGACCTGCAACCGCGGTGACCAGGCTTACCCGGCCGTGGGCCGTGGCCAGCGAGCCGTTTGGCTCGACGCCTCGCGCGGGCAGACCGACATGGTGACCTGGCAGTCGCAGCCGAACACCACCTGTGGCTAGTGTGGCTGGGTCCTCTTTACGGTTTCAGAAGCGGCGCCGGAACGGAGATCGACGGCGCCGGTAGGTGAACGATCTGAAGACGAGCAACAGGATCATGGCCGCGATGATTGCGCCGATCCATGAGATGTTGTCGCGCTTGTTGAAGAGCTCGGTCCACACGTAGCCGCCGAGGATCGCTCCCAGGATGCCGAGCCCGATGGTCGCCAGGCATCCGATCGGGTCGCGGCCCGGCAACAGGAATCGAGCGGCCGCCCCGATGAGCAGTCCCGAAACGATCCAGCTGATGAAACCCATCGATTCGAAATCCATTGAGACTGCATACCTTGAAAGCTTGCGGGGTGCAGGGCCCCCGGCCCTCGCCGCCGAGGTCGAGATGAAGTGGGACACTCGTACCACGCATCCGAGCAAGGGGGAGCTGCATGGTTGTGGTGAGTCCTTATCCGGCGGTGACCATTCCGGACGTACCTCTCACGAGCTTCGTGCTCGAACGGGCACAACAACTGGGAGACAAGCCCGCCCTCATCGACGGACCCAGCGGACGCACCATCACCTACGGGGACCTTGCCGGTGCGGTGCGGGCACTGGGAGCCGGGCTAACCGCCCGGGGGTTCACGAAGGGCGACTGCTTTGCGATCTACATGCCCAATCTGCCCGAGTACGCGGTCGCGTTCCACGGCGTCGCGGCGATCGGGGGGATCACCACCACCGTCAATCCGCTCTATACGGCCGACGAGCTCGCGTTTCAGCTGAAGGACTCGAATGCAAAGCTCCTACTGACGATTCCCCAGTTCCTCGACAAGGCCATCGAGGCCACCGGCAAATCGGGTGTGCAGGAGACCTTCGTGCTGGGCGAGGCAGAGGGAGCATCGCCGGTGACCGATCTGCTGAGTGCCGGGACCGAGGTCCCCGACGTGAGCATCGACTTGCACAATGATCTCGCGGTGCTTCCCTACTCGAGCGGAACCACGGGGTTTCCCAAGGGTGTCATGCTGAGTCACCACAACCTCGTGAGCAACATCTGCCAGTTCCTCGGCGCGCACGGAATCGATGAAGAGGATTCCATCATCGGCGTGCTGCCGTTCTTTCACATCTATGGAATGACGGTGATCATGAACGGAGCCCTGCGCTGCGGGGCGACGGTCATCACGATGCCGCGCTTCGATCTCGAGCAGTACCTCGACCTTTCCCAGAGCCACAAGGCGACGCGCGGCTACCTCGTTCCTCCCGTGATTCTTGCGCTCGCCAAGCATCCGATCGTCGACAAATACGATCTCTCGAGCCTCGACATGATCATGTCGGGTGCGGCCCCATTGAGTGGAGATCTAGCGGCGGCCGCGTCGGAGCGCCTCGGCTGCTTCGTGATGCAGGGCTACGGACTGACCGAGACCTCTCCGGTTACGCACTGCGTTCCCGAGGATCCCTCGAAGAACAAGCCCGGTTCCATCGGCCCCCCGATCCCCAACACCGAATGCCGAGTCGTCGACGTGACGACCGGTGAGGAGGCGGCCACCGGCGAGCTGGGCGAGGTATTGATCCGCGGTCCGCAGGTCATGAAGGGTTACCTCAACAACGACGCGGCAACCCGTCAGACGATCGACGACGATGGCTGGCTTCACAGCGGAGACATCGGTCGCGTCGACGAAGACGGCTACTTCTTCTTGGTAGACCGGCTCAAGGAGCTCATCAAGTACAAGGGCATGCAGGTCGCCCCGGCCGAGCTCGAGGCGGTGCTGCTCGGCCATCCGCAGATTTCGGACGCGGCGGTGATCCCGGTTGCCGACGAGGAAGCGGGTGAAGTGCCCAAGGCGTTCGTGGTGCTCGCCGGCGAGGTGAGCTCTGACGACATGATGGCCTTCGTCGCAGATCGCGTCGCACCCCACAAGAAGATCAGACAAATCGAGGTGGTTGACGAGATACCCAAGTCGGCGTCCGGAAAGATCCTCAGGAGGGTGTTGAGGGACAGGGAAAAGGCGGGCACCTAGTGTTCGAGTCCGACGTCGTCGTCATCGGAGCGGGCGTCATGGGCTCGGCGACTTCGTACGCGCTGGCGCACTCGGGAGTGAGCGTCAATCTCTTGGAGCAGTTCGACCCCGGCCACGACCGCGGATCGAGCCACGGCTCCTCGCGCATCTTTCGATACTCGTATCCCGATCCGATGTACGTGGAGATGGCGCAGGAGGCACTCTCCCTGTGGCGCGCCGCGGAAGAGCAAACCGGACAGAGCCTCGTAGTAACCACCGGAGGACTCGACGTCGGGGAGGGCATCGAGGCCAATGCCGACGCCCTGCAGAGCTGCGGCGCGCCCTTCGAGATGGTGAAGGGGGCCGATGTCGCCGAGCGCTGGCCGCAGGTGCACGTGGCCGACGACGAGATAGCGCTCTGGCAACCCGACGCCGGTGTCGCCCTCGCGGATCATGCGGTGTCTACGTTCTTGCGCGCCGCCAGACGCGCAGGAGTTCGACTGCACCGCGCCACACGGGTCGAGAGGCTGGAGATAAGCGAGGGGGGAGTGGAGGTTTGGTCCGGCGATACGGTCTTTCAGGCCGGCGTCGCGGTCGTAACGGCCGGAGGATGGGCCAAGTCGCTCCTGAGCACGGTGGGAGTGACTCTCGACGTCAGACCGACCCGCGAGACGGTTTCGTACTTCTCCATTCCGGGACCGCCGCCGACGCTCGTCGACTGGTCCGACCCGGCCGTCTACGCGCTCCCTGCGCCGGGGTATGGACTCAAAGCCGGTGAGCACATCGCGGGACCGACCACCGATCCGGACGAGACCGGCGAGCTCAGCGAGGCCTCGATCGAGCGCGTCTCCGCCTGGGTCGCGCGGCGTTTCCCCACCGCCGATCCCACTCCCGCTCACGCCGAGACCTGCATCTATACCAACACCCCCGACGAGCACTTCGTGGTCGAGCGTCATGGGCAGATCGTGGTGGGCTCGGCCTGCAGCGGCCACGGCTTCAAGTTCGCGCCGCTGATAGGCAAGCGCCTGGCCAAACTGGCGACCGCCTAGCGTCAGAGTTCGGCGATCAGGACCGGTTCCTTGCGACTCGTCTGGATCAGGATCACCGCCACGATCACGAGCCCGCCCCCGACGATCTGCACGACGCCGAGGCTCTGGTCGAGGAACAGCCATGCAACGACGGCTCCGAGAACTGGTTCGAGTGTGGCCGCGATGGCGGCGCGCTCGGCCTTCACGCGTTCGACTCCCCAGAGGTAGAGGAAGAAGGGAACCAGTGTGGCCATCACGCCCACCAGCAAGACGCGCGGTAGGTTCGCCGGCTCGAACAGTTCCGCGGGCCAGCCGTTGAAGAGCTGCCAGGCGATCCAGCCGGCGCCGGCAATCGAGAAGGCGCGGAACATCGCACCCAGAGCCCCGTAGGTAAAGATGACGCTCTCGCCGACCAGCGTGTAAGTGGCGAACAGGATCGCAGAGGCGAGGCCCATCACGACCCCAAGGCCGTCGGCCGAGCCGATCTCGGCTCCCAGCAGTCCGGATACCAGTGCCACTCCGGCAAGCGCGAGCGTTACCGCGAACAGCACGTCGTTGCGGGGTCTCGCTCGCAGACGCAGGGCTGTCCAGATCACGACTATTGCCGGAGCGGTGTACTGGAGGACCAGTGCCACCGCGACCGGGAGCCGCTCGATGGCCACGTAATAGACCGCGTTGACCAACCCGATGCAGGCCCCCAGCGCAACCAGCGAACGGCGCACCGGCGGCTCGGGGGGTGACACCGGCTTCCGCCAGGCCGCGGGGACCAGCGCGAGCCCGAGCGCGGAGACCACCGAGCGAGCCTCGGCCAGTTCGAGCGGCTTCACCCCGTCGTCGAACAGGCTCGATGCGATCGCCGCGCCCAGCGCCCACAGGGCGGCCGCAAGCGCGACGGCTGCGAGCCCGACTCGGGCCCGGGAAGCACTCATCCCCGCCTGGTGTTCAACCATGTGAGCAGGGTAAACGTCTGATAGACGCCCAAGTTAGGGGGCCCTAACCCAACGGGTACCTACGTTAGGATGGGTCCCTCGATCAACGGTTCTCATCCTTCCGGCCGGCGTGCGGTGCCAGTCTGTAACGACGCCGCCCCGAAAACACTGGATTCCTCGAGGAGTGACGGCTACACGATGACGACGAAGCTAACCAAGGACGCGGTCGAAAGGCTGGCCACCGATCTGGGCGAGCCGGGCTGGCTGGCCGAGCGGCGCCTCCAGGCGTTCGACATCTACGAGAAGCTCGACCTGCCCGATCCCAAGGGCGAGGAGTGGCGCTACACCAACGTGCGCCGTTTTGACTTCTCCATCTTCGACGTGCCCAAGCCGTCTCAAAGCGCGCCGGAGGTGTCCTCCGAGCTGGCGGCCAAAGGTGTCGTGATCGCCGACCTACCGACCGCGGCGCGCGATCATGCGGATCTTCTCAAGGAGCACTTCTTCACCGACGTCCCCATCGACGAGCACAAGTTCACCGCTCTGCACGGCGCCTTTCTGTCCGACGGGATCATCGTGTACGTGCCGGCGGGAGTCGAGGTCGAACTTCCCTACGAGGTCTTCAGGGACGTGGCCCCCGGCGGTTCGACCTTTCCCCACACCACCGTCGTCGTCGGGGACAACGCCAAGGCGACCTTCGTGGACCGTTTTCGCTCAGAGAGCCACGACCAGCCTTCGCTGTGTTCGAGCGTCGTCGAGGTCACCGCAGGTCGCGGAGCGATCGTCAACTACATCTCGTTGCAGGAATGGGGCCGCAACGTTCATCATTTCCAAACGCAGCGCTTCACCGGTTACCGCGACGCGACGGTTCGCAGCCTCTGCGTGCAGCTCGGCTCGACCTTCGCGAGGGCGCAGGTCGAGTCGGTGCTCAAGGGCGAGGGCTCGTTTTCCGAGATGCTCGGCCTTTACTTCGCCGACAGCAATCAACACTTCGCCCAGCGCACCCTCCAGAGCCATGACGTCCCCAGCACGACGTCCGATCTGCTCTACAAGGGCGCGCTCAAGGAAACCTCACGATCCGAATACTCCGGGCTCATCAAGGTCGCCAAGGGCGCGCAGGGGACGGACGCCTACCAGGCGAACCGCAACATCGTGCTGTCCGAGGAGGCGGTGGCTCGCTCGATCCCGCAGCTCGAGATCGAGGCCAACGAGGTCCGCTGCACTCACGGCGCCACTGTCGCGCCGGTTGAAGAGGAGCACATCTTCTATTTGATGAGCCGCGGTATCGACCGTGTGACAGCTCAGAAGCTGGTCGTGTTCGGCTTCTTCGGTGACGTGCTGGACCGTATCCGCGTACCCGAGCTGCGCGAGGAGCTCGCCCAATCCATCGCAAAGAAGGTCGAGGGCTCCCAGCACCTCGAGGTCGCCAGTTGATGGGGACCTACGAGACCGTGGCGAAGCTGGACGAGATCCCCGACCTCGGTTGCAAGCAGGTCGTCGTGCGCGGCGACCTCGTGGGGTTGTACCGAGTCGGCGACGACGTGTACGCGATGGGCGATATCTGCACCCACGAGGAGGCGTATTTGACCGAGGGTGAGTTCGAACCCGAAGACCTCGAGGTCGAGTGTCCCCTCCACGCGTCGCGCTTCAGTGTGGTGGACGGAAGCGTTCGCATCCTTCCAGCCACGCAGCCGGAGCCCACTTATGAAGTCAAGATCGAGGGGGCCGTGGTAATGGTCGGCCCCCGCCGAGAGAGCTAGAGAAACGAAAAGGGAGTGAGCAGGAACATGGCAGACCAGTTGCTTCACATCGAGGATCTGCACGTAACCGTAGAGGATCGCGAGATCCTTAAAGGCATCAACCTCACGGTAGACAAGGGCGAGATTCATGCGCTCATGGGCCCGAACGGGTCGGGTAAGTCGACGCTCGCCTATGTCCTGACCGGACGCCCGGGCTACGAGGTCACCGGCGGAAAGGTGTTCTACAAAGGCGAGAACATCCTCGAGCTCGCGCCGGACGAGCGCGCCAAAGAGGGCATCTTTCTGGCGTTCCAGTACCCAACCGAGGTTCCGGGGGTCAGCGTCGTGAACTTCCTTCGGACCGCATACAACGCGGTTCACCCGGACGACCAAAAGAGCGCCATGCAGTTCCGCATGTACCTGCAGGAGAAGATCGAGATGCTCGAGATTCCGAGCGAGCTCGTCGACCGCTACGTCAACCAGGGATTCTCGGGAGGCGAGAAGAAGCGTAACGAGATTCTCCAGATGGCGGTCCTGCGCCCGGAACTGGCGATCATGGACGAAACGGACTCCGGGCTCGACATCGATGCCCTCAAGCACGTCAGCTCCGGAGTGAACAAGCTGGCGGACGAAGAGGTCGGCATCATTTTGATCACGCATTACCAGCGGCTGCTGAACTACATCCGTCCGACGACCGTGCACGTGCTCATGGGCGGACGAGTCGTGAGGTCCGGCGGGTTCGAACTCGCCGAGCAACTCGAGGCCGAGGGGTACGCTGTGATCGCCAAGGAGTTGGGTCTCTCTGCAGAAGAGCTCGCCGAGGTGGCCGACGCCGAGAAGACGAAGGTCTAGAGATCAGAGGAAACACATGGCACTAGATGTAGAAGTCATTCGAAAGGACTTCCCGATATTCGAGACGCGGGCCCACGGCAAGCCGCTCGTCTATCTGGACTCCGCCGCAACGTCGCAGAAGCCGCGCCAGGTCGTCGACCGGATCGTGCGCTTCTACGAGACCGAGAATTCAAACGTGCACCGCGGCGTCTACGAGCTCAGCGAGAAGGCGACCGCGGCTTACGAAGGTGCGCGTATCGCGTGTGCTCGTTTCATCGGTGCCCGCAGCCGTCGCTCGATCATCTTCACCAGCGGAGCCACCGACGGACTCAACCTCGTGCGCTTTACGTGGGCCCGGGCCAACGTCACCGAGGGCGACGAGATTCTCGTGACCGAGATGGAGCACCACAGCAACCTGATCCCGTGGCAGCTCCTCGCTCAGGAGACGGGGGCGACGCTCCGACACCTTCCGATCGACGACGAGGGCAAGCTCCGCATGGATCTGCTCGGCGAATACATCACCGATCGCACCAAGATCGTCGCCGTGTCGTTGATGTCCAATGTGCTGGGCACTATCAACCCGGTGCGTAAGCTCGCCGACGCCGCGCACGCGGTGGGGGCGCGCATCGTGATCGACGCGGCCCAGGCGGCGCCGCACATCCCCATAGATGTAAACGAGCTCGACGTCGACTTCCTCGCCATCAGCTCTCACAAGATGCTCGGTCCTACCGGCGCCGGTGTGCTGTACGGGCGCGAGGACCTGCTCGAGGAAATGCCGCCGTTCAGGGGCGGCGGCGAGATGATCGACCGGGTGTGGCCCGACCACGCCACCTGGGCCGAGATTCCTCACAAGTTCGAGGCCGGAACGCCGAACATCGCCCAGGCGATCGGAATGGGCGCCGCGGTCGAGTACCTCGAGGGCTTGGGTATCGAGAACGTCAGGGAGCACGAGAAAGAGATGGTCGCCTACGGCATCAAGCGGCTCGAGGAAGCGGGAGCGAAGGTCTACGGTCCCAAGGACGTCGAGGTTCGTGGGGGAGTGGCGTCGTTCAACCTCGAAGAGGTGCACCCGCACGACATGGCGACGATTCTCGATCAAGAGGGAATCTGTATTCGAGCCGGACATCACTGTGCTCAACCGTTGATGAGTGTCCTCGGAGTTCCGGCCACGGCCAGGGCGTCGTTTTACGTCTACAACACGCCCGATGAGATAGACGCGCTCGTAGAAGCGCTCGACAAAGCGAAAGGGTGGTTTGCCTGAGCCTCGAGGAGCTTTACAAGGAGGTCATCCTCGACCACTACAGAACGCCCCGAAACAAAGGGCGACTGGATCCTCACGACGTCAAGCTCGAGCGCAACAACCCCTTGTGCGGCGACGAGATCGAGCTCTTTGTGAAATTCGATGGTGAAACGCTCGAGGGCGTCTCGTTCGACGGTAAGGGGTGTTCGATCAGCCAGGCCAGCGCGTCGATGATGACCGAGAGAGTCCAAAATCTGTCGGTGAAGGACGCGACCGAGCTCGCCGAAACCATCAAGGCCATGATGGCGGGTGAGGAGGAAGGCGACCCCGACGTGCTCGGCGATCTCGTTTCGCTCAAGGGTGTCGTCAAGTACCCGGTCCGCATCAAGTGCGCCCTGCTCGGATGGAACACCTTGATCGAGGCCATCGAGGAATCGGGCAAGAGCTGAGCGACGGCACCACTCGCCTGAAACTAAAACCGACTCTGCTTCGTGCCGTGCGCCGCTCCTGTCCCGTTTGCGGACACCGCAAGATCTTCTCCGGATATTTCACGCTCGAGGAGTCGTGCCCGAACTGCCACTACCAGTTTGCGCGCGAGGAGGGCTACTGGGTCGGAGCCGTGATCATGAACACCGCCATCACCGAAGGCATCTTCTTCGTGCTGTTCGTCGCCACCCTCATAGCTACCGCCCCGGACGTGAACTGGGTGACTCTGTTGATAATCGGTTTGGCCACGAACCTGATCTTCCCGGTGGTCTTCTATCCGTTTTCGAAGACCATCTGGATGGCGTTCGACCTCGTGTTTATGAGGAAGCTCGACCGCTGAGCGATCGTCTCGACGATCGCGCAAAGACAGTAAGACGTCCTGGGAACACCGGCGACCATCGGCCACGTCCAAGTATCGAACCGGGCGAAATCGGGGAGTCGTGACCATGCGATCAACCACCATCATCGGGCTTGTGCTCGTAGCGGTGCTGTCTGCGACGGCCTGCGGAGAGCCCGTTTCCAACGATGGCGGGTCAACCAACGGAGACGCCGGTGGTTCGCAGGATCCGGACGATCCGGTGTCCTCGACTCCAGACTCGGGCGGCGGCTCGGGGGCGATGAAGGCTCTCGAGGTGGAGCTGAGAGACATGCTCGTCGAGCCTCGTGAGCACCCCTTCGAGAAGTCCAAGGTCATCGACGGCGGCGAGGCCGTCGAGCTCTATTTCTGGGACGGAATCCAGGAGTGTGGAGGCCCCCAACGGGTCGAATCCGAATACCGGGCCGAAGAGGTCGTGTTGACGCTGTTCGTCGGACGAAACCCGGAGGCCGAGGTCTGCACCGAACAGGCCGTCAACAAGGTGCTGACAGTGCCCCTAGAGGAGCCGCTGGACGGCCGCCGCGTGGTGGACGGAGCTCGCAGGGGCTGATTGCTGGGAGGCCAAACCCAAAGTCAAAATCAGGCAGCGAAGGGGAAATCACAGAGCCGCTTGGCTGGGAGGGCCCGCTCAAATGAGCCTTCGTGACCCTCTTGCAACATGGGTACCGCCCAGCGGGAGCGGTGTTACAAACCCGGCCATGACACCGAATTGGCTCTTCGCGAGGGTTCCAAGCGCCGCCCACTCGTCCCTTCGACGCCTTGATTTTCGCTTCTTAGGCCAGTGTGGGGCACTTCGCACTATTCGCACTTGCTAAACGTTTGTAATGCGTGGTAGTAAATCCGCATGACCGAACTGGGGGACGATGCCGCTACCAGAACCGCCAAGGTTCTCTCGCTTCCGACCCGGGCGGCGATCCTCTCGATGCTGCTCAGGACCGGGCCCAAGACGGTCAAGGAGATCGCCGATACCTTCCGGATTCATCCCAACGTAGCGCGCGCCCATCTCGATCTGATGGTTG
>JBOGWU010000002.1:0-2077 GCA_050693935.1 Actinomycetota bacterium | reverse complement strand
CGCACGACCGCGCGCGAGTTCGAGGCGGACGGCGTTCCCTTCGTTGTCATCGACTCACTCGAGGAGCTCGAGGATCAGATGATCCAAGACGGCGTGAACTTCATTGTCGGAGACCCCTCATCGGAGGCCGTCTTGAACGCCGCCGGAGTCGGGCGGGCCAAGGGGCTCGTTTGCGCGATGGATTCCGATGCCGTGAACGTCTTCATCACCCTTGTGGCTCGAGCGCTGAACGAGAGCATCTTTATCGTGGCGCGCGCGTCCGAGGCCACCGCAGCAGATCGCCTCTACAAGGCGGGCGCCGATCGGGTGGTCTCGCCTTACGTAACCAGCGGGCGTCACATGGCGCTGCTTTCGCAACGGCCACGCGTGGTCGACTATCTCGAGGTTGCAACGAGAGACGCGCCGGGCCTCCGTCTTGATGAGCTGCAGATCGAGACGGAGTCACCACTGGTGGGCAGAGCACTCCACGAGATAGCCCCGGACATCGTCCCGTTGGTGATCAAGCGAGCCGCCGGGGACGTGATACCCAACCCGGATCCTGCCTTGATCGTCGAGGTCGGCGACCTGCTGATCGTTCTCGGCGACGAGGCGTCCCTGCGCTCGGTCGAGGGCTGACCAGTCGGCCCCGTCAGGGTTGGGTGCCGAAGAGGCGATCTCCGAAGTCACCGAGGCCGGGGAGGATGTAGGCGGTCGAGTTGAGCTCCCTGTCGAGGCCGGCGGTGACGATGTCGACGTCGGGATGGTCGTCCTGCAGCACCTTCACACCCTCGGGCGCCGAGACCACCGACACCATCCTCACCGCCCCAGCTCCCGCCTTCTTGACGGATTCGAGAGCCGCGCTCGCCGAACCTCCGGTGGCAAGCATCGGATCGAGCACGAAGGTGACCGCGTCCTGAAGTGATGGGAGCTTTGCGTAGTACTCCGAAGGCTGGAAGGTCGCCTCGTCGCGCTCCAATCCCAGATAGCCGACCCTGACCTCGGGGAAGAGCTCGACGACGGCATCCAGCATCCCCAGTCCCGCTCTCAGAATCGGCACGGCGACGATCGGTCCGGCCAGAGTCGCTCCGGAGGTTTCCTCCAGCGGCGTGGACACCGTTCGCTCCGCGGTCGGCAGGTCCCTCGTGGCCTCGATCATCAGGATCGTCGTCAGTCGCTTAGTGATCGACCTGAACAGCGCCGGCGGAGTGGTCCGATCCCGCAGCGCGAGCAGCAGGTGGCTGGCAAGCGGATGGTCGATGACTTTCACGCTCATTTTCGCTCCCCGGATAGGGCAGATCTCGGCGGCAGCATAGCCGCCGGCCACCCCGGCGGGGTTCCGACGTTGTGTAGCCTGTGCCGTCATGGAGGCGAGGGGGAGCGAGCGTGGCGTCCGAACCGAAAGGTGCGTGATCACCTGCGCGCTCAGCGGGGTCGCCGCCAACCGGGATCAATGCCACGGGATCCCCTACACGCCCGAGGACTACGCGGCCGAGGCCAGGCGCGCCTATGAATCGGGGGCGAGCGTCGTGCACATTCATGCTCGTTATCCCGACGGCACCCCGAGTTATGGGGTTCGGGAGTACCGGGACATCACTCAGGCGATCCTGACCGAGACGCCAGACGTCATCATCAACTTCTCCACGGGCGCGGTTGGTGTTCCGATGGAGGAACGCGTCCGTCACATCACTGCCCTGAAACCCGAGCTCGGCGCGCTGAACATGGGATCGATGAATTACGCGAAGTACTCCAGTCGCCGCAAGCAGGTGGTCTTCGACTTCGTCTTCGCCAATCCGTTCGCGGACATCACCTATCTGCTCGAGCAGTTGAACTCGGTGAACGTGAAGCCGGAGTGTGAGTGCTTCGATACCGGCCATGTAGGCAACGTCGAGCCGCTCATCGACATGGGCTTGCTGTCGGGCACCATTCAGTTCTCGCTGATAACGGGGGTCCTCGGGGGAGCGCCGGCCAACCCTCGAACGCTTGCTCACATGGTGGAGCTGCTGCCCCCGGACAACACCTGGGAGGTCATCGCCATCGGCCGCGACCAATGGCGCATGGTCTCGGCCGCGGCCGCGCTGGGCGGCAACGTTCGCGTGGG
>JBOGWU010000001.1:0-35803 GCA_050693935.1 Actinomycetota bacterium | reverse complement strand
GCAGATCGGTGCGCTTAGCGCGGACGCAAGTGAGGGCTTGGTTCGCGCCGTCTTCCCACAAGCTAGCGAGCGCTTCTGCGCCGCCTGTTTCGAGGCCACCGGCGGCAACCCCTTCTACCTGAGCGCGGTCCTGAACGACCTCTTCGGCGATGTGGTCACCGGGACAGACGACGAGATTGACCGGGTGCGCGATCAGGGCCCGAGGACCGTGGCTGAGTCGGTTCGTCGGAGGCTCAAACAGATGGACCCCGGCGCGGTGCGTCTCGCGCAAAGCGTCGCGGTGCTCGATGAGGAGGCCGAGCTCGATCACGCGGCTCGGCTGGCGCGCATCGACGTCGCCACCGCGCTGGAGTGGGCCGCGGCGTTAACCGCGACCGGGATCTTCCGGCCCAGCGAGCCCCTGTCCTTCGCGCACCCGATAGTGCGTCTCTCCACCTACAAGGACATCGCGCCACTAGAGCGAGCTCGGGCTCACGGCGACGCCGTGCGCGTGCTGGAAGCCGCGGGCGCTCCGCCCGAGAAAATCGCTCCCCACGTGCAGATTGCGGGAACCGTCGAGGGCATCGATACGGATGGCATCTTGCGAGCCGCCGCGGCGCGGGCAAAGGAGAGGGGATCGCCGGCCATCGCCATCGACTATCTCCAGCGGGTTCTGGCCGGTTCTATGACGGTGGACGACCGGGTCCAGGTGCTGGTTGAACTCGGCGAAGCCGAAGCCATGTCCGGGTCACCTCGGGCCGTGAGCCGCAGTGCGGAAGCGGCCAATCTGTGCACCGATCCGGGGAAACGCGCCGGTGCGCGCCTGCGGATTGCCAAAGCCTTGATCGGGGCGGGCTTGCGTCGCGAAGCCGCCGTCGTGGTCGATCCTGGCTTCGAGGAGCTGGGGCGCGGGCATGAGAGGTTGCGGCGCGAGCTTGAGGCCACCTATGTGTTCGCCGGGTTCCTCGAACCGAGCCTCCAGGATGCGACTCGGCGGCGAATCTCGAAGGTGGTCGAGAGCGCAATCGATGATGTGCTCGGCGTCGAACGCGCGGTGCTCGCGCAGGCGGCCTTGTCGTTGTGCGCCTCGGGCGAGGAGCGTGAGAGAGCCGTGGAGTTGACGCGTCGCGCTTACGGGGACGGGGCCTTGATCGAAGACGAGGGCGGTGACGGAATGACCGTCCCTATTGTCTCGGGCGTTCTGTTCGCCGCCGACGAGTTGGAGGCCGCGATCTCGATCTGCGATCGAGCCATCGCAGACGCCCGGGCGCGCGGTTTGGTCAATGGGTTTGCTACGGCGTGCCACAACCGTGCGTACCCGCTTCGGCTTACCGGTCGCATCCCCGATGCGATCGCCGACGCTCAACAAGCGATCGACGCTCACCGGTTGGGCTGGAGGCTGTTCCTGGTGCCGGCGCGGGCACAGCTCGCCCACGCGCTTATGGATTCCGGGGATCTTTTGAGCGCGGGAACCGCACTCACTTCCTTCTCGGACGATGATCACCGTCACAAACCCGAGTTCGGCCTCTTTCTCGAGGCCCGAGGCCGCTGGCACCTGCTTCACGATCGTAACGAGGACGCGGTGACGGATCTGTTGGAGGCGCGCCGGCGCATCGAGCAGAACGCTTTTCTCAATGCTCTGTCGGTGGGCCACTGGCGCCTGTACCTCGGCACCGCGGCCGTGCGCACGAGGAACCTCCCTCTGGCAGAGTCGCTGGTAGACGACGGTCACCTCGAACGGGCGAGGCTCTGGGGCGCGCCGCGGACCGTTTCGCTTGCATTGAGGGTCGCAGGTCTTGCTCAAGGCGGCAGCGCCGGGGTCGACATGCTGCGCGAGGCGGTCACCCACGCCGAGCGATCCGAGTCCACCGTCGAGCATGCCCATGCCCTCGTGGACTTCGGGCGCGGCCTGAGCCGGCTGGGCGAGAGGGTCGAGGCGCGTGACTGGCTGCTGCGCGGCTTCGATAGGGCGCGCGAGCAAGGGGCGCTCCTGCTGGCCGGCCAGACGCTCAAGTTGATCGCCGAGGCCGGCGGGCGTCCCCGCCGGCTTGCGGTCAAGGGTGTCGGGGCGCTCACGCCCGGCGAGCGGCGCGTGGCGGACCTGGTGGCCACGGGTCTCAGCAACCGGGCGGTGGCGGAGGCCCTGTTCGTGACCGTCAAGGCGATCGAGGCTCACCTCAGCAAGGTCTACAGAAAGCTCGACATCTCGACGCGCGACGAGCTGGCCGGGGTGCTCGAGGAGCAGGCCCCTTAGGGGGAATAGCCGCTAGCTGAGTGTGGTTGAGCCAACAGAGTTGACAATCATGCACTCAAGTTAGACCATGGCCGTGATTCAGTTTCAGACCTTTCAGGAGGTAATCCCATGCCTAAAGCAGTAGGAATCGACCTCGGGACGACCAACTCCGTCGTTTCGGTGCTCGAGGGCGGGGAGCCCACCGTCATCCCCAACGCCGAGGGTGCTCGCACCACTCCTTCCGTGGTGGCGTTTTCCAAGAGCGGCGAGATCCTCGTAGGTGAGGTCGCCAAGCGCCAGGCCATCACCAACCCCGACCGCACCATCCGCTCGATCAAGCGCGAGATGGGAACCGACCACTCCACCGACATCGACGGCAAGAAGTGGTCTCCCCAGGAGATCTCTGCACGCATCCTCGCCAAGTTGAGGACCGACGCGGAGTCTTACCTCGGCGACCAGGTCACCGAGGCCGTCATCACGGTGCCGGCCTACTTCGACGACGCCCAGCGTCAGGCCACCAAGGAGGCCGGGCAGATCGCAGGACTCGAGGTTCTGCGCATCATCAACGAGCCCACCGCGGCGGCCCTGGCCTACGGGCTCGACAAGGAGGGTGACGACCAGACCATCCTCGTTTTCGACCTCGGTGGAGGCACCTTCGACGTGTCGCTGCTCGACCTCGGCGACGGCGTCTTCGAAGTGAGGGCCACCCACGGTGATACCAACCTCGGTGGGGACGACTGGGACCAGCGCGTGATCGACTGGCTCGTCAAGAAGTTCAACGACGGTAACGGCATCGACCTATCAAGAGACAAGATGGCGATGCAGCGCCTCAAGGAGGCCGGCGAAAAGGCCAAGATGGAGCTGAGCACCACCCAGTCCACGACTATCAACCTCCCATTCATCACCGCGAGCGACCAGGGTCCTCTTCACCTCGAGGAGACGCTTTCCCGCAGCGAGTTCGAGCGCATGACCGAGGATCTCCTCGACCGCTGCCGCTCGCCGTTCGAGCAAGCGGTAAAGGACGCCAACATCTCGGTCGACAAGATCGACCACATCATCCTGGTCGGCGGTTCCACCCGCATGCCGATGGTGCGCGAGATGGTCAAGGAACTCACCGGCGGCAAGGAGCCACACCAGGGCGTGAACCCGGACGAGGTCGTTTCGGTCGGCGCCTCGGTGCAGGCCGGTGTGCTCAAGGGCGAGGTCAAGGATGTGCTGTTGCTCGACGTCACCCCGTTGAGCCTCGGAGTTGAAACGCAGGGAAGCATCTTCACTCGCCTGATCGAGCGCAACACGACCATCCCGACCAAGCGCAGCGAGACGTTCACGACCGCGGCCGACAACCAGCCTTCGGTCGAGATTCACGTTCTGCAGGGTGAGGCCGAGATGGCTTATCGCAACAAGTCGCTCGGCAAATTCCAGCTCACCGACATCCCGCCGGCACCACGCGGCATGCCTCAAATCGAGGTCACCTTCGACATCGACGCCAACGGCATCGTCAACGTGCACGCCCAGGACAAGGGCACCGGCAAGGAGCAGTCCATGACCATCACCGGCGGCACCAAGCTCGCCGACGATGAGATCGAGCGCATGATGAAAGAGGCCGAGGCGCACGCCAACGAGGACAAGGCGCGGCGCGCCGAAGCCGAGGCTCGCAACCAGGCCGACAACGTCATCTACCAGAGCGAGAAGTCGCTCAAGGAGCACGGTGACAAGCTCGACGAATCGACCAGGTCCAATGTCGAAGCCGCCCTCAACGAGGCCAAGGAGGCCCTGAACGGTTCTGACGTCGACCGCATCAAGTCGACGAGCGAGGCCCTGATGACCGCGACGCAACAGATCGCCCAGGTGGTCTATCAGGCCGCACAGAATCAGCCGGCGGACAACGAGTCCGCAGACACCGCGTCATCGAGCGACGATGTGGTTGACGCCGAGGTCGTCGACGAGGATGGCGACGACAAGGAGCAGAGCGCTTAGCGATCGTCTCGACGATCGCGAAAGGACAACATTGACCGTGGGCCCCAACGAGGAACGCGAGCGAAGGCGAATCCGGGTCACCGACCGCCGCGTCTCGAGGACGCAAGGTGAAGGGGTGGAGGGTGAGCCCTCCTCCCCTTCGGAAACGGCAGAGACGCCCGACTCGGTGATGCCGAGTGAACCTGGTGAGATCGAGAGCCTTCGCGAGAAGAACAATCAGTTGCTCTATCAGCTCTCCGATCAGCAGGAGAAGCTGAAGCGCATGACCAGGGAGCACACCAGGGCGATCGCGACGGCCAACAAGGATCTCATCGCGAGCCTGCTCCCCGTACTGGACAACTTCGACCGGGCAATAGCCCATGCCGAGGATGCGTCTGGGCTCGAGATCGTGCGCAACGACCTCTTGCGCGTGTTGACCGATGAGGGGCTCGAGGAGATTTCCTCCGAGGGCCGGCCGTTCGACTATCACGTGCACGACGCGATGGCCTCGCACGAGGACCCGGACGTTACCGAAGAGACGGTGGCCGAGGTCCTGCTCAAGGGCTATCGCCTCAAGGACGACGTCATCAGACACGCCAAGGTCGTGGTCGCTCGTCCCGTTTCGGATGACGACTCGAACGAACAGCAAGCAGAAGGATAAGAGGACAACGTATGGCCCAGCGCGACTGGATGGAGAAGGACTTCTATGCCGTCCTCGGTGTCTCGAAGGAGGCCACCAAGGACGAGATCAAGCGCGCCTACAGAAAGCTGGCCCAGAAATACCATCCGGACGCGAACAAGGGTGACAAGGATGCCGAACAGCGATTCAAGGCGATCTCCGAAGCGCACTCGGTGCTCTCCCACGACGACAAGCGGGCCGAGTACGACCAGATGAGAGCCTTCGTCGAGGCCGGGGGCCAGCGCTTCTACGGTTTCGACCCGCGTGGCGGCGCCGGCCAGGGAAGCGTTCGCATCAACATAGAGGATCTCTTCAGCAGGGTCTCCGGAGGCGGCAGAGCTGGAGGCGGCTTCGATGTCGAAGACCTCTTCGGTTTCGGTGCGCGCCGTCAGCGACAAGGTCGCGACCTCGAGACCGAGGTGACCCTCGACTTCGAGGACGCGGTTAACGGGGCGACGGTGACCATTCCTCAGGGTCCGTCCAAGGTTCGAGTCCCCGCCGGCGTGGGTGACGGCGCGCGCATTCGCGTGGCCGGAAGAGGAGAAGCGGCTCCGGGTGACGGAGTGCCCGGCGATCTCTATGTGCGGGTGCACGTTCGGCCGCATGAGGTCTTCGAGCTCGGGAGCAACGGCGACCTCGTCATTCATCTTCCGCTCACGATCGCCGAGGCTGCCCTGGGCGCAAAGATCCAGGTGCCGACGCTCGCGGAGCCCGTCACCGTGAAGGTTCCTGCCGGCACCAATACCGGCAAGACGTTGCGTGTCCGCGGCCGCGGGGGGCCGCGGCCCAAGGGAGGCGTGGGCGATCTCCTCGTGAAGGTCGAGGTCGAGATCCCGAAGAAGCTCTCCCGCCAGGAGAAGCAGCTTCTCGAGGAGTTCCGCCAAGCGCACAAAGAGAGTCCGCGGAAACAACTCGAGTCTTACCTGAGCACCAGCGCCCGCAACGAGAAGGTGTCATAGCCATGGCCGAAGCGTCGAGCCGGGACAGGGCGATCTACGTCATATCGGTCGCGGCCGAGCTGGCCGGCGTGCATCCACAGACACTTCGAATCTACGAGCGCAAGGGGTTGCTCCATCCTCATCGGACCGCAGGCAATACGCGCCGCTACTCCGATAGCGATATCACGCTGCTTCGCAAGATCCAGGAGCTCACCAACGAGGGCATCAACCTGGCGGGGGTGATCCGCATTCTCGAGCTAGAGGACGAGATCGAACGAACGCGCGCGCTCCACTTCGAGGCGGTGGCCGAGTTGGAGAACGCAATCGACGAGCTGCAACTCATGGCGGAGCAGCGCGATTCGATGGCCCTCGTGCCACTGCGCGAGGTCCGGAGAGTCAGGCGCGTCCTCAAGGCCGACATCATCGAGCAGGCAGGCAGGCGCACCTTCATCGCACCCCCCATATCTTCCAGTCCGGCGGAGTAGTGCGGCGGTACCGGCATGGCATCGCTCGACGCGGCGCCAACGCTTTTGTCACTCGCTTCATCCGAGTGGGATTCGTACCGAAGTCCGCCTATCTCCTGACCACACGCGGCCGCAGGTCCGGGCAACCTCGCACCAATCCCGTTCAGATAGTCCGCCTCGATGGGCAACGCTGGCTCGTCGCTCCCTACGGAACGGTTTCCTGGGTGCATAACGCTCGCGCCTCAGGAACCGTCACGCTGAGTCGAGGGGGCTCCAGCGAGGAGTTCTCGGTAGTGGAGGTCGAGCCTCGCCGGGCGGCGCCGGTGTTGAAGCGTTACGTAGCTCTCGCCCCCGTGGTGTTGCCCTACTTCGAAACGGGCATAGCCTCGCCGGTCGAGGCTTACGAGGCCGAGGCTGCGATGCATCCGGTCTTCCTGCTGACACCCCGAGGTGGTGGGTCGTGAACCTGCTGTGGGACGGCGCCGACTCGGCAGGAACCGTGCTCGTGCTCGCCCATGGCGCGGGTGCGGACATGAACCACGAGTACATGGCTTATTTCGCGCGGGCTCTGGGCTCGGACGATCTGGCCGTGTGCCGCTTCAACTTTCGTTATACCGACGAGGGCCGGCGCGCGCCGGACAAGCAGCCGGTGCTCGAGGCGACCTACAACGAGGTTGTCGAAGAAGTGCGTGCGGAGCGCTCCCCGGCGAAGCTCGTGCTGGGCGGTAAGTCCATGGGGGGCCGCATCGCCTCCCTCATCGTGTCCGACGGCACCGCGGTGAACGGTCTGGTCTACCTCGGTTATCCCCTGCACCCCCCGGGGCGACCCGATCGCATCCGCGATGCGCACCTGCAAAAGATCAAGCGTCCACAGCTGTTTGTCGAGGGCACGCGCGACCCGTTCTGTCCGCTTGACACGCTTGCCGATGTAGTCGGCAAGCGGCGCCTCAAAGCCGACGTGGTCGTGATCAAGGATGGAGACCATTCGCTCAAGGTCCCCAAGTCATCCGGCCGCACGACCCATCAGGCATGGGACGAAGCGATTGCGGCGATCGCCGCCTGGATCGATCGCATCAAATAGCACTCTTCCCCGGGCCCACCTCATCGGCGGGCCGGCACAACCCGGCGCTGTGCGTACGCTCTGACGATGGCTCTGATAGAGGACTACGCGTTTCTTGGAGACACTCACTCCGCCGCACTCGTCTCGAGCGACGGCTCGATTGACTGGCTCTGCCTCCCGCGCTTCGATTCAGGCGCGTGTCTCGCCGCGATTCTGGATGAACAGCAAGGTGGCCATTGGCGCGTCGCGCCCGCATCGGGTGACTTCACCAGTAAGCGCGCCTACCGGCACGAGTCCATGGTTCTCGAGACCGTGTTTACGACCAGCGAAGGCTCGGTGAGACTCACCGACTGCCTACCGATCGAGCAGGAAGAAAGCGCGACCGACCCGCGCCTCGCGCACACCCACGACGTGGTGGTGCGGATCGTTGAGGGGCTTTCTGGCGCCGTTTCGATGACCATGGACTTCGCCCCGCGCTTCGACTACGGCGGAATCACGCCCTGGCTCCGAGTTCATGGCGGGATGGGCTCGAGCTCCGTCGAGGCGGTGGGTGGTCCCGACGCACTCGACCTTCAGGCGACCGTGCCACTCGAAGTGGAGGGTGGAGTCGTTAGCTCCGCCTTCGATCTCAGTCCCGGTGAACGTGTGATGTTCATGGCGCGCTCTCACCCCTCGCACCTGGATCCACCCGACCTCGACGTTCATGCGGACTGCGACTGGCTGGTCGATCGCACGGACCGCTTCTGGCGCGAATGGGCGGCGCGTTGCACCTACGACGGCAAGTGGAGGCCGGAGGTAATCCGCAGCCTGCTGGTCCTCAAGGCTCTGACTTACTCGCCGACGGGCGGAATCGTGGCGGCTCCGACGACATCGCTGCCCGAGGACATCGGTGGCGTCCGCAACTGGGACTATCGCTACTGCTGGCTGCGCGATGCCACGTTCACGCTCGAGGTTTTGCTCGACCACGGGTTCACCTCGGAGGCGTCCGAGTGGCGCGATTGGTTGTTGCGGGCAGTGGCGGGAGATCCCGAGGAGTTACAGATCATGTACGGGGTCCGGGGGGAGCGCCGGCTGACCGAGGTCGAACTGCCGTGGCTGAGGGGCTACGAGAACTCCGCGCCGGTGCGCATCGGCAACGCCGCGGTCGAGCAATTCCAACTCGACGTCTACGGCGAGATCATGGACGCGCTTCATTCGGCCGCCAGAGCCGGCAACGAACCGGTGCCGGAGGCATGGGAGCTGCAGAGCGAGATCGTCGAGTTCGTTTGCGAGCACTGGCACGACCCCGACGAAGGCATCTGGGAGGTTCGCTCCGGACGGCGCCATTTCGTTCATTCGAAGGTAATGGCCTGGGTGGCCGTCGACCGGGGCATCTCGATGATCGAGAGCTTCGGGCGAAGCGGTCCGCTCGGCCATTGGAAGGCGGTGCGCTCCGAGATTCGCGAGGAGGTATTCGAGAGAGGCTTCGACCGCAAAATCGGATGCTTCACGCGCGCGTACGACGACGACTCTCTGGATGCCTCGCTGCTGATCATGCCGCTGGTTGGGTTCATCGATGCAACCGATCCGAGGATGGTCGGCACCATCGAAGCGATCCGGCGCGATCTCGTCGTCGACGGCTTCGTTCATCGCTACATCGCTACCGAGGCGGCGGACGGCCTTCCGGGCGACGAGGGCTCGTTCTTGATGTGCAGCTTCTGGCTGGTCGATTGCCTCGAGCTCATCGGGCGCCACAACGAAGCCGAGGAGCTATTCGTTCGGCTGCTCTCTCTGAGGAACGACGTCGGCCTACTCGCCGAACAGTACGATGCCACTCGGAAGCGATTGGTCGGCAACTTTCCGCAGGCGTTCTCGCACGTGGCGCTGGCGACGAGCGCTATGGCTCTGGAACGAGGCGGAGCCTCACCCGCGCTCAGGCGGGGCCGCTCCGACTATCAGTGAGGTCGATGGGCAGGGGTTTGTAGTCGCCCGCCTCATCCTTGTCTTCGTGACCGCCGGCGTCGTCGAGCTCGCCCTTCAATGAGTCGATTCGATGCCTGAGCTCCGCCTCGGTATCGCGGAGTTTCCGAACCTCGGAGCGGGCCTTACGAAGTCGATCGGCGGCGTCGGCCTCGGCTTCGTCCTTTAGGTGGTCGGCGCGCTGGCGAGCCTCTTTCTCGATCCGGTTGGCTTCGCGCTGAGCCTCGCGCGTCACCACGGTGTAATCCGCGCGCGCCTTCATCTTCACGCGCTTGGCGTCCTCCGACGCGGCGGCCTTGAGGTCGCGTATCTCGGTCTCGGCCTCCCGGCGCGCTGCCTGGGCCGACTCGCGCGCACGCGCGGCCTCGTTTTCGGCTTCGATCGTCATCTCTGCCGACCTGACCTCGGCATCGCTCCGGGCGCGGTCGGCCTCGTCGCGCATCGTCGTGACATCGCGCAAGGCCATTTCCCGGAGCGCGGCAGCCTCCGTTTCGGCGTGTCCCTTGAGTTCGGCGATCTCGGCATCGGCTGCGGCCCGCTCGGCGGCAAGCTGCTCTCGTGATTCGCGCTCTATGCGATCTGCATGGTCGCGCGCGAGCTGCATCAAACGTCCGGCGTCGGAACCCAACTTTGCATAGGGATCCTCTTCTTCCTCCTCGACCGCCGAAGCTCGAGCTTCGAGCAGCGCTCGTACCTCTGTTGCGACAACGCCGAGGAAGGCGTCGACTTCCTCGCGGTCGTAGCCGCGTACACGCATTGGAAACTGAACCTTCTCGATTCCTTCAGCGGTTATCCGTTCGCCGATGAAAGCAGATTCATCGTTCATCCGTGCGACCCCCCGTCGCTATCTCTTCAGAGTCAAGTACGAGAGGCTCGTCCTCGCCGTCCTCGTCGAGCAGATGATCTGGTGTGTCACTTGACCCCTCCTGCGTTTCGTCACCCTCCCCTTGATTCGCGAGCTCGAGCGCATCCGACGCCTCCTCGCCGAGCTCTTCCACCACGGTGAGGAGCCGTCGCTTGAGGGTGTCGATTCGCTGCCGCGCGTCCGCTTCGGCCTCCTGCAACTCCGCCACGCGTGCCTCGGCCTCTTTGATGGTGCGTTCCGCCAGTTGCTCGGCGTCGGCCTTGACTCTGGTGGCCGCGGTCTCCGCCTCCTCCTTCAGCCTGGCGGCTGCCCGCTCGGCCTGGGACTGCAAAGTGGCGGCCGCGCTCTCGGCTTCGGATCTCAAGGTTGCGGCCGCGGTCTCGGCTTCGGTTCGAAGCGTAGCCGCGGACTTCTCGGCCTCGCCGATCACTCGCTCAGCGGTCTCCGCGGCCCGGTTGGTGACCTCGGCGGCCTCCATTTCGGCTTCGTTCCGGGTCCTTTCGGCCCAGCCGTTGGCGTGTCGAAGCAGATCGCCGAGTTCGTCGCCGACGCGCTGGTAGACGTCGTCCGAAATCTGATCTGGCATGGCGAACCTCTCTTCCACCCAGGCCGTGCTTCATTGCCCGTTACGAGTGCCGCCCATCATTGAGTGGAACCATAGTTTGACGCACCCACCGAGAGTGTCAATCCACCGAGGCGCGCGAGCCTTCGACCCAAGGTCCCCGCCGGGGTGGCGGCTAGGCCTGAGTGGGCGGGGGCGGTGGGACCGTCTGGCCCTCGGTGCCCGTTCCGTAGCCGAACGTCATCGTTCGCAGTGCGTCGATGCGCTCGTCGAGCGGAGGGTGCGTTGCGAACATCCGGTTGAGCCACGCACCGGATTTGTTGGTTCGCTTTCCGCGCGGACCGCCTTGGGCCTGGAGAGCGTTGGGCTCCTCGATCCACATGTGAGCGGTTGCACGCGAGGCGGAGCGCACCACCGTCTGGTCGGACTTGAGCTTCTCCAGGGCCGAGATTAGGCCCGCGGGGTTCCGTGTGAAGTTCACCGCGTCGGCGTCCGCCAGGAACTCCCTCCGGCGCGACACCGCGAAGTGCATCAGCTGGGCGATCAACGGAGCGAAGATCATCAGCGCGACACCCAGCAGGGCAAAGATCGCGCCGGCATTGCTGTTGCCGTTACCGTCGCGCGACGCGCCGCCCCACCACAGCGCCCTCAGCAGCCAGTCGGCGAGCAAGATGATGACTCCCACGAGAGTCACCGCGATGGTCATGACCAAAATGTCGCGGTTTTGGATGTGGCTCATCTCGTGCGCGAGCACGCCCTCGAGCTCATCGCGGTTCATCTTTTCCAGTAGCCCTGTCGTCACCGCGACGGCCGAGTGCTCCGGATCGCGCCCCGTAGCAAAGGCGTTGGGAGCCTCGTCCTCGACAACGTAGACGCGGGGCTTCGGCATGCCCGACGCGATCGCCATGCCTTCGACGAGATTGTGGAGTTGCTTGTACCGCACGGGATCGGCCTCGATCGCGCGGCTCGCCCTCAGCGCGATCTTGTCGGAGTTGTAGTAGCTGCCCCAGCTCATCGCGATCGCCACAACGATGGCGATCGCGGGCCCGATCGGACCGGTGTTGGTCAGGTATCCGAACGCCAAGCCGATGAGCCCCACCAGAAGGATGAAGACGAAGATCAGCAGCCACGTCTTCCTTACGTTCGACTGGATGCGTTGATACACGGGCTATGTGTTTGGCTGGTTCACTGCGCCGGCGGGGGCGCCTGGCCGGGGGAAGCTTGCGGCGGCTGTTGCGGCGGCTGCTGCGGAGTCCCTCCACCCTGGCCGAAGTCCACGCGCACCGGCTGACGGGCGGCGGCTTCCTCGGTCTCGAAGTAGGGCTTGGCCTCGAAGTTGAACATCCCCGCGAAGATGCTGCCGGGAAACTGCTCGCGGGCGTTGTCGTATTGCAGAACCTGGTCGTTGTAGAACTGCCGCGCGTAGGCGATACGCCCCTCGGTTCCGGTGAGCTCCTCCTGGAGCGCAAGGAAATTCTGGTTGGCCTTCAGGTCGGGATAGGCCTCGGCCACCGCGAACAGCTGGCGCAGCGCGCCGGTGAGCAGGTTCTCGGCTTGGGCCTGCTGCTCGACGCCCTGGGCGGAGACGGCCTGCTGGCGTGCCGCGATCACGGCCTCGAGCGTCTGGCGCTCGTGAGCCGCGTAGCCCTTGACGGTCTCGACCAGGTTGGGAATGAGATCGTAGCGACGCTTTAGTTGGACGTCGATCTGGGACCAGCCGGCCTCGACACGGTTCCGAAACTTGACGAGCCGGTTGTACATGACGACCCCGACGATCACCCCCAGTGCGACGATGATCAAGAGAACGATCAGAACTACTTCCACCTTGCCTCCTTGACTGCGCCATGCCTGGGTAGATGAGCTCCTCTAAGCCTCGTGCAGGTCGCGGCATAAGACAAGACCTCTCGTAGGCTGCGTCCATGAGAATCCGAATCGAGTTTTGCACCTCCTGAAACTATGGTCCCAGAGCCGTCAGTTTGACGGACACCATCCTCGCCGAGTTCCAGAACTCGATCGATGGAGTGGAGCTCATCCCCTCGAGCAAGGGGACGTTCGAGATCAGCTTCGACGACGAACTCATCTTCTCGAAGAAGCAGGAGCACCGCTTTCCCGAAGACGACGAGGTTCTCGGCCCCCTGCGCGCCAGGACCTAAAGAGGGGCCCCCAAGCCAAACTCAACCCTGCAGCATCTCCCCGAGCTCGAAGGCGAGCTCGAGGCTCTGTTGAGCGTTGAGCCGAGGGTCGCACAGCGCCCGGTAGCGCTCCACCAGGTGGTCGTCATCGAGCTGCTCGGCGCCAGCACTCCCGCCGAGACATTCGGTTACGTCCTCGTTGGTGAGCTCGAGGTGGACCCCACCCGGTACCGTGCCCTCCTGGGCGTGCACCGAGAAGAACCCCTTGATCTCGCCGATTATGTCCTCGAAGCGGCGGGACTTGAGCCCCGATTTGGTGGTGAAGGTATTGCCGTGCATCGGGTCGCAGATCCACAACGGAGCGCGCCCGGTGCTGCGCGCCGCTCGGATCAATGGCGGCAGCTTCTCCTCCACCTGAGTCGAGCCCATGCGGGCGATCAGGGTGAGACGGCCGGGGACGCGTTCGGGATCCATGCGCTCACAGATCTCGACGACCTCGTCGGCCGATGCGCCCGGGCCGAGCTTGCAAGCGATCGGGTTTCGAACCCCGGACATGAACTCGAGATGCGCTCCGTCTAGCTGACGGGTGCGTTCCCCCACCCAGAGCATGTGCGCGCTGCAGCAATACCACTCGCCCGTGATGCTGTCCTTGCGGGTCAGCGCCTCCTCGAAGGGAAGCAGCAGCGCTTCGTGGGAGGTGTAGAAGTCGACCTCGTGCAGAACCGGATCGCGGGAGAGGTCTACGCCGCACGCCGCCATGAAACGCATTGAGCGGTCGATTTGGAGCGCGATCTGTTCGTAGCGCCGGCCCTGAGGTGAGTTGGCGACGAACTCCTGGTTCCACACGTGGATCTGACGAAGATCCGCAAAGCCCCCTTTGGTGAACGCGCGCAGCAGGTTGAGCGTCGCCGCGCTCTGGTGATAGGCGCGCACCATGCGTTTGGGGTCGGCGCGGCGAGCCTCGGCATCGAATATGGCGTCGTTGACCGCATGGCCCCGAAACGAGGGGAGGCTTTGGCCGTTGGCGTTCTCGGTGGGGGACGAGCGCGGCTTGGCAAACTGCCCCGCGATACGTCCGATCTTGATTACGGGAAGGCCGGCGCCGTAGGTGAGGACAATGGCCATCTGCAAGATGATCTTGAGCTTGTCCCTGATGTCGTCGGCCGAGAACTCCCCGAATGCCTCTGCGCACTCACCCGCCTGGAGCACGAATGCCTCACCGCGCGCGGCTCGCGCAAGCGAGTTGGTCAGCCGGCGCGCCTCGCCCGCAAACACCAAGGGAGGCAATTTTCGCAACTCGTCGAGAGCGCCGGCCAGTTCGGACGCGTCAGGCCACTCCGGCTGCTGTGCCGCCGGACGGTCGTTCCACGATTGGGGCGTCCAAGTCGAGGTCATAGGGAGAAAGTGAATGTGCCGACACCATCGTCGTGGCACGATGCAGTCGTGAGGACTGCGGAGCTAGTCAGTCTAGCGGACATAGAGGACGCAGCACAGCGGCTGTCCGAGGTAGCCGTGCGCACTCCACTGGATAGGTCGCGGGCTTTGTCCGATCGCATAGGTGGCGAGGTTTTCATCAAGTGCGAGAACCTCCAGCGTACGGGCTCGTTCAAGATACGGGGCGCCTACAACCGGATCAGCCGTCTGTCCGCGGCCGAGACGAAAGCCGGGGTGGTCGCCGCCTCGGCCGGCAACCATGCTCAAGGAACCGCCCTCGCGGCTTCGCACACGGGTATTCATTCGACCGTGTTCATGCCCCGGGCGGCGCCGCTGCCGAAGGTCGAGGCCACGAAGCGCTACGGCGCGGAGGTCGAGCTAGTCGGTCAGGACCTGCGCGAGGCCTTCGATGCGGCGATGGAGTTTGCAGAGCAGCAGGGGGCGACGTTCGTGCACCCGTACGATCACCCGCACATCATCGCCGGGCAGGGCACCTGCGGGCTCGAGATCCTCGAGCAGTTGCCCAGTGTCAACACCATCGTGGTTCCCGCCGGAGGCGGGGGCCTTGTGTCCGGCATCGCCGCGGCCGCCAAAGCCTTGAAGAGCGAGGTGCGAGTCGTCGCCGTCCAGGCGGCGGGAGCGGCTGCGTTTCCCCCCTCGCTGTCGGAGGGTCATCCCATCACGCTCGGGCACATGTCCACGATCGCCGACGGGATCGCCTGCCACACCCCGGGGGTTCACACCTTTGCGCACGTGCGAGCGTTGGTGGACGAGGTCGTGACGGTGTCCGACGACCACATCGCCGAGGCATTGGTGTTCACCGCCGAGCGCATGAAATTGGTGCTCGAGCCGGCAGGGGCCGCGGGGGTCGCCGCCACCATGCAGCGGCTGGGAGACCTAAAGCCTCCCGTGGTCGTGGTGCTCTCGGGCGGCAACATCGACCCGATGCTGTTGCTGAGCGCGATTCGCTTCGGGCTGTCCGCTTCGGGTCGCTACTTTGCCTTCCGCACCCGCATCTCGGATCGCCCCGGCGAGTTGCACCGCCTGCTCGGTCTGATGGCGGAGCTGAGGGCCAACGTGGTCGGGGTTCAGCACCACCGAGAGGGTGTGCGCGTGCACCTGGGCGACGTCGAGGTGGCCCTGCAGGTGGAGACGCGCGGCCTCGATCACATCAAGGAGATGCTGAACGGGCTCGACGCCGCCGGCTACGTGGTCGAACGCCTCTAAGCACTCGAACTGACTTCTCCGGCGGCCCGGTAGGCTTAGGTGCAGCCCATGAATTCCCCCCGCTCGCTCGATACCGCCGTCCTGCGTGACCTCGTGGCCGCCTGGCTCGCCGAGGACGTCGGGCGCGGCGACGTCACCACCAACTCGGTAGTGCCGCCGGGTCGCGCCGGGCGAGCGCGCCTCGAGGCGAGGGAGCCGTGCATCGTTGCCGGGATTGAGGCGGCCGCGACCTGCTTCGAGCTCGTCTCGCAGGAGGCCATCGAGTTCAAGGCGCTCGTGACGGACGGCGCCGAGGTCGAGGCCGCTGAGGTGCTCGCTCGTATCGAGGGCGGGCTGGCCCCGATCCTCACCGCCGAGCGCACCGCCCTCAACATTCTCGGCCGGCTGAGCGGGGTGGCTACCCTTACGAGGAGTTACGTCAAGGCGGTCGAGGGCACGGCGGCCCGGATCCTGGACACGCGCAAGACCACGCCGGGTCTGCGGCTGCTCCAGAAGTATGCCGTGGCCGTCGGTGGCGGTAGCAACCATCGGTTCGGCCTGGATGACGGAGTTCTGATCAAGGACAACCACGTCGCCGCCGCGGGTGGAGTCGCAGAGGCTGTGCGCGCCGCCATCACGAGCGCTCCCCTCGGGCTCAAGGTGGAGGTCGAGGTGACCACGCTGACCGAGCTGGATGAAGCCTTGTCGGGGGGGGCGCAGGCCGTACTGCTGGACAACATGTCCCCCGAGATGGTCGCCGAGGCCGTCACTCGAACCGACCGGCGTGCCGTCCTCGAGGTGTCTGGGGGAATCAACCTCGAGACCATTCGTTCATACGCAGTGACTGGGGTGGACTTCATCTCGGTGGGCGCGCTGACGCACTCCCCCCCCACCAGTGATCTTGCGATTGAGATAGAGGAGTAGCAGATGGCGTTGACGGCAGAGGCGCTCAGGAGCGGCGCCGACGAAGCTTGGGTCTCGGAGGTGCGCCGGCTGGCGACCGAGCAGGATGCGGTGATAGTGGCTCACAACTACCAGGTTCCCGCAATTCAGGACGTGGCCGATTTCGTCGGTGACTCCCTGGAGCTGTCTCGGATCGCGGCCGAAACCGATGCTTCCACCATCGTGTTCTGCGGAGTTCACTTCATGGCCGAGACGGCCAAGATCCTGGGGCCGGACAAGCGCGTGCTGATCCCGGACCGCAACGCAGGCTGCTCGCTGGCCTCGTCGATCACCGCAGACGAGTTGCGCTCCTGGAAGGCCGAGCATCCCGGCGCCATCGTGGTGATGTACGTCAACACCACCGCCGAGACCAAGGCCGAGACCGACTATTGCGTGACGTCGGCCAACGCGGCCAAGGTGGTGCAGTCGCTCCCCACCGAGGCCGAGATTCTTTTCGGCCCCGACATGTTTCTGGGCGCTCACGTCGAACGAGTGACCGGCCGCAAGATGCATGTCTGGATGGGCGAGTGCCACGTCCATGCGGGCATCGATCCAACCGACATAGCCGAGACCTTGGAGCGGCATCCCGACGCCGAGTTGCACGTTCACCCAGAATGCGGCTGCTCTTCGCAGTGCATGTACCTGTTGTCGACGGGCGACCTACCCGCGGACCGTACCTTCGTGCTTGGAACCGGCGGCATGGTCGAGCGCGCTCGGACCTCGGATGCAAAGGAGTTCATTGTTGCGACCGAGACGGGGATGCTGCACCGTCTCCGCGCAGAGAACCCCACAGCCGAGTACATCCCTGCAAACGAGCGAGCCACTTGCGGCTTCATGAAGATGATCACCCCGGGCAAGCTCCTGAACTGTCTGCGCACCGGGCACGACGAGGTCACCGTAGATGTCGCGATCGCCGATCGAGCTCGCCTCGCAATCGAACGCATGATTGCGGTTGGCTGACCGAATCCGTTAGCCGAGGCGTGCGTTCGTACTCAGACCTTCCGAGGCTGGCGCGACTAACGATGTTCGTAGTCGTCGCGCTCTTCGCATTGAGCGCGCTCGCGCTGCTTGCCATGCGTCTAACTCGTTCGGGCGCGTTACCGGGCACGACCGTGGCGGGGGTGAACGTCGGAGGTCTCGATAAGGCGGAGCTTCGCCGGGAGCTTTCCGAGATCGAGATCGAGCTCGGCTCGGACCGCCTGACCATTTCACGAGACGACGACGAGACGGCCGAGGTGACCACCACGGGAGCCGAGATGGGCTACGCGGTAGACGCGATCGAGACTGCCGATGAGGTCCTCGAGCGCGGCCGGCAGGCCAATCCCCTGACGGCATTTCTCGATCATCTGACCGCCACCTTTGGAACCATCGCGGTCGAACCCGTCGACGAGCTCAACGGTGACACGTTCGCCGCGTGGCAGGAGGAGAACGCGGCCACGCTCGGCACAGCGCCCTTTCCGGGCAGCATTAGGTTCGCCGGCACAAGGGTCGAGCCGCGGTATCCAGAACCCGGAGTGGTTTTGGTCACCGATGAGCTGCGCAATGAGTCGATGAAGGCGACGCGCCGGCCGGGAGAGGACTCCATCGTCGTCTCGAGCGAGACGGCCGATCCTTTGACCGACGAGGCCGATGTCGATGGGGTCGTCGGGGAGGCCGAGTCCGTCGTGGCCGGACCGATCACCCTCGAGCGACCCAACGGCGGGCTGACGATCACCCCCCGGGAGCTGGCCGGAGTCCTCGAGGTGGTCCTCGTTGAGGGCGAGACCGAGCTCGAGCTCCGCGTGAAGCCCAAGGCGCTGGGCAAGGCGGTCGGCGGCCGTGCTGCCGAGCTCGAGACTGAACCCATCGATGCGGGCTTCGAGCTGTCGGGCGCAGGCGTGAACGTCATCCCCTCGGTCGAGGGCTTCTCATTCGTTCCGAAGAAGGCCGCCCAGCAGATCCTGAAGGCAGCGACAAGGGGTAACCGCACCGCCATCCTGAAAGGAGTCACGGAGCCGGCGGAGTTCACGACGAAGGACGCGAAGCGCCTCGACATCACCGAGCAGGTCTCGTCCTTCACCACGTACCACGCGTGTTGTGAGGCGCGGGTCACGAACATCCACGTCATCGCCGACCTGCTTGACGGCGCCGTGATCCAACCCGGGGAGAGCTTCTCGCTCAATGACTTCGTCGGCCCGCGCACCGAGGCCAAGGGGTTCATCGGGGCACCGGCGATCCGCGATGGAGAGTTTGTCGAGGAGATCGGCGGCGGCATCAGCCAGTTCGCAACCACGTTCTTCAACGCCATCTTCTTCGGCGGTTACGACCTGCTCGAGTACCAGGCTCATAGCTACTACATCAGCCGCTACCCGATGGGGCGCGAGGCGACGATCTCGACACCGGCGCCCGATCTTGCGTTCCTCAATGACTCGAATGCGGGCATCTACATCGACACCTCCTACAGCGACACCTCGATCACGGTCAGCTTCTACGGCAACACCAGAGGTGAGATCGAGTCGGTGAGCGGCCAGCCGCACAACTACGAGCAGCCCGGTCGCGAGTGCCAGGAGAACGCAAGCCTCGGCAAGAAGAAGGAGGTCGTGATCGACGCGGGGCACACGGGGTTCGACATCGTCGTTACCCGGGTGTTCCCCGACGGCGCTGAAGAGGAGTTCTTCACCCGCTACCTATCGAGCCCCGTCATCGTCGAGCGCAAGAAATGCTGAGGGCCGAGTAGGCCCGTACGTCTTTGGGTCCGCTCGGGCGCGGCGCGCTCCGTAGCCGGTCGTTCCGCCCTGGCGCTCACGCTTCGTGGGCGGAGTCGCGAATATCAGTGGCGTAATTAGCGGTCTCGTCTTGACAGTGGAGTCGTCTATTGTGCTTCATGTTGCTTCTGTCGATTAGGGCGAGGTGAGACGTCGAATGCGATTCGCGGGCTACCGGGGCCGGCATCTGAGGCTCCGGCCGAGGCGACGAGGTCCGGTCGTGGTCGGGACGGCGGCCATGTTGTGGGCGACACAATCGGCGTCGGCGTACGCCGCTCAACACGTGGTCAAGAAGGGCGAGACGCTCTCCGACATCGCGGTGCGCTACGGCACCACGACGAGCGCGCTGGCACGCGCGAACGGATTGAGCAACCCCAACCTGATTGTTGCGGGCACAACCCTGACGATCGGGTCGGGGGGCGGACCCTCCTCCGGAGGAACGGCCACGCACGAGGTGCAGGCCGGCGAATCGCTGTGGAGCATCGCCCAGCGATATGGCACGACCGTTCACGCGCTGGCGCGAGCTAACGGTATTCCCAACCCCAACCTGGTGGTGGCCGGCACGACGCTCACCATCACCGGAGCGGGTGGCTCGACTGGGACGAGCTCGGATGGCGGATCGACCCACACCGTGGCCGCGGGCGAGACCCTTTCCGGCATCGGGGCGCGTTATGGAGTCAGCGTCGAATCGATTGCCCGCGCCAACGGCCTGGCCAACCCGAACCTGGTGGTCGCGGGTACGAACCTGACGATCCCGGGCGGTGGGGGGGCGACCGTCACCCAGACGTCCACCGCGCCGAGTTCGGTCGACGTCGGCTATCTCCTCGAGCAAGAGGCCCTGGCAAACGGCGTCAGCACATCGCTGATCAAGGCGCTTGCGTATCAGGAGAGCGGGTGGCAACCCCACGTCGTCTCTAGCGCGGGTGCCATCGGCGTGATGCAGGTAATGCCCGCGACCGCCAAATGGGTGAACAAGGTACTGCTCGGGGGCGCGTCGCTCAACGTGCGCGACACCCACGACAACATCAAGATGGGGGTGTCCTACCTCCGCTACCTGTTGTCGATCATGCCCACACAGGACAAGGCGCTGGCGGCCTATTACTCGGGCACGGGCAACGTTGGTTCCAAGCTCCGCCGTTACCAGCGTGTCTACGTGGACTCGGTCAACGCTCTAACGGCGCGCTTCTAGGAGACGACTCCTCCACCTCGCCGGCGCGATTGGGAGTTGCGGCAACGCCAGCGGCGGAGGAAACCAAGCCGACGATTGCGCCGGCCGCCACCAGCGTGAGGCCGAGCGCCGGCTCGGCTCTGCCGACGATGTCGAGCTGTTCGTACAGCGGTGACGCGGTGTCCGCGATTCCCCGATAGGCGGCGATGGCGAGCCCTCCCGACACCATGGAGGCAGCGAAGCCGAGCCACGCCCACTTCCCCCGCCGTCGCAGAAACAGCATGAGCGCGGCGAGGACGAGAACTATCCCGCTCGCCAGGGAGTAGCTGCCGTAAGTGGTCTCGAGTCCGGTGAAAGGTTTGCTGACCTTGGGTTCTTCGACCAGGTCGTTGCTCTCTCCGAAGTCGAAACCCTCGACCAGTGCGGGGGCCTCGGCGATCGTGACCCAGTCGATTACGGAGCCAACTATCAAGGCCGCCCCGGCGGCGAGCATGACGGCGACGACGACCGCGCGAACGCGATCGAAGAAGTCTCCTTGCACAGGTGTGAGCGGCACCCGGTTAGCCTACTTGGATGTCCGAGAAAGAACGCTGCCTGCTCGCCATCCACGCTCATCCCGACGACGAGTCCTCCAAGGGCGCGGGAACCATGGCGCGCTACTCGACCGAGGGGGTGCGCGTCGCGCTCATGTGCGCGACGGGCGGCGAAGAGGGCGAGATTCTCAATCCGCGTATGGACAAGCCGGGAATCCTCGACCGCATCGATGAGATCCGGAAGGCCGAGCTTCAAACCGCCTGCGATCTCCTGGGAGTGCACGAGGTCTACATGCTGGGCTACAGGGACTCGGGCATGCCGGGGCGACCCTCCAACTCGCATCCGGACGCGTTCACCAATGCCAACGCGGATGAGGCCGTGGGCCGAATCGTCGAGATAATCCGCAAGGAGCGCCCGGAGGTCGTGCTGTCTTACGACGAGTCGCGTGGTTACGAGCACCCCGACCACGTACGCGTTCACGAATGGGGCACTCAGGCTTTCAAGGAAGCAGGTGATCCCGACAAGCACCAGAGCAGGGGTGAACCGTGGCAGCCGTCGAAGCTCTACTACTTCGCCACCTTTTCGAGACGGCGCATGCAGGCGCTGCATCAGGCGATGCTCGACGAGGGAAAGGAGAGTCCCTACGAGGGTTGGCTCGAGGAGTGGGAGGAGAGCGGGTTCCGAGATCCGGAGATCACCTCGAGAGTCGACGTGGGCGACTACGTCGAGCTTCGTACCAAAGCCCTGCTCGCCCACGCTACCCAGATCGATCCGGACTCGTGGTGGTTCGCAATCCCCGACGACGTCATCAAGAAGGTCTATCCGTGGGAGGACTACACCCTGATCTCCACGACGGTTGATGCGCCGGCGCCCGAGGATGACCTCTTCGCAGGGATCTAGCCCTTCACCACTCCCACCGGTCTCAGCCGCGCCACGACGTCGCTGAGCCCCGCCCCCTCGCACGTCTCCACCACCTCCGCGACGTCCTTGTAGGCAAAGGGCGCCTCCTCACTGAGCAGCTTCCAGCGTGACTTGGCGAGCACGATGCCCTCGCCCTCCAGCTGGGTACGCAGCTCCTGGCCGCTCATTCGCTTCTTGGCAGCCGTGCGCGACATCGCCCGCCCGGCTCCATGACAGGTCGAGGCGAAGGACGCTTCCGCAGCTCCGCGAGCACCGGTCAAGACGAACGACGAGGTTCCCATCGAGCCGGGGATGAGCACCGGCTGACCGATTCCCCGGTAGCGCTCGGGCAGATCGGGGTGACCGGGTCCGAACGCGCGCGTCGCGCCCTTGCGGTGGACGCAGAGCTTGCGCGTGGTTCCCTCGACGGTGTGCTCCTCGAGCTTGGCGAGGTTGTGGGCGACGTCGTAGACGAGGCTCATGCCGAGGTCACCCGAAGAACAACGAAAGGTGAACTCGAAGGCGCGCCGCGCGCCGTCCATCAACACCTGACGATTGGCGAGTGCGAAGTTGCCACAAGCATTCATTGCCAGCTGGTAGTCGCGAGCCACCTCGTGGGTCAGAGGAGCACACGCCAATTGTCTGTCGGGTGGCTCGTAACCGAACTCGTTGCCGAGCCGGTCGATCGTCTTGAGGTAGTCGGTGCACGTCTGGTGGCCGAGGCCACGCGACCCGGAGTGGATCATCACGCAGACCTGTCCGTCGAATAGGCCGAGCACCTCAGCCGCAGCTTCGTGTCTAATCTCGTCGACGACCTGCACCTCGAGGAAGTGATTACCCGCGCCCAGGCTTCCGAGCTGGCCGGCTCCTCTCTGCTTTGCCCTGTCCGAGATGCGCGCGGGATCGGCATCGGGCAGGGTTCCGGAGTCTTCACAGGCCTCCGCGTCCTCGGCCCAGCCCGCTCCGCGCTCGAGCACGTAGCCCACGCCCTCGGCGAGGACGCGATCGATGTCGTTCCCCTTTAACTTCATCCGGCCCGACCCTCCGACGCCGCGGGGAACGTGTCGGTCGAGCGCAACGACGAGCTCCTGCAACGACTCACCGAGGTCGGAGCGGGTGAGGCGGCTGCGCATCAAGCGCACTCCACAACCGATGTCGAAGCCCACACCCCCGGGAGACAAGACTCCCTCGGAGGCGGGGTCGGTTGCGGCGACGCCCCCGATGGGAAAGCCGTAACCCCAGTGAAGGTCGGGCATTGCGAGGCTGGCGCCGACGATGCCGGGCAGCGTGGCCACGTTGGCGACCTGTTCGGCCGCCCGGTCCTCCATCGCTTTGTCGAACAGGCTCGCCGATGCAAAGACGCGTCCCGGCACGCGCATGCCTTCGACGAACCCGACCGGAAGCTCCCATTCGAATTCCGCTACGCGCTGCGGTTTGACCATGCCGCGCCCCACGTCCTAGATGTCGAAGAAAACCGTCGCGCTCCATCCCTCGGATGTCTCGTGCACGTCGAGTTGGTGGTAGGTAACCGCCTTGATCTGGATCGCGGTATCGGAATCGTCGAGCAGGCTCGACCATATGCGTCCGGACGCACTCGTTTCGCCCACCGCGTCGACTATCACCCCGGTGAGTGCGATGTTGCGCGTGTCGTGCAGATAGAGAACCTCGCTCAGCCAATCGACGAGCGCGCGCTCTCGATCGCGCGCCTCAACACGGATTATGTGCTCCTTCCCCTTTGTGGATTGCCATATGCCTGCGATCTGGGCCATGCCTCGCGTGGCCTGCTCGAAAACCCCGGTGACGGTCGGAGCGGTGGCCAGGAGGCCGACGTCCGCGGTGTGCTCGAGGATCTCGAACCCGGCCATGTTCCAAACTGTAGCGCCGCGGATCGGCGACTAGTTGCGCTCGGCCAGGGTCCTTTCGAGAACCATCCGGATGTCATCACCGAGCAGCTCTTCCCGTTCGAGAAGAGCGTCGCGCAGCGCCTCGACGAGGTCACGGTTGCGCTCGAGCTGATAGCGCACTTGATTCTTCTGGTCGACCAGCATGTCCTCGACCTCGCGCTTGGTGTCGTCGTTGCTCAGCACCTTGGCGACGATGTTGGGGGAGCTGTGGGCACCGTTGTTGACGGCCTCGTAGGAAACCAACGAGCGACCCATGCCGAACGAGCCGATCATCTGTGCTCCCAGGCTCGTTGCGGCGACGAGATCGCTAGATGGGCCGGTCCCGTGCTCGCCGAAGAAGATCTCCTCGGCACACATGCCCCCGAGCGCGATGCGAACGGTTGACTCGAGCTCGGACTTCGTCTTGGTAAAGCGCTCCTCGAGGTCGGAATGGGCCAGCAGGCCGAGAGCCTGACGACGCTTGATGATGCTCAGCACCTCCAGCTTGCGCCAGTCACTGGCAAAGAGGTACGCGGCCACCGCGTGACCGGCCTCGTGGGTGGCGATCAGCTCCCGCTCGTGATCGGTGTAAGCCACCGGTTGGGCAAGGCCGATCTCCTCTGACAGCCGCGCCCGCTGGATGTCGCGCCAGTTGAGCTCCCTGCGGCCCTCGCGGATCGCCCACACCAGCGCCTCGTCAAGGATGTGCTCGAGCATCGCCGGGCTGTATCCGAGCGTCATCGCTGACAGCTCCTCACGCAGGTCCTCGCGGTCCATGTCCTCGGCGTGAGCGCGCCGGGCGAGGAAGTAATCGAGCAGGTCGCGCCGGCCGTTCTTCGACGGCAGATCGAAGTACAGCGTGCGGTCGAAGCGGCCGGGACGCATCAACGCGGGGTCGAGCGTGTCGGCTCGGTTGGTAGCCGCGATGATCAGGACGTTCGAATAGTCGGGTGGGCGCTTGCGGAGGCGACGGTGGCTCGGGAGGTATTTGTTCGCGAGGTTGATGAACGAGTTCCTCACACGCTGGCCCAACGGCGGGGTGTCGAAGCTCTGAAGCTGGATCAGCATCTCGTTGACCATGCCGCCGTCCCCGGGCCCCATCATTCTGAATGCCCTCGGGATCCCCTCGCGATGCTCGGTATAGGAGCTCAACCCCGCGCGCGCGAAGCCGATGGCGTCCATCTCCTCGATGAACCCGATGGCGCCCCCCTCTTTGCGGGCGGCTTTCTTGAGGACCCTGAAGTAGGCGCGGATCTTGAAGGCCGTCATGCCCTGCCACATCGAGTGGAAGGCGGGGGCAGACACGAAGAAGAAGGGCACGCCCGCCTCCTTCGCCATGGCCTTCGCCATGTGGGTCTTTCCGGTGCCCGGGTTCCCCTCGAAGAGGATGCCGCGGCGCGGATTCCCCCCTAATTCGTCCCGAAAGCTCTTGTAGGTCAGGAAGATCTGCAGGCTGCGGGTTACCTCTTCAAGGACGATGTCGAGTCCACGCACGTCGGAGAAGTCGATCCGGATCTCCTCGGGGCTGAAACGCACGTGCGGACTGCGACCGTTGGCCAGCGGAAGGAGCATGACTAGCCCCACCATCAGCACGATGGCGACGGGAAGCAGGTAGAGCATCGCGTCGGGGCCGAGCTGTGGCCAGCCCAGCGCGAGGGGGTTTTGGTCGAGGGCCCGCTTGACCAAGTAGGCGAACAGGATCAGTCCTACGTAAAGGACCCAGCGTAGGCGGGCGCGCCGGTTGCGCTCCCGGGCTCGCTCGACGTCCGCCCTATGGACCTTGGCGACGCTGCGGAAGGTCTCGCCCGACGGGCTCAAACGTTCCGCGGTGGTGGCCTTGGACTTCTCCACTCCCCTGCTCCTAACTGATCGACCGTCCGGGCAGTGTCCCACTAATTGGTAAACGGCGGTACCCGTTTCGGGCCACCTTCATACAACGAAAGTCACTCTTCGTAGCGGGAGAAGTACGAGAGGTCGCGGGGTCGCGGGCTCTACAGACCCCCGAGCACGCCCCCGATGATGTCGTCCACCGCGTCTCCGGCGCCGTCCACGACGCCGCCCACCGTGTCGCCCACGCCGTCCACGGTGTCGCCCACGCCGTCAACGACGCCGCCCACCGTGTCGCCCACTCCGTCGACCACATCACCCACGCCCCCGCCGGGGGTCGAATCGCCGCTCGGATCAGACGGACCGCCGTCACCCGATGGAGGAGGAGCATCCGCCCCCGGTCCCGCTCCAGGGGTCGTGCCTGGAGCCGGACTCCCACCCGGATCTGGCTCGCCACCCCCCGCGCCCGGCTTGGTGGGGCCTTCGCCGCCCCCGGTCTTGCCGGGGCCCGATTTCGAGCCGTGCGATGCGTGCTTGGTCTTGGATCCCGTCTGGGGGGCCTGCTTGGTGCGGTCCGGGGAGGGAGCCACGCCGGCGAGAGGATCATTGTCGGCGGCCTGGGAGAGGATGGTTTGGGCACCTCGGCTTTCCTTCGGGGGCTCCGGCCTGCTCGCAACCGGGGCGACCAGAGCCGTTCCGGTTATGACGGCGGCCAGGCCGGTCGCGGCGGCGGTCCCCGCTAGCGACGAGGGGCCGGCTTGCTGTAGCGCGGCCAGCGCTCGAGCCAGCAGCCGCTGCGGGGCGGTCGTAACCACCGCCCACCACTCGATCGAGCTTCGCCCTGAGTAGTAGGAGAGAAAGGCCTCGACGGCTTGCTCGTCGAGTTGCGATCCGGCTTCCTTCTTGAGGATCTCGATCGCCTTCCTGTGATGAGTGGCGGAGCGATAGACCCGCGACGAGGTGATTGCGTCGAACGTGTCGGCGACGGCAATGATGCGAGCGCCGAGGGGGATGTCCTCCCCAGCCAGTCGATCGGGATAGCCGCGACCATCGATTCGCTCGTGGTGATGGCGAACCAGTGCGGTGAGCTCGGGGTCACCTACGGCTTCCACCATCTCGGCACCGTGAATCGAGTGAAGCCTCATGCTCTCGAACTCCTCGTCCGAGAGCTTGCCCGGCTTGTTGAGGACGTCATTCGAGATATGCATCTTGCCTACGTCGTGAACGGCGGCGGCGGTGCGAATCTTCACAACGGTGGCGTGCGGGAGCCGCATCGCCCGGGCGATTGCCTCGGAGTGGCGAGCGACCCTGCGCGTGTGACCGTGGGTGTAGGGGTCGCTGACCTCGAGAGCGCCGGCGAGCTTTTGGAGGATCTCGATGCGGCGCTCGGGAGCCATCTCGGGGCGGTCCGCCTCGGTGTCCGCTCCTTCGAGGACGCCGATCATCTCGGCAACCTCTCGCTCGTTGCGGAGGCGCCGCCAGTAACCCCACACCATCAGGTCTCCGAAGACGAGATCGCGTGCGGCGCCCTTTCGCATCCAGAGCGCGGAGCCCAGGAGTGCGATCCCGACGGACAGCACCACTCCGAGCAAGGTCGAGACCAGAACGGATTCAAGGAGTCCGGCACGCTCGAGAGCGGTGACGATTAGGACGGGCGCGACGGTGACGCCGGTGGTCGCGGCCACCATGTGTGGGAAATAGCGCCCGAGCCGCTTCCGGCCGGTACCCTCGTCCACCAAGCGTTTCCCTTCGAAAAAGACTGAATAAGCAAAGCTGTGCAATCGCCCTCTTACCATCGGCTTTGGAAGAAAAAGGTAAAGAATGATAGGTAGAACCACGTAGGCGGTTTGGGCCGGTCTAGCCGTTTTTGTGGGGGCCGCGCTGGTCGGGTGAGGCGGGGACTCGAGCTTCGATCATGCCGACCAGCGCGAAGGGCAGTGCCAGGGCCAGAGCCAGGCCGCGGGCGAGCCCCACGCCGAGCCATGCAACCTGATCTCCGAGCGGAGCCACCATCAGCCTCCCTATCGACGATGCCAGCAGCCACACCGCCGCACCGAACAAGACGGTCGTGATCACGACCCCGCCTCTCCACCCACTGCCCGGCGGCTCCGAACGATGCCCCAGTCCTCGCCACGCCCTCAGGGCGGTGGGCACGTGGCCCGATTCGTCGATCTCGATCGCCCGGCGAGTTGCCCGGAGTAGCGCCGGGATCAGGGCGGCTTCGAGTGCGAGAACGACAAGCTCGGCGTAACGCGCCCTATCAAGGTCCGACGAGTTGACATCCCTTACCCTCTGACCCTTCGGCAGATCGATGATGTCGTCGTGCAACTCCTGCAACCCGATGACGTCCTGATGCAGGAAGCCCCACACCACGTTTAGCGGGACCGTGACCACGGCCACGATCAAGAAGAACGTCGAGAAGTTTCTCAGCGCGGTTCTCAGCGCCCGGTCGAGAGGCATCGGTGGAGTTTAGGCACCTGACAACCACGTTCGCTTATGCGCGAGGGTCTAGGCAATCGCTGGATCTCTAATGGGGGTTTCGTGAGGATTCTGCTGTGGCACGGCTACCTGTTGTCGGGTTCGGGCTCGAACCTGTACTCGGTCAACCTCGCGCGCATCTGGCGCTCACAGGGGCACGACGTGCTGCTCATGTGCCAGGAGCGTCATGCCGGCGAGTTCGCATTCGTCGATACCTACGGCGAGTTCTCAGCCGACAACAAGAGCATCGTGCGCGCCACCACGGGCAACGAACGCGCCTCGGGCCGGTTGCAGGTGCTGCGGCCCGACATCGGCGATGTTCTGCCGGTCTACGTCTACGACGAGTACGAGGGTTTCACCGCCAAGCGCTTCGTCGACCTGAGCGATGAGGAACTCGAGCGTTATACGTCGGCCAACATCCGAGCAATGGTCACCGCCATCGAAGACCATCAGCCCGAGGCAATCATCACAGGCCACGAAGTGATGGGTCCCTACATCGCGCTCGAGGCGTGCAAGCGCACGGGCTCGACCTATCTAGCGAAACTCCACGGCAGCGCGTTGGAGTACGCCGTCAAGGAGCAACCCGAACGCTACGTCCCGTTTGCAAGCGCGGGACTGGGCGGCGCGCAGGTGGTGACCGGCGGAAGCGAATACATGATTCGGGAGGCGGCCTCCGTGGTTCCGGGATGGACCGAGCGCGCGCACGTCGTGAACCCCGGCTGCGACATCGATCTATTTCGCCCGATCGAGCATAATCCGGCGCGTTCACCACGCGTCGGTTACGTCGGGAAATTCATAGTCTCCAAGGGTGTTCACAACCTGCTGGGAGCGCTCGGTCTCACCACAACCGAGAATCTCAGCGTCGCGATCGTCGGCTATGGGGGCTACGAGCGGGGGCTCCACGAGATAGCCAACGCTCTGCGCACCAACGATCCCGAGCTTCTGGAGACGCTCACGGTACGCGGCGACGGCGATCGGGAACTGACTCACTTCTTGCAGTTCATCGACCGGGGTGGGGCCGACGGCGCTTACTTCTCGCGCGCCGCCAGGGTCCCGGTGGAGTGGCCGGGTCGCCTGGAGCATGCGGCACTGTCGCACGTTCTGCCCGATTTCGACGTGCTGGTGGTGCCTTCGGTCCTGTCGGAGGCGTTCGGCATGGTGGCGGCGGAGGCCTCAGCGTGCGGAGTTCTACCCATCGTTCCCGACCACTCGGGCATAGGAGAGGTCGGCCGCATGGTCGAAGCGGCCATCGGGGCGCCGGATTTGTTGACCTATGACCCGGAAGCTCCGCTCGAGGGCATCGCTCGCTGCATCGACGGGGTCTTCGCCGTTCCGGCCGACAGACGAGAGGAGATGTCTGAGCGCGCCGTCGAACTGGCACGCGAACGCTGGTCCTGGAAGGTGGTGGCCGAGCGTTTGCTCGATCTCGCGACGACGCAGACCGGCTAAGGTCGTAGGTCATGAGTGCGTTCACCCAGAGTGGTACCGAGAACGCCATGCGGTGGGATCGCAGTAGTCCGGACTTCATGGAGGTTTGGTACTCGACGATCAACCATCCCGATACGGGTGGCGGTCTATGGCTGCGTTACACGATCAATTCGCCACGGTCGGGCGATCCTTACTGCGAGCTGTGGGGCTTCTACTTCGACCCCGAAAACAAGCGGACCTTCGCAGGCAAGCAGCGCTTCAGCGCCGATCAACTCGGGCGCGAGCGGGACGACGGGGCGATCGTGCGCGTGGGAGACGCGTGGGTGAGCGAGACCCATCTCGAGGGAGAGGTTCATGCCGATGGGGGACGCAGACTGGGGTGGTCGTTCGACATTGAACCCTCCGATCGCTGCTTTCAACACCTGCCGCAGCCGCTCCGTCAGCGCGCCGAGCACAAGGTTTCGACCTTGTGCGCCCCGAACCTGAGCATCCCGTTTACCGGCACCGTCTCGCTTGACGGAGAGACATTGGAGTTCGAGCGCGTGCGCGGGAGCCAGTCTCATCGTTGGGGTCACGCGCACGCCCAATCGTGGGCCTGGGCTCATTGCGACTCGTTCGAGAGCCATCCCGATGCGATCTTTGAAGGCGTGGCCGCTAGGGCGCGGTTCGGGGTGGTCCCCGTACCCACCATGACCTTCACCTATTTGCGGTACGACGGGCGAGACATCGAGTTCAACTCGTTTCGTAACGCGCTTCGTGCCAAGAGCCGCTACGAGATGCCGGCCTGGGCGTTCAGCGCTCACAACGACGAATTCAAGATCGTAGGAGCGGCGCGCGCGCTTCCCGAACGGATGATGCAGGTGCTTTACGAGGATCCCGATGGGTCGACTCGGTGCTGCGCGAACTCCGAGATCGCCGACATGGGAATCGAGTTATTCCGTAAGGAGAGGGGCGTGTGGCGGCACATCGACAGCCTGACGTGCCTGCGCACGGCGCACCTCGAATTCGGCCGCATGCAGCCGTTCGTCGAAGTCCCGGTAGCGTTCTAAGGATCCGCCGCTGAGTCAACGGCTCGTGCGATCGACAAGGAGGGTGATGGTGGCAGTTCCCTTAAGAGTTGGGATGTTGAGCTGATGGCGGTGGAGTGGGAGCAGGTCATGGTGGACTCCGGCGATCCAGGCGCGCTGGGCCGGTGGTGGGCGGCCGCGCTGGAGTGGGTCGTGGTCAACGACGATCCGGAGGAGTTCGAGATCCGGCCCGCGACTGACCGGCTACCCGGACTCCTGTTTGCGCGCGTCCCGGAGCCGAAGTCCCTCAAGAACCGTCTGCACCTCGACCTTCGCCCCGAAGACCAGGCGGCCGAGGTTGCCCGCCTCGAGGGGCTCGGCGCCCGTCGCGTCGACGTCGGCCAGGGCGACCAATCGTGGATCGTCCTTGCCGATCCGGAGGGCAACGAGTTCTGCGTGCTGGCGTCGCGAACCACGTGACGAATCGACAAGGAGGGTGATGGTGGCCGTTCCCTTTCAGGTGACCTTCGACTGTGCCGACCCGGCCGGGATGACCGCGTTCTGGTCGGCCGCTCTCGGATACAAGCTCCAGGACCCACCGCCCGGCTTCGACTCCTGGGAGGACTGGCTGCGCGAGCAAGGCATACCGGAGGAACAGTGGAACTCGATGAGCGCGGTCGTCGACCCGGCCGGGGAAGGACCGCGGCTCCTCTTCCAGCGCGTGCCCGAGCCCAAGTCGGTCAAGAACCGGGTCCATCTCGACCTGAACGTGGGTCTCCCGCGCGACGAAGGGTCTCGCGGTCGAGTCCTCGACGCGTCCGAGCGACTGCAGGGACTTGGCGCCACCAAGCTTCGCGAGACGGAGGAGCGCGGCGAGTTCTGGATCGTCATGCAGGACCCCGAGGGCAACGAGTTCTGTCTCCAGTGACGCCGGTGTGCGGAGCACCTAGTCGTCGGGGGTGACGCGGCGCGCTCGCTTGATCTGCGAGCGCCTCTTCTTGTCCTGTAGCCGGCGCTGGTTCGCGGCGCGTGTGGGCTTGGTCTTGACTCTTGGCTTCTCGACCACCAGTGCGCCGGCCACCAGTTGTGCCAGGCGCGAGCGCACTTCGGTGCGATTGCGGAGCTGCGAACGGTGCTTCTCGCTTGCGACCCGCAACACCCCGCTGGAGTCGATTCGCCGGCCAAGCTTGGTCTTGATGCGTTCGCGTTGACGGGGGCCGAGCGCCCGCGACGTTTCGACATTCCAATCCAGCTCGACGCGTGTGGACACCTTGTTCGCATGCTGCCCCCCTGGCCCCGACGAGGTGGTGAATCGCTCCTCGAGTTCGTCCGGGGGTATCACGAGCCGCCGGTTGACGCGCAACTCGTCCACCGAGCTAGGTGCCTTCAATCTGTCGAAACATCGACTCGGCGTCGTGAACCGGCAGGTCGCAGACGCCGCGCCGACAGACGTAGGCGGTGGCGCGGTCGGGCTGGGTACGGCCCTCGAGCAGGGGAATGTCCCCGGCCATGTCGGCGCGCGGCTCCTCGAGGGCGATGAGCACCTTGCTCGGCCAGTAGTTGCGCTGAACGGCCTGAACCAGATCGCCGGAGCCTCGGCCCACGATTACGATCTCGACGGGGTCGCCGGTGTAGAACTCCATCGCGCTCAGCAGGGTTCCGAAACCGAGCGGACTGCGCCCGGCGGCATCGCTCAACAGTTTCATCGCTCCGAGCGCGACGTCCTCGAGATCCTTCCGGCCGGTGAGCAGAGCCAGTCGTTGAAGCTCGAGTGCCAGCACGGAGTTGGCGGACGGAACCGCATTGTCGAAGAGGTCCTTGGGACGCACGATGAGCTTCTCTGCATCGGAGCCCGTGGTGAAGAAGCCGCCGTTGGCGTCGTCGTGGAAGAGCCTGATCGCCTCGTCCGCCGCCCACCGCGCCTTCTCGAGCAACCAGTGTTCGTCGGAGGTCGTCTCCCACATCGTCAGGCATGCCTCGAGGAAGAAGGCGTAGTCCTCCGCACAGCCGAGGTGTTTGACCTGCGCCCTGCCGTCCTCCGTCCGCCGGTAGGAACGCATCATGCGACCCTCGACGATCAGGGTCGAGGAGATAAAGCGCATCGCTTCGACCGCCGCCGCGATCCACTCCGGCTTTCCCAGCAGGGCTCCCCCCTCCGCTAGGGCAGATGCAGTAAGGGCGTTCCACGAGGTCAACACTTTGGTGTCGGTTCCGGGTCGCACGCGTTGTTCGCGGTAGGCGAGCAACCTGCTGCGCGCTTCATTCGACGCTTCGATGTCGGCCGGCTCTTGTGCGTATACCGGGATGTTGGAGCCCTCGAAGTTGCCCTCCTCCGTAAAGCCGAAGGCCGCGATCGCCGCGCCGGCGTTCTCGCCCAGCGCCGCGTGGATCTCGTCGAGGGCGAAGACGTAGAACTTGCCCTCCTCGCCCTCGGAGTCGGCATCGAGGCTCGAGTAGAAACCGCCGCTCTCGTCGCGCATCTCTGCCAGCAGCCAGCGCGCCGTCATTTCGGCCACCGCTTTGAAACGGACTACGTCGGTCGCGGCGAAGGCGCGCGCGTAACTGCGGAGCAACTGTGCGTTGTCGTAGAGCATCTTCTCGAAATGAGGAACCGTCCACGTGGCGTCGACGGAATAGCGGGCAAAGCCTCCGGCGAGCTGATCGAACATGCCTCCCGACGACATGGCGCCGAGCGTTCGGAGAGCCATGTTGCTCGCCTCTTCGTTGCCACGGCGCGCCAGTCGAAGCAGAAGGTCGACGTTCATCGGCTGGGGGAACTTGGGCGCGCCGCCAAAGCCACCGAACTGGTTGTCGAAGCTCGCCGAGAGCCCTCGCAGGGCCTCGTCCAGCACTCCCGCGGTGATGTCCTCCCTAGAGGCGGAGAGCTTGCCGAGCTGACCGATGTGATCGACCAGCTTCTCGCCCTGTTGCTCGACCTCGTCGCGCCGGTTGCGCCAGGTGTCGGTGATCGCGACCAGCAACTGTTTGAAGGAGGGCATGCCGTGGCGCGGCTCGGGCGGAAAGTACGTCCCGCCGTAGAAGGGAACGCCCTCCGCGGTCAAAAACACGGTCATCGGCCATCCGCCCTGGCCGCTCATCGCTTGTACCGAATCCATGTAGACGGAGTCGACGTCGGGACGTTCCTCGCGGTCTACCTTGATCGACACGAAGTTTTCGTTCATCAAGGTTGCCGTCGCATCGTCCTCGAAGGACTCGTGCTCCATGACATGGCACCAGTGGCATGCCGCGTAGCCGACCGACAGCAGCACAGGCACGTCGCGCCGGGCCGCTTCTTCGAAGGCCTCGCGACCCCAGGGCTGCCAGTCGACCGGGTTGTCCTTGTGCTGGAGGAGGTAGGGGCTGTTCTCCGAGGCGAGTCGGTTGGCCATAGGGTCACTCTACTTACGGGCGGACCACTTAGAGTCTTCACTCCATGGCTGCCCTCGCCTACCTTTTTCCGCCGCTGACCGGCCTCCTTACCTACGCGCTCGGCCGCGACGAGCGGTTGCGCTGGCACGGCCTGCAGTCGGTGGTCTTCGGGTTCGCGTGGCCCGCGCTCATATATGCAGCCTCGTTGGCCGGAGCGATGGGGACGAGGGTTGCGTTTGCCCTCGGCGCGCTGATCTGGATCGGCTTCTTCTTATTGACGATGATGGGACGGGACCCACGGTTGCCCGGCGGGCGGCGTCTGAGATCGCTTGCGGCTTCTTCTTAGTGCCTAGCCCTTCGGTGTGAAGCACATCCGGCAGGCGGTGGCGGTCGCGCCGTTGATCGCTCCGCAAGGCCGGCACTTCCAGAAGGTGCTTGCGGGAGCCGCGGCTTCACCCTGCTGCTGAGACGGCTCCGTCTGCCCCCAGACCTGGGTCTGCTCCTGACTCCAGTCTCCCTGAGCCTGGCCTCCGTCCTGGGGCCGTCCCCAGGTGGCGTCGCCACCCTCGGGAACCGGAGCGGCGGCGGGGGTCGTCGGGACCGGGGCGGGCCCCCATTGGCCGGTCTGCTCGTCGTAGACGAGGAGCTCGTCACCGCGCTTGAACCACCATCGCCCCTCGCGCTCGAAGGGTTGCTCCTCGGGAGCGTCTTCGAACCCGGTGCTGGTCGGCTCGGGTTCCGCGGCCACCGGCTCGGGTTCCGCAGCCACGGGCTCGGGTTCCGCGGCCACCGACTCGGGTTCCGCGGCCACCGGCTCCGGCTCCTGTTGAATGGGTGCCGTTTCTTGCTCGATCGGGGAGTCGGTCGCCACCGGCTCGGGCGCGACCTCTTGTTGCTCGTGAGCCACCTCCTCGGGCCGCTCGAATCCGGCCGAGGGTTCGCCGGTGGCCACCGGGGCTGCGCCGACCGTCTCGGGGGCGGGTTCGGAGGCGGCGGAGGCTGCCGGCGGCGAGTAGTCCGCGGGTTCGGGCTCGTCGTGGTGCGCGTGGTCGTCGTGATGGTCTTGGTGCTCGTGGTCCTCCTGTGAGTGATCCTCGTGCGCATGGGCCGCGTGCATCGAGTGTGCGCCGCTCGTTCCGAGGCCTTCGAGCTTCTTGGTCAGCTTGTTCAGGCTCATAAGCGTCACTACCAATACCAACAGCGTGACGCCTAGCAGCGCCAGCGTCACGAGCTGAAATAGTCCGGTGTCGATGTCCATTTCTCCCCTCCCGGCCTCCGCAGAGACCTCGTTTACAGACCTGAATCATCCCAAACCATGCCGGTCCCGCCAATGCCCCCGGGGACTCAGTACTAGATCGGCGGCTGGGCGCTGATTCTGTGGCCGAAACCGGTGGAATCTCCGGTGAGTTGGTGTCGCGTCATAGCGCACTATGGCACCGGCTCAGCCGGGTTTCCCGGATCGATAGCGCCGGCGCCCCCGGGCCCGGTGGTGGCCCTTGGCGAAGCCGGCTCCCGCCAGCAGAATCAGCACGGAGGGAATGAGCGCGACGCCGAGGAGCGGCCCGCGGCCCACCTCCACACCTCGAACGCTCTCGAAACCAGTCTCTGTGGGCCCCTGCATGAGCGAGACGATAACCAGCGCCGTGATTAGCGCGCCAGAGAAGAGGTAGACGAAGCGGGGCGGCCGCAGTGCCACGAGCTTGCGGCCAAGTACGATCACGCTCACTCCGAGACCCAGTGCTATCGCAATCTCCAACGGCCAGCCGTAACCGAAGTAGGCGTTGAAGTTGCCCGTGGAACCGGGGAGCCTGCCGATGTCGCCGAGCCTCGCCGCGGGTGTGGTCAGCCATCCCCACCGGGGGACCAGTGAGAGTGCGTAAAGCGCAAGGCCGCAGAGACCGATCGTGCGCTCGGGTCGAGTGAGTCGCCTCTTGTTCGTTCTCATCCGTAAATCGGGACCCTATGCGACCATGAGCATCGACAGGGCAGCGCACGCGCGTGCGCGCCGCGACCCCCTAGGTGGAGCGATGGACGACCCGATTTATCGAGCCGGCGC